>NZ_LUFH02000026.1 GCF_001586785.1 Sphaerospermopsis aphanizomenoides BCCUSP55
AAATGGACATCTGCTTTGTGAAGCATAACGTGAGCTAAAAGCCCATTTTTTCGTTCAAGTCACACTATCTGTGTGACACTTTTACAAGCTTAACATGATAGTATTCAGTGAGACTTGAGAAGATAGTAAAATACCCACACTAGCCAAGTTTTAATTGAAAAAGTTAGTGGTGCGATTTACCCGTATTCTCCGTTGGTTCCTAGTCAGCAGCCTTATGTGCTTTGGTCTGACTCCCCTTAACTCAGCAAAAGCCCAAATCATTCCAGATGGTACTCTGGGTGCTGAAAGTTCGGTTGTCACCCCTAACCAGACTATTAAAGGAATTCCCAGTGACAGAATTGATGGGGGTGCAATTCGTGGGGGGAACCTATTCCACAGCTTTCAAGAATTTAATATTGAGTCAGGAAGAGGGGTATATTTTAACAATCCCCATCCCAATCGCATTGAGAATATTTTGACACGGGTGACGGGAAGTAATGTTTCTAAGATTTTCGGGACACTGGGGGTTTTGGGAAATGCTAACCTCTTTTTTATTAATCCTAATGGGATTATCTTTGGACAAAATGCCAGTTTAGATATTCGTGGTTCATTTACTGCCACAACTGCGAATGAGATTAAGTTGGGAGAGAATGGGTTATTTAGTGCAAGTAATCCTCACAATAGTAATTTACTTTCTGTGCAACCAGGGGCTTTATTTAAAAATGCTTTGAGAAATCAGCAAGCGGAAATTATCAATGAAGGTAATTTAATAGTTGATAGTGGTAAAAATATAACTTTATTTGGGGCAAATGTAATTAATACAGGTACATTAACAGCACGAGGGGGAACAATTCAATTAACAGGTACAGAACGTTTACAAGTTAGGGGAAATGTAGAAACCGGGACATTATTACTTGATACTAAAAATCTGGTTATTACTGATGAATTTATAAATGATAAAGATGCTACTCTGTATCGAGAGACATTAGAGGAGTTGTCTGGAAATACAAATCTGATACTACAGGCAACAAATGATTTTATCATTCATCCTTTATACTATTACTATCTTGAATTAGCTCATGGTAATGGTAAAATTAAATTTACTGCTGATACTGATGGTGATGGTATTGGTAATTTTCAGATGGATAGTGCTGATACTATTACGGCTAATGGTCGAAATATTGAGATTAAAGGTGTTAATTTAACTGTTGGTAATATTAATAATAACTCAGGATTAGGTAGAGGAAATATAACTTTAAATGCGGTTGGTGATATTACCACAGGAAACCTAGACTCCTCCTCATTGTCATTTTTAGGAAATGCAGAAGGAGGAGCGATCACACTTTCTACTTCTCAAGGTAATATCACCACAGGAAACCTAGACTCCTCCTCATTGTCATTTTTAGGAAACGCAGAAGGAGGAGCGATCACACTTTCTACTTCTCAAGGTAATATCACCACAGAATACCTAGACTCCTCCTCATCTTCACTTTTAGGAAATGGTGGCAATGGTGGCGACATTTCCCTTACGGCTAAAGGCTACATCCCCATTAATTGGATAGACGCATCCGCCTATGGAAATGGTAATTCAGGTAGAGTGATCATCAATGCCGATAAAGTTGATGTAAACGGTGGCTATATCCGTAGTATGTTAGCAGGCACAGGTCAAGGTGGTGGTATCACTATCAATACTGGATCGCTCTCTGTTACCAATCTTGCTGAACTGAATACCAGCGTTATTAATGGAGGAAATGGGAGAGCAGGGGATATAGTCATCAATGCTCCTGGAGGTGATGTCATCTTTGACGGAGGGTTTGCAATAAGTAGGTTAGAAGCAGGCGGAAAAGGCAGAGCAGGTGATATCCTCATTACTACTGATTCACTGTTGGTAACAGGTATTCCTTCATATATTGCTGATGCTAATATTGGTCAGATAGTTGCTGCTAGTTTTGCAGAGGGAGATGCAGGCAGTGTAATTATCAAAGCCAGTGGTGATGTTCGTATTGATGGAAAAGGTAGTGATATATGGACTTTGGTCGAGCCGCCTAATGGATTACCAGCAAAGATAGGTAATGGGGGCAATATTGAAATTTCCGGCCGCTCACTTTATTTTAATAATGCTAACTTGGCCTCAGTGACACGCAATAATATTGGCAGTAGTGGAAATGCAGGAGCGATTACCCTCACTACCACAAATGGCAGTATTATACAAGCCTCAGATTCGATATATCCCATCCTTTCAGACTCATATTCAGATTCAGGCACAGCAGGAAATGCTGGTGACATTACTATGATTGCAAATGGCGGCGATATCATTACACAAACAATCAACGCCTTATCAAATACAAACTCAGGCACAGCAGGAAATGGTGGAAACATTTCTCTGACCGCAAATGGTGGTAATATCACAACAAAAGAAATATATGCTCACTCAAACACACTAACTTCAACAGGTATAGCAACAGCAGGAAATGGTGGGAACATTTCTCTGACTGCAAATGGTGGTAATATCACAACGCAAAGGCTAACCTCCTTATCATTTTCACCTTCAGGCACAGCAGGAAATGGTGGGAACATTTCTCTGACTGCAAATGGTGGTAATATCACAACGCAAACGCTAGCCTCTTTCTCATTTTCACCTTCAGGCACAGCAGGAAATGGTGGGGATATTACTATGACTGCAAATAGTGGGGATATTAAGGGAATCAGGAATGAAGATAGCCAAATCCCAGTTTATACTTCTGTTTCTATCTCCCAAACCGGAACTTCAGGAAAGGGTGGTAATATTACCTTAGAAGCTAAAAATCAAATTAGCGATTTAGAAATTGTCACCGTGTCTTCTGACTCTACATCTGGAGATGTTCGAGTTAAAGGTTTTGGCGATTTATCGGTAACAAATACCAGTATTATAACTAGCAAGCAGGTGACAATTAAGACTCCAGTTATTGGAGGAGAAATAACCTTGGATGTAGGTGGAGAAGGTCAATCAGGAAATGTCACTGTTATCAGCACAGGTAATCTATCCTTCAATAATAGTAGGATTGAAAGTGACACTAAAGGCGATAAACCCGCAGGTAATGTAACTATCACTAGTCCTGATATTGTTACCTTCAACAATAGCAAAATTATCAGCAACACCAGCAGTAAAGGAACAGCAGGCAATATTTTAATTGATGCTAATAAGTTAAACCTGACAGATACTTCAGAAATCTCCGCTTCCACCATAGCAGAAGGAAAAGCTGGAGACATCACCTTAAACGCCTCAAAAATGAACCTAGCAGGGATAGTAGGCATTTTTGCCGAAACCCAAGGACAAGCCCCCGCAGGGACATTACAACTCAATCCTTACGAAAATCAACCCGATTTAGATATTACCCTTTTCCCCAATTCCATCATTTCTGCTTCTACTACTGCACAAGGTAAGGGTGGTGATTTAATCATTACAGCACCGGAAAATATTAACATTGCTGGACAGGGAAAATTAGCAGTTGAAAGTACAGGAAGCGGTGATGCAGGTAATATTTTCATTACTACTCAAAACTTCAATATTACAGATGGGGTAAAAATATCAGCTTCTACATCTAATCAAGGTAAAGGGGGTAATATCAACCTCAAGGCTAACACCTTGACCGCCACCAATGGCGCACAATTTTTAACAACAACATCAGGTAGCGCCCAAGCCGGAAATATTAACCTCAACATTAAAGATAATATTACCCTAGATGGAACAAACACCGGACTATTTGCCAATACAGAAATAGGTTCAACAGGTAAAAGTGGCAGTATTACCATTGACCCCCAAACATTTATTATTAGCAACGGTGCAGGAATCGGAGTAAATAGTCAAGGAAGTGGAGAAGGAGGAGATATTTACCTACAAGCAGGGTTACTAACTTTAAATAATCAAGCCTTTATTAGTGCCGAAACAGCCAGTAACCAAGGTGGGAATATAAAGTTGACAATTAACGATTTATTATTAATGCGAAATAACAGCCGCATCACTGCAACTGCTGGTACAGCCCAAGCAGGAGGCAATGGTGGAAATATCACTATTAATGCTCCCTTTATTGTCGCCTTCCCTAATGAAAATAGTGATATTACAGCTAATGCCTTTGAGGGAAATGGTGGCAATATCAACATCACAACTAATGCCTTATTTGGTATAGAATTTCGTCCTCAACAAACTCAAAGAAGTGA
The DNA here is from genome assembly GCF_001586785.1 of Sphaerospermopsis aphanizomenoides BCCUSP55. Lineage (GTDB taxonomy): Bacteria > Cyanobacteriota > Cyanobacteriia > Cyanobacteriales > Nostocaceae > Sphaerospermopsis_A > Sphaerospermopsis_A aphanizomenoides_A. The sequence continues at coordinate 4,177 of NZ_LUFH02000026.1, forward strand.
TATTACAGCATCTTCTCAATTTGGTGTAGACGGAAATGTGCAAATTAATAGACCTGATGTAGACCCAACTCAAGGCTTAGTTGAACTCCCTACAAATCTAGTTGACCCCTCCAAGCAAATTGATAACTCTTGCAAGCCTGGAAGTACCCAAAGTCAGAGTTATTTTGTGGCTACAGGACGTGGTGGTTTACCATTGAGTCCCACTCAACCATTACAAGATACCAGTACCCTAGCACAGTGGGTAACACCTAGAACCAGTTCACAAAACTCAGCCCCAGTAGAAAATCAGCCACAAGCATCAACAGTCACTGCCACTTCCCCTGTTTCTCCTCCGTCCATTGTGGAAGCCTCAGGTTGGGTAGTTGATGCTAATGGTAAAATCTACTTAGTAGCCCAAGCACCACAAGTTACCCCTAGCAGTCCTGGGCAAACATCTGCCTCTTGTTCTGTTCGTTAAAGGATGTGAAACGGTATCTGAAAAGTTGGAACAGGAGAGTGTCAAATGGCGTTAATTCATTTTGGTAAATTCAAGTCAATTCTGCAAAGGCTTCTGCTGGCAAAGCGAGTAGTTAAATTCTCTGCTTTATATGTACTATTATTTACTCTCACTTTTACTCTGACTGTTACTCCCCTCTCCTTTGCTAAACAACCACACACCCATTCAGCAGGTACAATTGGGATTGAGCCGAGATCCCCAATTCATAACCACAACAGTCAATTTACAGCCATTACACCACAGCAACTTCTGGAACAGGGAGAAGCTTTATATCAAGCAGGAAACTTAACGGAAGCAGTAACGATTTTACAACAAGCTAACAGTATTTATCAGCAACGGAAAGATACTCTGGGACAAGCCGCAGCCCTAAGTAACCTCTGTCTGGTATATCAGCAGCTTGGCTCGTTGAAAGAAGCCTCTGAAGCTATCAGTTCTAGCTTAAATTTACTAGGTTGGGATGAAAAAAAACAACAGTTGCAGATCAAGACTGCAAAACCAGAATGGTTGGAAGTGTTGGCACAAAGTTTGGATATTCAGACAACTTTACAATTGGCACAGGGAAAAGCAGATATATCTGTAGAAACTGCCCAAAAAGCCGAGGCAATCTGGCAACACTTAAGCAATAATACGGGAGTAACCCGTAGTCTGATTAACCAAGCACAAGCTTGGCGGATTTCTGGCTTTTACCGTCGGGCTGCACAGATTTTAGAATCAAGGGAAAAACAGTTAAAAGAAGAACAAAATTCACCACTCAAAGCCGCTGCTTTGCGTTCTCTGGGCAATGCTTGGCAACAATTGGGTGAGTTAGATAAATCTCAGGAAACATTACAATTAAGCTTAGAAATTGTCAAAAGACTGCAACTGTCTTCAGAAATTAGCATTACAGAATTTAGTCTCGGTAATACGGAGAGGGCATTAGGTGATATAAAAGGTGCGATCGCCCATTATCAACAAGCTGCTGCAATTGCCACCCAGCCACTCACGAAAGTTCAAGCTCAAATTAATTTGCTCAGTTTGTTGGTTGAGAATAAAAACCTTGTAGAGAATAATTTTATTGAGAATGAAAATCCTGTAGAGAATAATTTTAACGAGAATAAAAATCTTGGAGAGAATAAAGATATAGCAGAAGCTAAAAGATTAATTCCTGAAATCCAATCCCAATTGGCTACTCTGCCTAGTAATCAAGCTAGTATTTATGCAAGTATAAATTTTGCTGATACTATTATTAAAACTGTTAACAAAAAAAATACTATCATCAACCCCGTTAACAAAGAAGACATTGCCCAAATTCTCGCCAACAGTATTAAACAAGCCAAAGCTATAGGCAATAAGCGTGCAGAATCCTATGGACTGGGAATTTTAGGTAAATTGTATGAGCAGAATAATCAATGGCAAGAAGCACAGAATTTAACTCAACAGGCATTGTTGATTGCTCAGGGAATCAATGCTTCAGATATTGCCTATCTTTGGCAGTGGCAGTTGGGACGCTTGCTGAAAGTCCAAGGAGATATCCAAGGAGCGATTGCTGCTTATGATGCTGCCGTTTCCACACTCCAATCTCTGCGTAGAGATTTAGTCAGCGTCAACCAACAAGTACAGTTCAATTTCCGGGATAGTATAGAACCCATTTATCGGCAGTCAGTACAACTTTTATTACAAGAATCAGGACAAGGAAAACCAAATTTAGATAAGGTACGTCAACGAATAGAAGCACTACAAATAGCAGAATTAGATAATTTTTTCCGAGAAGCTTGTTTAAATAATCAATTTGTAGTTCTTGATGAAATAGTAGACCGGGATAATCCAGACACAGCCATTTTCTATCCCATTATTTTAGATAATAAATTAGAAGTTGTCCTGAAACTTCCTAAACAACCGTTAATACATATATCCCCTCAAAATAACTGTTCCTCACAAAATAACTGTGAGAATATAGAGCAGGTAATTACAAAAATGCGAGAAGCAATAGTTCAACCTGATCAGGAGAAAGCATTTAAAAAACAATCCCAAAAACTTTATAATTGGTTAATTAAACCTGTAGAAGCAGAACTGAAAAAGAGCGGAGTGACAACTTTAGTATTTATCCCTGATGGGTCACTGAGAAATATTCCCATGTCTGCACTGTATGATGGCAAAGAGTATTTGGTCCAGAAGTATGCTGTAGCTTTGAGTCCAGGACTACAACTATTTACTCCCAAACCTTTAGCACAAGGAAAAATAAATACCCTAGCAGGAGGATTAGTACAACCACCCAAAAACGAAGATTTTACCCCGCTTCCCCATGTCAAGGAAGAACTAAATTTAATGCAAAATTTGGGTGTAACGAGCAATGTACTTTTGGATCAAGATTTTACCAAGAAAAATTTAGAACAAAAAATTAATCTCCAACCTTTTAGAGTAGTTCATCTAGCAACACACGGAAAATTTAGTTCCAAAGCCGAAGAGACTTTCATCCTAGCAGCCAACGAACGCATTTATGTTAAAGAATTAGATGGGTTGCTCAAAACTAGAGAGCAAAATCGCACAGAGCCAATAGAATTACTTGTTCTCAGTGCTTGCGAAACCGCAGCAGGAGATAACCGTGCTGTATTGGGATTAGCAGGAGTTGCTATTAGAGCAGGAGCGCGGAGTACGTTAGCATCTTTGTGGCAAATTGGTGATAATTCCACTGCTTTATTTATAGGTGAATTCTATCGTCAGTTAACAACTGGCAACACAACAGCAGAGGCTTTACGTCTTGCTCAATTAAAACTGCTGAATGATTCTGTATACAATCGTCCGATGTACTGGGCACCCTATGTGTTAGTTGGTAATTGGCTGTAGATCCCGCCTTCCGCACCTTAAGTGTCACACATCAAAAAAGCTGGCAAAGTAGTACACAAGAACTAAAGCCCATTCAGGTAGGGCATCCGCCGAGGTATGTGCAAAATAGGACACGATGTAAACAAATGTTGCGGAATGTCCTTTAGTAATTTACTAACTTGCCCAAAAATGGTAAAGGGACATTCAAAAACTTTGCTAAGTCAAATTAAGTCTTCGCGCTATGCAGTCTCTCAAACTTGCCCATAAATGACCCTTTTCGGGGATGTTTTCACAACAAAGGACAGGCTCAATCCGATCTTGAAACAACGTAACATCAATACTTTCAAGCATCTGCTTAACATAACTTTACAACGTGTCCCATTTTGCACATATCCCGGCGGCTACCCTACCTATGATAATTCTGGTGTGCGATCGCTATCCTCTGAGTTCATTAGATAAAAATGATAATCAAATTAGGAGGTGGTGTGGGAGCGTAGCTCATAAGCCACTTCTTACCCCTCTGCCTTCTCCCAACCTAGATCACCAAAAGTTGCCAAGACCCATTTTATGCTTCAGAAAAGCAGTCAAAGTAGGGGTCACTGTGGTCGGGGGCGGAATTATAGCGATATAGTTCTGCTACCCGACCACGGCGATGCCTATTTCGTTATGACCCCTTTACAGTGCCGACTACGAAACGAGCTTACACGTTATTTGGAGATATTTTCCAATCGCTCACGAATTTTTTTGACGGTTGTGATCCCTTCATCAAGTGCTTGGAGTGATTTACTTAAGCTTTGACGTTCGCCCTCGATAACCTGAGTAATACTATCCACAGACCTTTGGACAGAACCACGCAATTTATTGGCAACTTGTTCTTGCAGTCTCCTTGATACATCATCAGCTATCTGCCAAATTTGATCTTCTATGTTACGTTTTGCCTTTTTTTCCTCCGCTTGACCAACCATAAAGCGGCGAACAGCCAAGAATAATGCACTACCAAGAGGAGTCAGAAAAGCGCCAATCAAAGCAGCAATTATTGCATCTACGGTGATGATACCAATAATATCGTCTATGATACTGCGCTGAATTTCCGAAGCGGCTTTGTTCGCTGCCTCTTCAAGCGCCCTGCTAGAACCTGTAAACCTAAAACTAGTCTCATCAAATGACTGAAGTGACACCCCTCTTGAAAACTTATCCTTGAGTACTTGGTTTTGCAGTTCAGCCAACTGTGCCTTGAAAGTAGCTTCTAAAAGTTGACCAATTGCATCAGCTTCATTACGGACTGTGCGTTTAATATCATCCGTTCTAATGCTTTCATGTAGTAAAGCTTCAATCTCAGTCTGCCAGCGAGCTTTTAATTCTTCTTGAACAGATTTTGCACCAAATTTATCAGATCCCCACCACTCTTTAGGCCACAATCCTTTGAAGCGATCTATCACTGAAACACGAGGTTTCCACTGATCAAGACCATTTTTGATTTGATAAAACAAATCGTTTTTCAAACGATTTTGTAAATTATCTAAACGAGAGCTTAGGAGTAACATGATAGAGTTAGAATCAATCGCCACTTTAATGCCCATCTGTTCAAGCTTGGCAATCAATTGATCAACAGATCGTTTTGTTCTCTCGTTCTCAAGAATCTCTTGTACTTCAGACAACGAACGCTTCAAGATAATCTTGGGACGTTCTAGTTTAATTTGAATGCCTTCTTCCTCAAGAATATTTTTGAGGGCATTAATTACTTCATCAAGTTGAGTTAGTCCGTATTTATTATACGTTCCAGTATCTTCGTCCAACACCCTCTGACTTGTAGTAGCAGGAACTATGGTCAGAGTGCGCTTAAATAGTTTACTTAAACCTTTGAACTTTCCATCTTTCCCTTTATTGCTATCGCCCGAGAGAATCCAATCTTTTTTTATTTCCCACTGTCTCTTTTCTAGGTGATTTGGTAGGTCTCTCGTTACCGTGTTCCACTTGTTGACTACAATCAAGGCTTTCTTATTGGAGGCAGTTTCATCTTTTAACTCACTAGCATCTCGCAATCCAACGATGTGACGTACTACAAAATTATAGTCATCTCCAGTCAGGTCAGATTGAGCATTAGACAAGAAAATCACGCAATCAGCTTTATTTACGAAAGGAGCAAGAGTAGTATTATCATGAACAACTCCACCTGTGCCTGGAACGTCTACCAAGCGAATACAACTGGAATTAACTAAAAATTCATAGACATTTGCCGTAGCTACTTCACCTGCAATTACCACATCATCACTTCCATCTTGAAAGTCTGTACTGGTGGAGCGAAGTGCTTGATTGAGTTGATCAGGATTCACATTCAAAAAATCGCAGATCATCGAAGTTTTTCCAGCACTTACTGCACCCATGAATACCAAAGTGAAGTAACGAACATTATCCTGACAATCCGAAAAGTCGTCTTTGAGTTTCTTTGTATATTCACGCAGAGTAGTTGTGAGAGCGGAAAATTCCGAGAATTTTTGAAGCTTATTACAATTCTGTTCTAACTGAGAGCAATAATCTTCTTTCAATTGAAAGATTGGTTGAAATTTTTGAGAAATATCTTCAATCAAAACTGGAGCAAAATCATCCAGCAAAGTGGTTGTATTGATATTGACGCGAAAAGTTTTATAGCTTTGTGGTTGAGACATTGTTTTTCTCCTTGGGTTAGATGTTTCGCTACTGGTTACTTAGAAACGCTTGTTGGAAATAATCAATCGAGATAAATTCTTCACAAAACGACTCTAAAGGATCAGCCAGAGATTTGTAGTACATCAATTCTTGGTATAGATTAACCTCCTCAATTCGATATCGGAGAGTTCTAGAAATGCTATCTTTAAATTCTGAAAGCCAGCTAATTAAGTGACTATTTGCTTTACTTAAGTATTCACTTGACTGTTCCATGCTACGGTCAAAGGTGTATTTTTCTTTATCTAAAAACCAGTAATCATCAAAAGCATCCCATATTTCGTAGATAGAACTTTTTAGTGCTGATGTAATTGGCTCACTGTCAGGAGTAGATATTTGAAAACTACCAAACATACTCCTCGCAATGATTGAAACATTACTACGCAGGTTACTGGCTAAGTTATTAAATTCGGAAGCTATATAATCTTGATATCTATCTCGACATTTACGCAATTTCTCCTTCTTCCGTTGAAAGTTTTCTCCCCGCCAAAATCTCTCTGCACTATCAGTAGTATAACCATTCATCTCTGAAAAGCACGATTTATGAATTGACGCGCATCGCTCTAAAAATATAGTAACTTCACGCTCAAATGATTCAGCAATTTTTTCATATATTACTTGAATTGTTGATGTCATTCGACTACTCAAATCTTGTATTTTTTTCAGCATGACGGAATAACTTGCTATAACAGGCAGATACCTAATCGCTACTTCCAGTAATTGATATTCAGCCCGATTAATTGCTGTATTAGCATTAGCTTTGAGAGAAATTTCAATCACTCTTCTTAATTGATACTCTCGCTCAATGTTCAATTTTCTTCTTGCTTCCATTACCGAAAATGGTATGATATGAATTTCATAATTAAAAAGATTGGAAATTCCTTCAAACTCCATTTTTTGATTACCATATTTCAGAAAATCAATGTATTTTTGAATTTGCTTTTGTTTTATATTTTCAGGTAAGTCTGATAAACAATCTATTTTATTAATGACAATCACAATTCGCTGTAAGCTTCCAGCTTTAATAATTTCACTGCTTTTCAGAAAATCGTAAAGGTGTCTTGGGATTGGATAACTAATATCAAGTACAAGTAAAAGCAAATTGGCTCGACGTATTATATTCCTGACAATTGCATCATCTTCTTCACATAAAACAGATCCCAGTCCAGGCAAGTCAATAATGAGAGTTTCTTCATCAATCTTTGCTTCTTGGGGTTGCGAAGTTTCACGAATACAGGCTTCCTGAAAAACATCTGACTCACCACGGTGCAACAGAAGATTGCCTATGGCAGATTTTCCCGTATTCAGCATCCCAACTAACGCAATAATCCTAAGATTACGATAGCTCTCAAGAAATTCCCAAAAGTCTTCTAATCTTTCAGTATCTTGCTCAACAAGTTCAGCAAGATTAACTGAGGTAAAGGTGGAAGATGAATCACTAGATAACAGAACTGTTTCTTCAGGAAGATTCGATAGAGCTTCAACTAATCGATCCTTCACTTTGGAAAGACTTATGAAATCAGCCATAATTTGATTTATTTCGCTTACACTAACTAATTGGTTGGGTTTTTTCGTTTTATTCACATCTTGCACCCCCCAGTCCTAACTAGCTTGGCACAATTAAATATAAGACCTCTCTCCAAATCTCTACCCCTCCCTGACCCTCTCACTTCAGGGGGCGACAAGCAAAGTGAAACCAAGATAGGCAAAGGGTTTGAGGTGATAGACCCTCTGAAAAAATCTGGTGCTTATTGAGAATGGTATACAGTTATTAAGCGGATGTTTATAGGGTGCAATTTGATGGTAGAAAAGAATGGTCTCGTCAAAATAACAAGACCAAACAAAAAAATGCTACCGTCATTTTATCAAGAAATACTCGAAAAATACCTGAGTAACAAACAGTTAATCACCCTGAAAATGCTGGTGTGGGTACTTCAAACACAGAAAGAAGTCAGAATAGAAAGATTGGCTGCTAATCTACCATTACCAATACAAGAAAATAGCCGTCGTCGTCATATACAAAGATTTTTGAACTCTAATAAGTTGAGTGTAGTGTTGTTATGGTTTCCAATTATTTCAGCCATTTTAGCACGATTCTTTAAACCGCTCTCCCAATTGGTTATTGCCATAGACAGAACCCAATGGAAAGACAATAATATTTTGATGGTAAGTGTAATTTATCAAAAAAGAGCATTACCAATATATTGGTGTCTACTAGATAAAGAAGGTTGTAGTAACCTTCAAGAACAACAAAAAGTATTACGTCCAGTAATTAGGTTATTGAAAAATTATCAATTAGTCATTATTGGCGATAGGGAATTTCATGGTGCTGAATTAAGGAAATGGTTACATAGTCAGGGTTTGAAGTATATCTTCAGACAGAAAAAAGATACCACATTTCGAGAGAAAAGACAAAAATTCCACCCATTGAGTACAATTCCAATTTATCCGGGAGGTCGGAGATTTTATGAAAATGTTAATCTCACACAAGAGCAAGGTTTTGGTCGTTGTAATTTAGCCGTTTATTGGAAACGAAAGTATCGCGGTCAGCAAGAATTAGAACCTTGGTATTTATCAACTAATCTCACTGATATCTCCACAACTATCAAAATATATGGTCAACGTTTTGGGATTGAGGCGATGTTTAAAGATTGTAAAACTGGTGGTTATAATCTAGAAGGTTCTCAAGCTTCTCCTGATAGACTTATGCGGATAATTTTATTGATTGCTTTGGCAAAGACTTCTGCATGGTTACAAGGTCAAAAAACTCAAGCTCAAAGACAAAAATCTTATGTTTGTCGAATGAGTGAAAATAACAGAACTAGAAAAAGACATAGTGATTTTTGGATAGGTTTGTATGGTTCTAGTTGGATAGTTTCTATGAATGAGTGTCAAGAATTGGTCTTGGAAATGATGGCTTTAGTTCGCAATAAGATGCCATTTTATCAGCAGGGTCTGAGGGCTGTAATTCTTATCCAGCAACCTCTCTAGCTTCTTTGTCGCCCCCTCAATTTTTGACCATCTCCCCCGAAAAAAATCGCTCTCTGTTGGCACATAGGGAGATAACCAGGGGGTTAACGATGGTTAGTCTTCCTCGACATCATCCAAATTTGAAATGTAAGGTGGAAGTTTACCAAAACTAATTCTTTCTACATATTTGATGGCGCGATGTTCTTCTAATGAGGTTTGAATTAAGGTGTTTATTAACAATCGAAGTTTATTATTAACACCTGCTTGAGATGGTGATTTTAATTGTGAAGCTAATAAACTAGAAATTTGCAGTATCAACTTAATATTAGGAAGGTTAGGTTCATTTCGTTCAAGAACCTGAAAGTTTTTATTAATACAATATTCGTTACCTACATGGGAATAGTCAGCCAGTGTTTGTAACAGTTCTGGTTTCCAATTAATAATTACTTGTTTTATTCCTGGGATTCTATTTAATAAAACAGCGATGATTTGCGGTAAGTTAGGAATGAAATCACCTATATTTCTAAATCTATATATGGGAGTATCAATAATTAATTTTATTGTGCTAACTGGTGGTGCGCCAAATGTATAAGTTTCCAATGTATAAGGTGCAATAGGTTTTAATTCGGTTTCACTAATTCGTTTAGTAATTAATGTGGCCGCAGCACCACCTAAACTATGTCCGGTGACGAAAATATTTTTGTAGGCGTTTTCTTCTCTTTGGAGAAAGTCTTGTAATTGTTGCCAAAAACTTTTAACGTAAAGATTAAAACCGGAGTGAATTGCTTCTGAATTGGGGAATGCTAGTAAGTTAAAGAAGTAATCATCTAATCTTTCTGTACCTCTAATAGCAATGACAATATCATTTTCTGTGGATAGTAGTAAACCACAACAAACTAATTCATCGGTATCAGTTAAAGGACGTGGTGCTGAGATAAATTCTATGGTTTGATATGGTGGAAAAAATGATGGAGAACCTGTTTTCAGGATATCGCTAACTATATCATTTCCTTGTTTATAGGCGACGTAAGCGAGTTGAGAAATACAAGCCATTTCTAGGGTGCGTTGTCTGTCGGTGCATGTTTTCATGTTGGTTAATTTTTTGGTGGGTTTGATTGTGTAATTATAGGGTTGTAGATTTATTGATTATAGTTTGTAATTCTTTCTGCACTTGTTCAAGTTCTTGGCGTTTTTGGTTAATAAATGCTTTTTCTATTTCCCGTTGTTCTAGAGTTTCTTGGTGAGCTTTTTCTTGTTGTTCTAGAATATTTTCATATATTGATATTGTTTCTTTAACAACTTCGTTGATCAAATCTGCCCCCAGAGGTGCTATTTTTTGGCTAATTCCCAATAGTAGGCATTTTCAGCTTCTAGCGTATAATCTGAGTATCTTTGCACTTAACCTTCATTCCCTAGCATTCATGGTGAAGGTTAGATGGTTTTCGGAGATGTCTATTGTGATTGGCGAGCGCAACAAGGCACTGGCGATCGCTTACATATCTGGCAGACCTCCGCGCCATCGCTCCACCACCAACTACTTTTGACCACACCCTGTTTTTTCACGACTTTTTCAGCAAAACCTAAGTAGGGTGTGTTACGGCTGTGTCAGGATTGGGGAGTGTAAGCAAATGAGGCCGTAACGCACCACTATCACACGGTGCGTTACTACCAACTACCTGCAAGAATTAGACGCTCATAATTTCTACAAGTTGGTCAGCTAACCTTTGAGCATTACCCAGAATTTTTTCAGTTTCAGTACGAATCTGGTTGAGTTCTTGACGTTGAGCATCAGTGATTGCTTCATTTCTTCCCCGCTTATCGTTCAAATCATTCAAAGTTTTTTGGGTATTATCAAGAAATGTTTCTACTTCTTGACGTAGTGTTCGTTTTAACACTTCAAAAGGATTGGTGATCTGTTCATCAATTTTTTGTTCCAAGTGTTCTTCTTGGACTTTCTTTTCAATTTCCTGGAGTATTTTTTCGGTGTAATCTTTACGGAAATTTTCCACGCGATCGCGGCTAAATACAACTTCTGCTAGCTTACCACCAGTAAAAATTGAGATCACGCTCGTAGCAATTACTACAGGCCAAAAGGTGGCGGCTGTTAATCCGATAGCTCCAGTAATTAATCCGGCTAAGAAAAATGTACCGAGACTAGCACCAGCACCAACCAGCGCACCTTTAAGTCCAGCTACACGATAGCCTGACCAAATACCACCAAATCCTGTAAACACTGATAAAGCAGCTGTAATTGCTTCTGCCGCACCACTGGTTGGACGAGTTGATCTACCTTCAATTCCCTCAAACTCCATTTGGATATTTGTGAGAGCCTGATCAACTGATTGAGCAAAGTCTTTTAATCGCTCAACTTCTTGATCAATTCCTCTTTGGACTTCATCCTGAATTTGCTGTGATAATTTATCAGAAGTGCGTTGCAGAGTTTTAGATACTTGTTCACCCAACTTTTTAGCTAGAGCTTTTTTGTTATTTACTTCCTTTGGCTCGATAGATGTTGATTGAATAGCCTCTTGGGCTGCTTTTTTTAATTCATTTCGCAGGTTATAAACTAGAGGACGCAGTAACATTTTGACGTTAGCCGCAGCACCATCAATCAGCCTCAGTTCTTTTGTTTGTCGCTCTCGAACAGTAGCAATTTCAGCTACACTCCTGTCATAAGCCAGTTGAAACTCTTGTTGGTTCATTTGTATGGCTTTTTCTTGAATACTAATGCTAGAGATAATTTCTTGAGCCGAAGCAATAACGCGATTAACAGGTACTTGCAAAACAATTATACCCCGCTCCTGTGTGAGAAATTTTTCTAACGCGCTTTCAAATTTCTTAAAACCACTCTTAGTTAATAACTCATCATCTCCTCTTTGTTTAGCATCTAAAGCTTGTTTGACATAAAGACCAAATACTTTAGGTTCACCAATCTTTTGTTTGTAAATCTTATACTCTTCAGAATCTTTACCAAACTGTTCTTCGGCTCGAATCAGTACATACTTTTCAATACGAGCTTTAACATTTTGCAGTACGCGCTCGGCTTGTTCTGGTGTATAGTTATCCCAAACATTGACGACAAAAATCACCCGCCCTAAATCATTGGTGAGTAGCTTATTTTCTAATAAATCCCGCTCAAATTCGGAAAAAGGTGCTTGAGCTAAAATAATCATGATCGCTGCATCAACCTGGGGTAAAACTGATAGGGTAACTTCAGTCATATTTTGGTCATCATTCAGCCCTGGTGTATCAATAACTTCGATACTATTCTGACAGTATGGGATAGGATAAGAAACGACAGCTTCTTTAATTGATTCAGCTTTTAGTTCAGATTCTGGTGTTAGTTTGGTGACATAATTCGTGAGGTTATCAATTGGGATCTGTTCTTCCCTGCCATTTTTGAAAATGATTTTTACTGAGGGTGTAACCCCATATGTGACACGGTTTAATGTTGCTGAACAAGGTAAGATATCAGATGGTAAAATTTCTTTACCCAATAAAGCATTAATAAAAGTGCTTTTACCGCGTTTAAACTCCCCCACAATAGCAACAGAAAAAGTTCTTTCTGCTATTCGATTTAAGACTTCATCAATTAATTCAACGGATTTATTCAGCTTGAGTTTTTCGGAATAACCACGTAATTTTGTTAAATCATCGATGAGTGTACGTTCAACTTTCTTGTATTCGATTACAGAATCAAGGTTGATAGTTTGTTCATATGTAGCTGTCATGGCTTCATGCTCCTGAATAATCTAAAAACTGATGTAATTTAATTGGGAATTTGGTTTTGGTTAACAAGAATGCTAATGGGAATTTGGTTTTGGTTAACAAGACTGCTAAAAAGATTTACCCAGAATCCCAAAATAATTGCTTCATGTTGTTATCGTGATGAAAACTGCATTTATGCACTTACTTGACTAAGTTGTTGTGAAAAATATTGCATTTCGCTGATGATTTTCTCAATCTCTGTTCGCATTTGACTAAGTTCCTGTTGTTTTATTTCATTGAGAACTTCTTGCTTTCCAGAATATTCTGTAAATTGATTTTGAGTTTGATTTAGCATTGCAGTCACGCTTGTTTCTAATAAATTTTGCAGTTCTGCTACTTGAGAAAATGCTTGAGATAGATATTTCTCAACTATTGGATTGACGTTGAGATTTTTCAATTGATTATCAATAGCTGTCATTACTTGTTGTTGATAGTTTTCTTTAAACTTCTTACCTCGTCTATGTTCGCCAGTTGCCGCACCAATTGCTGCGCCAATTCCGCCACCTATAGGGCCAAGTACCATAAAACCTATTGCTGCACCGACTGCTGTTCCTGCACCATTAGATTCTATTGTGAAGGTGAAAGTTTCTGCATTACCAGCAAATTCTAGAGATAAGGAATTGAGTTGTCTTTGGCTTAAGCTGTCACAAATTCGATGAGATGAGCGAGTAATTTCGATTACTTTACTGTAAAATTCATTGTTTAATCCTAACTGATTCGTCTCTAATTGCAGTTGAGGGATAACTTGTTCACATAATTGTGTGAACTGCTGAATTTTGAGTAAGCACAAGTTCAATGTATTTTGGGTTTCGGTTTGAATTTCTTGGGCAAATTCCCGTGTAGCATTCTGCACAGCTTTGAATACTGATTCACCAATTTCATTTTGTTTGGCAACGTTTATTTCAGTTGATTCAATAGTTTTTCTAGCAGATGTTTTCAGTTTTGTGTCTAGGTGAGAAGATGATGAATGGGCGTGGTTTTGAGTATAGGATAATGTTGTGTGTAGGGTTTCAATTATCTCGGTTTTTTGACGGCGCAGGTGTTGAATATAATAATTAATATTTACTTTTGCTTTACTTAATTGATTTATTTGGGCTGCAAGTTCATATTCTTGATTATTTACAATACCGAGAATTTCTGTAGCATAGATGATGATGCGATCGCTAGTTATTTGTAACTGAATTAAACCACGTCCTTGATTGATCAAACTTCTTAAGCTAAATTCAAAATTCACAAAGCGGCTTTGGGCTAGTAATGGTATGTTGTGAGCAGCTTTGGCTGTTAAGGCTTGAAAGGCAGAAATTTCATGAATTTGAATTTTACCGATTTTATTTAAATATTCTTCTGGGTTGGGTTTTTGTGCAGCCCATTCTTGAATACATTTATTAATGCGATTCTTAATTAAATTCACAATTTTATTAACATTGTCTGGTGTATCTAGTAAGTCAATCGCATTGATCACAAATAAAACTCTACTAATTCCATTAGCTAGTAATTGTGTAGTTAAAAATTCTCCTTCGGTAGTGCCAAAAGGGGATATAGCAGAAATTAGCATGATGGCTACATCACATTGGTGGATCATTTCTGAGGTGATGGCTGTCATTTCTCCATCATCATTTAATCCTGGAGTATCGATGATCTCTAATTGATTCTGATAATAGGGTATAGGATAATAAACTATAGACTCTTGTATTTTTTCAGCTTGACTAGCGGCATCTGATGTCAGTTTAGTAATATAGTCTGCTAGCTGATCTAGAGATATTTCCTGTTCCCTACCGTCTTTTAAACAAATTTTTGCCCCTGATGTTTCTCGGTGAGTAATACGGCTAATAGTCGCCGTTGTCGCTAAAATATCAACTGGTAAAATATCTTTACCGATTAAGGCATTAATAAAGGTGCTTTTACCGCAGTTGAAGTTACCAAAAACCCCAATTGAAAAGGAATTAGTTTCTAAGTGGTTGCGAAGATAGCTAATCACTTGCTCTAAGTTGGCCAGATGGAGGTTTTCAGCATAATCTTGCAGTTGTTTGAGATAATTTGTGAGGTGAAATACTGATTTCCTGTAATCAATAGACGCTGAATTTGATCGTGATTGCATCATATAGTCATCCAATTTGATAAGAGGCAGGGAGAAGAAGGGAGTTAGTTTTGTAGGGTGCGTCAGAGGCTCAAATGCTTTTAATACAGCACTTTTGAAGTAAGTGAGGTACACCATGAGTAATAAGTAATAAGTAATAAGTAAGAAATTTACTCATTATTCATTACTTTTTTCAATCAGTCGCTGTATCTCATAAACATCGAATCTGCTGTAAATGGATTTTCCTATCTGACGCATCCTACTAATATGCTAGTTGCGTAAGTCCTGGGAATGGGAAGGAGGGGAGCGGTCACTGATATAATTGTTCATAGGTGATGATATTTTGAAACCTACCCCTACTGAATTTGTTAGAAATGAATACACTTTGCAATCTGATAAATTCGTAAAGGATTGCATATCTACATAATTGTTTACATTGCTGGAGAATGTATTTGCAATTGTTTATTAATCTCTGTTTGCAAAATAGTAGCTGATGCCATTACTTGTTGCCAGATGATTTCGGTTTCTCCTATAATGATAGGTTCGTTGACGGCTGTATTTTTGGCCGATTCCCAAAGAGATTGTTGACGTTTGGTGTCATCAATCAATTGTTTATATAAATTACTCAGGCGTTGAGAAACGTGTTGAGAATGTTCTTCAAATGCTTGGTCAATGATTGCGGTTAGTTTAGTTCTGATTATTTGTCGCTGTTCTTCTAAGGTTTTGTTGAGAAAACCTTCACTCAAAACAGCAATTCCCATGTTAGCAATCACGCCAACTGGCCCACCAAAAATATATCCGCCAATCATCGCCATGCTGCTGCCAATTCTGGTCATTAAACGATATTTTTGGATGTCAACCATGTCTGATGAGGTTGGGACGATTTCGGCGGAATGATTAATACCTGAATTGGGTGATGCTAGGACTATGAAACTGTCACCCTTCCAGTTCATCTGCATATTAAAAATTGTCTTTACTTCTCTTTGTAACCATTCAAAATCGTTGGCGAGCGCTTTAATTAAAAAACCTTCTGATCTCCTACCAATAGCGGGAAATTCTCGCCGTAACCGAAAGGGAAATTCTTTCTCCCACCAGAATTTAGGATTGGGTGTGCGACTTAATTCAAAAGTGAGAACATCAAGAAAATCGTCTTTGGCATTGAGAATTTTGTCCCGCAATTTTTGATTGCACTGATTACGTCTGTGATCAATTTCTCGACAAATTTTCCGCCAGTGAGATTCTGCTTTTTTGGCTGCGGTTTGGGCTTGTTCTAATGCTTTTTCTCTGGCTACGGGATCTAGACGGGCAGAGGCGATCGCATTTTCTCCAATTTGGATTAAATTACTGAGATGATCTACTAGTTGTGCTGCTACTTGTTGACTCCGCCAAGCCCGACGAGAACCGGAAACCATTGTGGCGATTTGATGGCGTACTGCTTCTAATACAACGGTTTCGGAGTCTTCGTCCATAGGATGCAAGGGTAAAATTGGGATATGTGCAGAGATTTCCCGCACCCGTTGACAAATATGCTGAAATAGTCTTTCTCGTTCTGCTGGGGCAAATGTGTCTAGATGGGAAACAACGACTAATACCTGATTGATATGCCGTCCCATGACTTGTTGTTTGAGAAATGCCACTTCCGTTAAACTAAAGGGAGCGATCGCACTCACAACCATCACCACCGCATCACAGCGATCGAGTACATTGAAAACCAGGGATGTACGACTAGCGTTTAAGTCACTAGTTCCGGGAGTATCAATTAATTCAATATCCAGCTTTTGCAACCACGGTTCATTGATAGTGATTTGCACCCCAGCGAATACTTCCCGTTCCTGCTTCTTCTCATTGGTGGCGAGTAAATCTTTCCATGAAGATGGTTCTAAAGGTCGGATTTGACTACGTTGTTGAGAAAAATAGACTTGCATCTCGTCTCGATTTCCGGGTGTAATCGAAGTCAGAACGGCTGTTGTGGGAATGATCCCCACAGGCACAACAGACCGATGTAACAATCGATTTACCAGAGTGCTTTTACCCCGGTTAAATTCTCCCACAACTGCAACACGAAAACCAGGTAAATGTAGCAGGGTAACTAACTTTTCGATTTCTGCCACCACCGCAGATAATTCTGTTGATGCTGCTAAATCTAAACTTTGATGCAACCAATGGCTAACCTGTGCAGTCAAGTCGGTGGGAGTGGGTATTGGGGATGGGATAGATAAAGGTGATAATGGCGACTCAGGACGCAACCATGCTTTACTTTCGGGAATTAACGCCCAATAATAAGGGTAAATTTCCCCAGGGAGAAGATGAGCATAGTGGATAGCCAAGGGACTTAAATCAACTTCCTGACTGGGTGGAGTGGCTAAGATACCATCTAAAACCTGAAACAGATGATTTTCCTTTTGAGTGCGAGAGATTGTATTTAAGGTTAAATTAGCCGCAGTCGGATATGCAGAGATAGTTGGCGAACGACGCAACACAGCTGTATCTTGACGCTGGCGGAGGTCGATGGTTTGTACTAGTTGGCGATCGCTCCAAGACCATTCTACAGCCCCCCAAGGAGCTTTCCATTGTAGGGTATCTCTGCTTAGGGTTGTCGGTACAACTAACAGAGAAATCAAGTGCCAACTACCTGCTTTATTTACTGGTACTGGAGGTAAAGCCACTGTCTCTAAAGTTACCCATTCTCGCAAACCAGGTGTTTTGTGAATACTACGGGGTAAAGCCCCGACACCTGTTTGCTTGGCAGCAGTTTTCACAGAAACTTGTTTCAGTACATCTCGATTAATCTGCATAGCGATTGCTCCTATTTTTATACTGCTACATCTGGGCTATCTGCTACGACTAACAAATTGCCATAGTCTTCCCACGCATTGAGAAAATCTTCTGCATCCACAACTTTCATCTGACCAGTATCAGTACCGCTATCATTGAGGATGATTTTTACACTACCGTCTGGTTCAGTATCAATTCCTGTCACCCAAACCGCATGGCCGCCATTAGCTTGTTCTAGAGGCGAACCTGTCATGGGATCTCTAGCGGGATGCCAAATTTCATGGGCATCGAGTCCAACAATTACCTTATCGCCCTTTTCTAAAGCATCAGCTATATCTTCGAGAGTACCGTTATAACTTTTTTCGCAAGGCACACCATAATGTTCTAAAAATTTGCCGATATGTTCTGCGGTAGTTCCCGTTTCTGGATCAAACCAACCCTTAGCTTCTGCTAGTTCACAAGCTTCTGCTTCTGTAATTTCAACGCCTGTAATTGATTCCAGAATACTAATTTGGGCAACTACCGCACAGGAATTATTACCTTGTTGTTGTTGCCAGTGTTCGGCATCAGCAATGGGATTTCCCCAACCATCGAATTGGGAAGGATGCCAATCGTTATCAGATGCTAACCATTCTGTGTCACTGCTGAAGTAAAGATTTTCATCGAAAGATTCATCCTCCTTCATATTTTTGGGTGGTTGGCGATCGCCTGATGAACCTGGATTTTTATCGCCGTGAAAATTATCTGCACTATCGTCGATAGTTGCTTCTGGTGCAAGTACATCTTCTTGTGAGTTATCCTCTACATCCAACCATTCATTTAAGGTTGAGAAAATACCATCAACAAACATCTTGTTAACCTTGATAAAGATTTCTATACTTAACTTGCATTTCCCTACTTATATGTATTTCTCAGTAGGGTGACATATACAGTTAGTTAGCTGTTGTCCTATTAAAGAACCAGCTCGGATACTTCATTTTCCTGAAGGGATTGAGCCGAGATCCCTAACAAACGGAAATAGAGGCTCAAACCCCTTGCTATATCTAGATGGGAGCAACGCGATTTTGTGAGTTCGGGTTTTAATACTCAATTACACCGTCAGATTCTCAACAAAACTAGATATTTTCGGTGTGATTGCGCGGAGCGCAGTGTCGTGTCGTAGGCAATCGCACTCCGAAATAGGCTAATTTTCGTTCTTGGTTTTAACACCTCACATTTTCACGTTGCTCCCAACCAGTAACAGCCAGCATTACAGATATTTTTGAGATATGTGGCAATTTTTGAGGTAAGCACTGGCAACATACCCTTCAAAGGGGTAAACAATTCTTGTCCAACTATTTCCTTCACTACCATCAGTCACTCCTAAACCAACGCGAGTGCCATTTTTCAATAAAGCGATAGTCCTACTATTTGTACTAGGGTTTTGTCGAACCCTTAGTGAACCAGATTGCACTGATACTACACAACCTCCAACATGAGTTTGAACCAATTGGAACTGCAAACGATTTTGAGAACCCGTTGGTGTGTTTTGACTCTTTCCTTGTTGTAAAGTTCTTACCAATGTTTCTGGCTGTCCACTTATTTCTTTTTGAGTAATTGTATTTGATACATTAGCTGATGAAGGTAAAGTAAAACCAGTAAAAGCCAGTATAGTCCCAGCAAGAACTACAGATATTTTGTGTTTCATCTCTACTCTGTGGTTGTTGATATTGGACATTGTGGTTCTCCTGAATTTCAGATTGATATTTGAACAGAATGTAATCTCATATTTGCTAACATTCCTAATTTTTAATTGGTAGCAGTGAGTTAATTTTATTCATTATTTACTATTCACTAATTGAATTACTTAGTCTGCAATAGAAGCTTGAGCTTGTTGTGCAATACCAACATTTTTAAAAAGCTCAAACCCTTGCTATACAAGGCTGACGGCTTACAGAAAATAAAGGAGCGGTAAACTCTCAAAGCCCCTCCTAAAAGGAGTTTGAGGGATTTGGAAGTTAAATTAGTCTAAACTCCAATATTAACTAATTGGTTGTTTTTTTTCGTTTTATTCACTTTCGGGATAATGGTAGCCTCGACGGAGGAGACTGACTATCAAATCCGTAAAGCCTGAAATAAAAGTCTTTTTACTTCCGCGCTGCGGCTCCAACTCAGATATAAAGATTGCTGCTAATACGAAATCATCGGCGTAGCTGATGACACCAATAGAACGGCGTTTCTCCATTCTGTTTAACTTGGGAGCAACGTGAAAATGTTAGGTGCTAAAACCAAGAACGAAAATAGGCTCTTTCAGGATGCGATGGCTACGCCCGCCGAAGGCATCGCGAACAGAAAACACGGTTTTATTGAGAATTGAGTTAGGTAATTGAGAATCTAACCCCGATCTCACAAAATCGCGTTGCTCCCCTTAACTTTTTGAAAGCTAAGTTCTCAAGTTCCCAACGGGGAGCATTCCAATTTTGCAAAAAGATGGATGCTCCTCGGCGATCACCCTAATTTATTGGCAGTTTGTTAATAATTAACCAAAGGAAAGGCAGCAATGTTCTCCAATTTGCCTGATTGCAATAAACTTTGCCAATCTGCTGCTAAAGACGCATCATTAGAATTAGCAAAGCGTAGTTGCCCTAGTATTGTCAAAGCATCAAACCAAATGCCATTAGCAGCATAAATGGCAATTTTTTGTCGAGGGTCTGTTGCCTCCTGCAACTGCTGCTCTAAAATGGGATTCAAATTTATTCTTTGGATGTCTCCTTCTACATAGATAGGAACACTCGTTATTTGTTTTTGATTACAACGAATTTTAAAGAACCAGCGATATGTTTTACCTACTTGCAATGATGCCACATTGGATGGAAGAGAAATACCAATAACACCAGATTTGGCTGTAAGGGCGATGTTTTGCTGTTTATAAATTTCGTTTTCTTCGTTATCCTGTAAGACAAATTCAGCACTCATATTGCTGTAGGGAACATAAAACCAAAATGTTGGACGTTCAGAGGTAGTTAGTCCCCACACATCTGCTGAAGTTGACGTATTTGTTTGTTTGTTATTCGCCACGCGCTCTTGAAAAGGGACTAAAGCTGTGAGGGGAGTCTCTACCGCAGGACAATCATTGCGGCTACCCATTCCGCTTCTGCGTCCAGACATAGGGCTTAATCCATCTGGGGGTTTTGGCATCACAAAAACTGGTCGAGAGGTTCCCTTTGTAGGTACAGGAGGGGTTTTGACTGGTTGTACAGGTGGTTGAGTATTGCCAGGTGGTTTAGTTTGGGCTGTTGCCTGTGCTGGATATTGTAAGGTACTGCTAAATACCAAAGCACTCGCTAGAATCAACTTCTTCATAGATTTAGATAACAATGACTATATCCACATGGGCAAAAGCGAAAGCTAAGAACGTCGGAAGCCACCGCGCGAAAGTCGCACGCCCAGATTTAACTGAGAGGTGCGGAGGATAATACCTCCCATCGACTCAACCATGTAGTAGAGTTAGAGTCTTCCAAAACAAAAACTCAAAAGCTACACAAGCCCATGTACGACATACTAGCATTGTTGCAATGCCTACTAGCACAAATAAAAGTGCCAACGATACAACAAATGAGCCAAATTATATTACGCCCCATTTTCCTTAACCGAGCAGTATTGTAATGGTTATAGGTTTTGAAACCCAAAAACCTGTACCCATGTAAGGTTTGCATTTCAAGGCACATCTGTGGTTAACTTAAAATTGGGAGGGTCAAAGCTTCATATTCGCTCCGCAAGACCCTTTGACAATTTGTACCCAGTAGGGCGACGCAAAAATACTCGGAAAGCCGCTCTACGTAAGCATCAGCCTTTTTGTGTGGGGGAGGGGAACTTCAGCTTAAATGGTTTTGCTTGCCATTCAAACATGAGGTAACAGAGCTACAGTCAAAACTGCAAAAATTCCAAAGCAAAATCCGACCACAAACCAAAGCTTTGGATTCCTACCTTTCTTTTGAGCAATTTGCATACAAACAAAAGCAACAATTGTCCAGCCAATTAGGAAAATAATTCCTTCCATAAAAGCTCACTCCTAATTTAATTGATTGAGACTAATCTTCTGTTTTTTTTCATCGCTATTAACTAATTGGTTGTTTTTTTTCGTCTTATTCACTGTCGGCTGACTAAAATTTTTTTGGCAGCCATCAGGGCATAGAGCCGGATCGGAGAGCGAAAAATTTCGGGGGAGCAGGGGTACATCTAGGAGATGCCACACTGTGTACCATATTCTATAAACTGGAAAATGAAAACGAGTCGATTCACTAAAGCCATCCTATCTTTAGGAACGAAAACCAGTGTCAAATTCTCACCAGCAGTGTCGCATCATAGCCATCTTTAACCAAGCAGGTGGTGTCGCCAAATCAACACTCACCCAAAACCTGGGCTACCACCTAGCCCAACAAAAACATCGTGTCCTTCTCATCGACATTGACCCCCAAGCCTCCTTAACCAAATTTATGGGCTTAGTCCCATCTCAGTTACAAAAAACCGTAGCCGATGCCATTATTGACGAACAGCCCTTACCCATTCATTCCGGCATTCATGGCATGGACATAGCTCCAGCTAACCGCATCCTGAGTGGCTCTGAAATGCAGCTAGTCAGTGCCTCCATGCGCGACTTGCGCCTCAAAGAAGCCCTAGAACCAGTCCAAGACTCATACGACTTCATCCTTATCGACTGTCCCCCCAGCTTAGGATTACTTTCTTATATTTCCCTAGTCGCCGCCACCCACGTCCTCGTCCCCATCGAAACCCATCTCAAAGCCTTCGAGGGAACAGACGAACTCTTGCAAACCATCACCCAAGTTAAAAACAAACCCAACCGCAAATTACAAATCGCAGGTTTTGTTCCCACCCGCTATGCTCACCAAAACTCAGCCGATAAACGAGCCTTAGCAGCCATACAAGCACAACTTTCAGCGTGGGGTCGGATTTTTCCACCCATCCCCAGAGCCACCGCTTTTGTTGATGCCACAGAAGAACGTGCGCCCCTAGCAGTAGTTGACCCCAAACACCCTGCTGTTAGTATTCTTAAAGAAATCGCTTCTGCTTTGGAATCCGTTATATAAGCCTCCCACGGGCGCGGTTTACCTCCCGAAAATATGAAAGAAACACATTTTTCTTGATTTTTTGAAAGCCTTATTTAATAAGGATTATAAAATGTGCATCTTAGGAGCCTCCAACGGGCGCGGTTAACTCTCCCGCCAAGAAAGAAACACCGCCGAGATTGAAAACCTCGAAGTTTTATTTAATAAGGATTATAAGTACCCAAGCAAAATTAATTTAACATATTGATTGACAACCAAAATGCCTGTATTCCTTACCTGTTACCTGTTACCCTGTCTCCCCTGTCTCCCCTGTCTGCCGACAGGCAGGCTGTTCCCTGTTCCCTCTCCTAACTAACGTGAGTTCGAGATAAGCTGAAACCCTTATTATTTCGTCGCCTGAAAAGCCTATTCTCTCGTTGAGTAACTTCAAAAATACCCTTAACCCGAACTGAGGTTAACTATAAAATTTATTTTGCACGACTACTTAAAATGTGCATCTTAGGAGTTACCTGTTTTAATTGCTGAAAAACCTAGTAATCTAGGAAAGCCCAAGTAACCAGGAAAATTCCAGGTAATCAAGGCTTATAGTTTCTAAAACAGGCAAGTTATTTCTCCGCCTAAACTACAGCAGATGGCTTGAGAGAGCGACGAGAGATTTTCATTAATGATTTAGGATGCCTATATTTCTCTAAATTTAGAGTAGCATTCCCATTTCTGTCCCCCATTCAACTATATTCCCTACACTACAATGGTACGCAAACGCACCGAAAAACCCTTTGCTGGTCAAATTACCACCCCACCCCCAGCCCCTTGGTTATCCTCAGTGGAAGCAGACACCCCACCTGCTACTGAAAGCAAAGTCAAACTCCAAGACATTCACCTGCCTCCACAGCAACCCAGACACTACTTTGACCCCCAAGCATTAACAGAATTAGTTGCATCAGTTAAACAGCATGGCATCCTTCAACCCCTCTTGGTGCGTCCACTCACAGGAGGGAAATACGAATTAGTAGCTGGAGAACGGCGCTATCGCGCAGCCACAGAAGTAGGACTGGAAGAAGTGCCAGTGGTTGTGCGTGAGTTATCCGATGACCAGGCGTTTCAGTTAGCCTTAATTGAAAACCTGCAACGACAAGACCTCAACCCCGTTGAAGAAACAGAAGGCATCTTGCATCTTTTGGCTATTCGGCTAGAGTCGGATGTGGAAGCTGTCAAATCCTTGCTGTACCGGATGAAAAACGCCAGCAATAAAGGAGAGAAGCCCTCAAAAGATACTGAGGAGCAATCTAGGAGAAACGTTTCTCCTAACTCAGAAACAACTGAAGAAATAGAATCTCCTAGCCATGTTCCGACTGACTTGAGTGGTTCTGTTTCACCTACCGAAAATGGAGAAACGACCCCAGAATCTCTTAGTAATGTTTCTTCTAACTTAGAAACAACTGAAGAAACACAATCTAGGAGAAACGTTTCTCCTAACTCGGAAA
Organism: Sphaerospermopsis aphanizomenoides BCCUSP55; assembly: GCF_001586785.1. GTDB lineage: Bacteria > Cyanobacteriota > Cyanobacteriia > Cyanobacteriales > Nostocaceae > Sphaerospermopsis_A > Sphaerospermopsis_A aphanizomenoides_A. The sequence continues at coordinate 28,318 of NZ_LUFH02000026.1, forward strand.
TAACCGATGAGACAGAATCAGGCAGCAATGTTTCGACCCACTCGGAAACAACTGATGCTACCGCATCTGGGAAAAACATTTCTCCCAACTCAGGAACAACCACACTGAAGAAATCTAGGAGAACCGTTTCACAAGATGCGGATATTGCTGTTTCCTCAACTGAGGAGTCAGACTCAAAGGATGAATCTAGGAGAAATGTTTCTCCTAACACAGATACTGCTGTTTCCTCAACTGAGGAGTCAGACTCAAAGGATGAATCTGGGAAAAATGTTTCTCCTGACTCCGGCATCACTGAAGAAATAGAATCTAGGAGAAACGTTTCTCCTAACGTAGATGAAGAGAAAGCAAAAAAAGTACAAGAGGTGTTTGAGAGCCTGGGACTAATGAATTGGCTGTCCTTCACCACCAAACGTTTACCCTTACTCAATCTGCCTCTGGAGATTTTAAAAGCACTGCGAGAGGGTAAACTGGAATACACCAAAGCACAAGCATTGGCACGGGTCAAAGATGATATACTCCGCCAACAACTCTTAGACCAGGCGATCGCACACAACTGGTCTTTAAGTGAAATCAAAGCACAAATCGCTGCTAATACCCAAAGAACTCAACCTCCATCCTCAAAATCACCCAACCAAATAGAGCGTCTCAAAAACATCACTCAGCGCATTAACAAGAGTAAACTGTGGGAACAACCTGCCAAGCAAAAGAAACTGGAAACCCTCCTGAGTAAACTCGAAGCTTTACTTGGTGATGAATCCCCTTGAGTCGCGTTTCATCCCCTGTCTAAAGACTAAGGGTTCTCACGCTCCCATTATGTTTTGATAGGACTTACCTATAAACTCCCAACCAATGTTCACCACTTTGAGCGAGGGAGTGATGTTGTGACAATCTATTAGACTAGAAAAACAAGTAAACATCAAACATCAAAGAATATCAACAATGGCAAAGAAAAAACCCTTAGCTGAAGTAATTCAGCTAGACTCAAAACGCAAAATTCATTCCCAACCAGAAAACGCAAATTCTTCTCAAGCGGGAATATTCGAGTTAAGCGACTACTGGCAAGCTTGGGAAATTGACGATTTAGACCCGTCAAATTCAATTTTTTTAGCAGAAGGAACCTTGGAAGAATGTATCGAGGAGCTTAATACTCTTATTACTATGGAAGTCAACAGTAAAATTTTCAAACTGAATTTAGACCCAAAACAATGGAATAAACGACAGCAAGCAGAGCGAGAAACAATTAGGCAACAGTGCTACCTTCACGGCAAATATAAAGGTCAAGGATGGGTAATTGAATCTGTCATAGATAGAAAAAGTCTGGAATCAATGATTAATGGCGAGATGTTTGAACCAATTTAATCAGGTTTTCAGTAAAAGCTACTCAACCTTTATGTATAAGCCCTGGTAAAAATTTAGCCATTTGTTAGATGACATAATTCATAAATTCTAGTAGTTTGTGCTTCAATAGCAACTCTAGGATGATAGGATGAGACGAAAAATGACACAAGAGTCACAGATTCGCGACTTGCTCCAAGCCTGGCTGCATTACATCCACATTGAAAACTTGAGTAATGCCAAAGTCGAAGCAGGTGACGACGAGCAACCCAATATCTGGGACTCTGGTGTAAATTTAGTAGGCGACAGATTACTGCTAGAGGAATCCTTATTCAAACAACTCAAACAACCCTTCAAAACCTCAAAAACCAAACCTCAAGCCAACCCACCATCAATCGCCGTAGCCTTCCCCCAGCTTTATCTCATCGAAGGAAATCGCCGTCAGTTTCGCCCCCTCTTTACCATCGACATTTCTCCTATCTTTGATAGCAATTATCGCAAAAGCGGCTGGGACTTAACTAAATTCGAGTTTCAACCAGTCATCCCCAACTTAATGCAGTGGTACGCACTAGAAGAAGAAACTGCTGAATCTCTAGTCACCAAAGAAGGACTCAAAGTTTTTCTGGAAACCACCTTCAATCGTCCCTTTAAAACCCTACAAGACTTTATCGGACTGATTTCTTTACCACCCTTTCCCGTGCGCTCAAAACTGCTTCCCTACCTGCTGAACTTTGGCTACGTAGCCTTCAACCATAACCTCAACAAAGACTTCCAGAAAATCAGCGAACAGCGACAATGGGATTGGGCAGTTACCCGACATCCTGCTTACGAATACTTATTTGGACAACCAATAGCACCCCAACACAACCTGTTATTTCTCGGTGCTTTCCCGACCTTACCCCCCGACGACTATCAAGCACAGGCTCTCAAACATTGCCAATCTCAACCCCTCACCGCCGTAATTGGACCACCAGGGAATGGTAAAACCACATTGCTGTTACACAAAATAGCCCAACAAGTAGTCCACCGCGCCGTACAATTAGCGACAAAAGGTGAAGACGAAAGTAACCTCACTTTAGTCACCAGTACCAACAACCATGCAGTCAACAACGTTGAAGAACTTCTAGAGAGCCACTTTCCACAAAATTGCTTCTACTTATCAGGAGGCTCCAAAGAATTAGTTGACACCCAAGTTTTGCCCTCTCTGCAAGCTGCACTCGACTCACTAGCAAGAGAAACCTTTAACCCAACAGCATGGGAGTCAGCCAAGCAACAATTGTTAGCTCTTGTGCAGCAACTACAATTTCACATCAAGCAAGATGAATATTACCAACAACAGAAGATTGCTGATGAACAGTTATTAGAGCAGCTAGATAGAGATGTACAACAGTTGCAAGAAGCGATAAAAACCTTTGTACAAGTGAATCCAGAATTTAGGAGAAACGTTTCTCCTAACTCTGATTTTGAATTACAACCCCCATTATCAGCCAACTCTTCACTAGAGCCTTACTCACCATTATCAGCCAACTCTTCACTAGAGCCTTACTCGCCATTATCAGCCAACTCTTCACTTGACTATTCAGAATATCACTCGCTATCACCATTTAACACATTACAGAACTACTCTCAGTCTGGCTCACTAATAGACCCTGTAGATGTTACTTCAGAATCTAGGAGAAACGTTTCTCCTAACTCGGATTATGAATACCAAGCATCATCCTCAAACCCCTCACAGAACAACCCAGAGCTTCAATCTTCACTACCATTTAACTCATCACCAGACTATTCTCAGTTGCCACACGCAGCGATAAATGACTCTACAGAAGTAACTCCAGAATCTAGGAGAAACGTTTCTCCTAACTCGGATTATGAATACCAAGCATCATCCTCAAACTCCTCACAGGAATACCCAGAGCTTCACTCTCCATCACCATTCAACCAATCACCAAACTACTATTCTGACTCTCAACCTACCTTACCAATAGACTCTGTAGATGTTACCTCAGAATCTAGGAGAAACGTTTCTCCTAACTCGGATTATGAATTCCAGACCCCATTACCACGAACTCCATCACGGCATTACTCCGACTTTCAGCCCCCCTCACCATTAAACTCATCACCCGACTACTCTAAATTTCCGCTAGAAGCTTACCAGCAGATAGAGCAACACTTGAACACAGCTTTTCATTCCTTACCTTGTGAAAGTAACAGGCAATTTTTAGGTCAAAACCACAACTGGTTGATTCGACTATTACAAAAAATCAAACTATTACAAACAATCAAACTATTGCAGAGAATTAAACTATGGCAAATGATTAAACGATTCTGGCAACAAATAACCAGAAGCAGCCCACGCCATATTCTCAAACGCTTGCACAAACAAATAGAAATGCCCGTATTGGCAACTCTAGCTACACCCTTTCCCTTTCAAATTCCCCTGACCATTGAATCTTTATTAGCAGCCCGCCAAAGTGTTTCCCAACTACTGAAAGAAGTATCTGATTGGCAGCAGCAGCAAAATCAACTTAACCACAGACACCAACAGCTAGAATTATTACAACGCCAATTAATCGACTTACAACGTCAACTCACTGACCGAAAACACCAGCTACAACACATCCAAAATCGGCTGGCCACTTATCCTACCCAAGATTTCTACAGTCGTTTCTACATCGAATTGCACACATTGCAAGTACAGTTATTTGAGTGTGCATGGCAATTTCAACAACAGGAAGCTCGAAGACGAAAAGATGAAGTCATGGCTGCTATTAAAACTTACATTGGGGTGTTAAATAACGAATGGGAAGCTTTTCGTCAGATGTCCTTGAATTGGAGAAACATTTATCGAGATATCAGCCTCTTGTTTCCCGTTTTCTTGAGTACCCTGCACTCCATTCGCCGTCTGTTCCCCTATCCTGATAGCGGTTGTATTAACCAAGTAATTGTAGATGAAGCTGGTCAGATTCCCCCACATCAGGTATTTCCAGTGTTAGTGCGGTGTCGTCAGGCTTTGATTGTCGGCGACCCCTTACAACTAGAACCGGTTATTAATTTAAGCGACCAGAAAAAAGAAGAATATCGTGGTAAATCCTTCCTGGAAAGGGGACTTACAGAAGCAGATTATGACTGCTACAGTCCCACCGCTACTACAGCTTATCACCGAGCCGCAGGAGCATCAGCACAACCAGAAGATATTGGTCACGGCATTATCCTTAAATATCATTATCGTTGTGTGCCAGTGATTGCCGAGATTAGCGATCGCTTGTGCAATTATGGCATGGTTATTAAAACAGAACCCAAACCGTCTCTGTTAGGTGCTAACCTAATTGCTTACCACGTAGAAGGAAAGCAGGAAAACTACATAAATTGGGCAGAAGTTGATGCGGTAGAAACGTTAATTGCCCAATTGCTAGAGGCAGGTTACAGCTTCAATTCTCCTAGCAATCAAAACACTAGCAATCAAAATACAATAGGCGTAATTTCACCTTATCGCCGCCAAGCAAATGCCTTGCAAGAACGCTTACAATCACGCTATTCCGACTTTTCAGCCAATAGTATTGGCACAGTTCACACCTTCCAAGGTGGTCAAAAATCTGCGATAATCTTCTCAACTCGCCAATCAGAACCTACTGATAGCCTCTGGTTTATTAATCGCAAACCGAATTTACTTAATGTTGCTGTCAGCAGAGCAAGAGAATTGTTTATCTTAGTAGGGAATTTAGAAAGACTTTCTGAAGGTGGTTATACCAAACAATTAGTAGAATATATCCAGCAATTTGGAGAGATACGATAATTACAATTGCTGCTTTTTGCTTTGTAATCGCTCAATAATCCGGGGTAAATAGCTCAGTGACAACCCTCAAATAGTGCAAAATCGTTGCTAATATGGTAGTCCACCCCCACTTATTGATCAAATACGTTGCTTTAATGTTTTGATATTTCTCTATAAACCTTTGATTTTAATGCCGTAGCATAAAAATAGCGGTAGAGCCAGGTTTTCTACGAACAGTCCAATTTGTGAAACAATTATCCTTGTACGAACAGTCCAGAACAGTCCAATTTTTTGAAACAATTATCCTTGATTGTTAGGGGATTTAATATGCTAAATTCTTCAAGGTAATAGACCTATTTTGAAATGATTCATGCAAGAGACTCCATGCGATGAAATCACACCAAAAATTCAGGAATATCTTATTTATCCCATCCCTAATTATCAGTACCTAGCTCCTCTTTTTACGACAAGTCTATTGCAAAAATTACCCTCGATGAACACGGGATTTTCTACATAAAAATATTCAATTGATGGAAAATACTTCTCTTGATGGATGCTGATTGCATGACCACACCCATAATGTGGAATTCAGTCACAACATACACGGTAATAGCACAATCACTTAGGAAGCAAGCAGGGAGGACGTATATACAAAATTTTAAAACTTGCTAAGTCTTATAGTGCAATCGCTATCCGCATTAACCTTTAGCTAATTATTTTCAGATTGTCTCACATCTTCTCTAGTATCACATATTGCTATTCGTTCTAAAACATTCTCAATTGTCACCCCTTCATCTCATTGCTATGACCTCACCACCAGAGCGTAAACAGGAAAAAGCTTCATCATTTTTACTGCGCTTAACTCCGGCAGAAAAGAATCGCTGGCATAAAATGGCTGAGTTCTATGCTTTACCCTTAGCTGAATTTATTAGACGACGAGTAGAAAATCGTCCCATTAGTCCACCAAAAGTACCAGCCATTAATGTGAAAACGAGTGTACAAATGGGACAATTTGACCTGAGACTAAGGCATTTAGAAAAAGATTTACAAACAGCGATCGCCTCTCTGAAACAAAATCCACCTGCATCAAAAGTGATTCACCAGCAGTTACTTAGCACGATTAGGAACTTGGATGATTTGTTAGGGGAAGTGCGCTCAGAATTGCGCGAAGTGAGACTGCAATTATCCGGTGTTGATGAGAACACCGAAAATGAAGAAAGTTCAACAGACGAGTTCAACTTTGACGATGAAGACTGGGAGTGAACTACTCACACTAACTTAACGGTGCAGTGGGGAGACGAGGACGCGAATAAGTCGCGAATAAGTTAAATGCTGATGTGGATTGTTTTTATTAAATTTGTGATTAATAATAATCGTTAAAGCGGAGAATGGTAAATGCTGACCAAAGTTGTTCCCACTGGTAATAACCCCGGTGGTCTGCTGCGTTATCTCATGGATAAACACAAAGAATTTGAGTTATACGGTGGCAACATAGCAGGACAGACTTACGCCCAAATCATCCAAGAATGGCGTGCCATATCAGGGCAAAATCCCCGCACCGACAAAGATACCAAGCACATCACCATGAGTCCCCACCACACAGACCGCCTCACTCCTGACGACTGGCTAGAAATTGGCAACTTCATGATCAACGGACTAGGCTACACCAACAACCTGTGGCTGATGATTAAACATAAACCCACAGAAAGTCAACTACAGCACAACCCAGATGCACCGCCTCACGTTCACATTATGATTCACACCTTTGAGTGTGAGAACTTTACCCGCATCAACGACTGGCAAGACAAAACCCGTGCCGAAGAACTGACACGAGAAATCGAGCGACGGTGGCATCTATACCAACTGACTAAGAGTGCAGAGATTGATTATTCTGCCCCTACCACCGGACAAAAGCGTCGGATGTTGCGAGAACAGGAAGAATATGAAACCGGATTGCGGAATACACCACCAGCCGAACCGACTAAGCAACGATTGGAACGCATGGTTATTGCCGCAGCTTTTCATCAACCTAACATCCAAATCTTCATCGGTAGGCTTCAGCACCAGGGAGTTGATGTTTACCCTACCATCATTGGTGATGAAATGAAAGGCTTAACCTTTGAGTATGAAGGATTTCGGTGTCGAGGCTCGCAGTTAAAAAACTGTAGCTGGAAAAAACTGCAAACAATCCGGGGAGTTGATTATAATCCCACCCGTGATTTACCTTTTTTAAGAGCGATAACGAAACGCCCACTGTATGTCCTGCGGACAGGCTACGTCAACGCGGAGCAGACCCACCAGAAGGCGATGACTACGCCCACCTCCGGCATCGCGCCAAGCGCAGTACCAAAGGCAATCGCTACGCCCGCTACAGGTATCGCTATCGACTCCGCTGTGCCAGCAGCGATCGCTGCCCTCGCCGAAGGCATCGCTGCTAATGAACAAATGCAACTATTACCAAAAGACTTGGATAATCATACCCAGTCTGTATCTGTCAGTACCCAATATCTATCTAATAATAAATCTGCATCTGTTCCTAATTCATCTGTATCTGCCAGTACCCAACATTTATCTAATAAAAAATCTGCATCTGTTTCTAATTCATCTGTATCTGCTAGTACCCAATCTCTTTCCATCAGTGCCAAGCAGATTAAATGCACAGCGATGTTTGCAGCAGATATTGACGAGTTACTCTTAGAAAATACAAATCGCTACATTGACAAACACTTTACCGCCGAGCGAATATCTGCCACTGAAATTTCCTTGCGTCGCACACAAGACCAAAGCGAAATTCTGCGGGCTAAACGTAATAGTGATGATTGGGAAGCATTACCCACCGAAAGCGAAATGACCCCCTTGGAACTTCATGCTATGATTGCCCTCAAAGAAGATTTAATCAAACAATCAGAAAATCGCCATCAACAGCAACAACAACAGCAACAGCAACAACAACGAGCAGAAACTGTTGCACCCATAGTTGCTGCTCTTTTAAATCTTAAAAAAACAACTCGCTTTACCTGGGAAAGCTACATTGCGGAGTGGGATGGAGAATGTTTAACTTTGGGCAGAACTGGAGATGATTTTCCCATCATGGAAGCTGCTTGGAATAGAGAACTTCAATCCTGGGATGTGAGAAGCTCCTACCTCTCCCAAGGAGCAACTAATTATTTTGTCAAACAGGTTTCACCCTATATAAAGTCGTCACTGCAACAACAACATGAAGCCAGTATCAAAAAACAAAGAAGCGAGCAAAAACAATTGGAATTGTAGCTGGTTTCTCTGTTGCACTAATTTATGATTTTACTGCCAATAAGTCGGATATTTTTGTAATTAAAAAGGATTGAATTCCCACAAAAAACCTATAGTAATTCGGTTGTTAAAATGATAATATAGGAATCCGGTTTGATTCTTGCTCAATATACTGAGACTCAATCGTTGATTAGATGGGGCTTACGGTTTAGAGCTTGTATGGCTAACGCCACGCTACGCTATCAGAAATCAAATGGGAGTCCTATATCATGATGATAACTCCTATTAAAATAATGGAAGCTTTACCCACCAATAAAGTATGTAGATTTATATATGCCCATGCAACATAAAAATACTCAAACAGCAATAGCCTCCAAAATTAAAAAGTGGGTAGAAACGGCTAAACAACTTAGCACTGATAATATCATATTTGCCCTACCTATCACCCGATTGACTAGCATCAAAAGCCTTTGTCAAAATGAAGTGGCAGCCGAACATTTTGCTCTCTATCTCTCAAAACAGGTTCTACTACAAACTGAAGATGCTTCCTGTCCCAGTAATCTCAGTTCCTCTGAATGGGAGACTCACAAAACTTTAATTAGCGATGCCATTGCTGAGATGGAACGCTACCTTGCAACTTCCACTCATGAAGGGAAACAGTGTTTGTGGAAGTTATTGAGGCAAATTAATGAATTACAGGGAGACGATTTTCGCAAAGTTCATTGGTCTACTGTACATTTTGTCCGTAGTGGTTATTTGCTCAAACTAGATTATGCCATTCGCTGTTTTGTTGAACAGGATTTCCCCTACTATGCTTATAAATTAGCTAGAGAGTATACAGAATCTTATGAGCCTCGGTATGGCTCAGGTTTGATTCCTGAATCTGCCCCAAAGCTGCTAGAAATTGCTGAGTTTTGGTGTCAGTATTATTTTGGACAAAACCTGTCAGAGAAGTTTCCCATAATTCAGGTTGGTTTTTCCAAGCCCCGAATAATTGATTAAGTTTTGCTAGTTTCTCCGCTTCTGTTAATGTTTGTTGTGGTTTTGTAATTTGATTTTCAATAAATCCTAAGTCTACTATTATTTCTGTCCCATCTGGAATGTTATTAATTGTTTCTAATATCTCAATATTTTGACCACGTTTTATACCTCTAACTTTCATATTTGATTTCCTCTTCTCCGTAGAGCCTATCTTCTAATTCAAGACCACTGATACCTAGAATGGAAGCCACTCGCCGCAGAGAATTTCCCTGGTCAGCGCACGATAGCTTAGTTCCACTAGATTGCCCTTTCTAAACAAATCACCGGAGAGGGTCCTAGCACCCCACCAACAGTCAAAACTGCTAACGTCCTAGTTTCTTGAGGATACTGTGCCTTAACCTTCGTTATCGCATCATCCAAATCAGATGCTTGGGCAATGTAAATTTTTTCACCAGTTGTCAGCACCCAAAGAGGTTTAGGCCAAGTATGTCGAGGCTGAAGCACAGCTTTATGAACACAGCCATGAGTAAACTGGATTATCTGCTCAAGTATCGCATCATTACAAAACTCACCCAACTCTGCTTGGAAAAATCCTCTCAGTTCTTCATCAGAGATATATTCGACAACTTGCTCTCTTGCCACTCTTCGATATTCTAGATCCTGAACGGTTGTCCGTACCAACTTTGACTCAATAAAGCGACTGACCTGGGTCGTAATGGAATCAAAGTCCCGTTCCATCAATAAATGTCCTAAGTGTTCCCTCAGTAGAGTTCGGAAATTTTCATCCGAGATATTGATACCAGATGTGTGGAAATAAACTGAAAGCTGCTCTCCCCAATCCCGACCACAGCCAACTTCCCCGTTAGCAGCATCCTCAGCCTCTACCAACTCCATCAACCGTTTGTACTGAATTACATCGTTTGTAGAGGATTCAGATTGTGTTGGCACAGTATCTCCGGTAGAGAAAGGAATTGATTGGGTCATGGCTCTCTCCGTAATGTTTCAAAATACACAAGATTATCAGGTTCTTCTGGATCGGGACCACAATCTAGCAGTCCCACTCGCAGCTTCCTGTAAAATCCTAACGCACCTTCTAGGGCGTGTAACCCTATTCTGCCTTGATAACCTAATTCATAACTGCGAGAAATCGCAAAGTCGATGAGATTTCCACCTACACCTTTGTATATAGGAGGATTAGTAATAGCAGGTCTATTCCAGGGCGCAGTAGCCAAAGCTCTGATGTAAACCAATCTCCGTCTGAGTTGAGACTGAATTTGGCAGCGTTTCTTCAACACATCGAGCATGATTAAACCTTGGGTGATACCATCACACTCAATCGCGTAAAGTTCGTCACCTGGTAACAACTTAGACCCTCGACTTTTTGCCACCCAATCCCAATATTCGTCTTCTTGCCTAGTACCACCTAGTAGCGGCTCCCATAGTGTTTTGGCATCTGCTAGATGTTTTTCTGTCACCTCAGTAATAATGGCATCAACTACTAGAGAGTCTTGAACTCTCAAAAGCTTGATAGGGCGGTTCAACTGGGAAATGATTACTCTACAACTTCTAATAATAAGGCTTCTGTACGTGCTGATGTCATGAAATTGCCGTGCAGGGGATGCTGTGTGGGAGTAGAATGGATCGTAAGTTATTAAAACTTCTGTTTACCCAAGAAAATTAGGCGCAAGCAGGCTCTTTCAATGGCAGAGCAATTAATACAGCACACGGACTTGATACTGGCAACACCACCGCCGTTGACGCTTCACCCGGCGGCGGTCTATTTGTCTGGTTTGACTGCTGGCAGCAGGCGGACAATGCAAAAGGCTTTGAATGCGATCGCACGATTGCTAACTTCGGATGAGTATGATGCTTTGTCTTTGGATTGGTCAAAATTACGCTACCAGCATACGGCGGCTATTCGTGCTGTGTTGATGGAACAGTACGCCCCAGCTACGGCTAACCGGATGCTTTGTGCTTTGCGTCGGGTGCTGAAGGAAGCTTTTCGGTTGGGGTTGATGAGTGCTGATGACTACGCCCATGCTGTGGATATTAATTGTGTGCGGGGTGATTCGGCTTTGCGGGGACGGCTGCTGAAAACCAGTGAAATCGCCGCACTTTTGAGCGATTGTAAGCAAAATCAAGATTGGATTGGTGTGCGTGATGCGGCACTCATCGCTATTCTCTGTGGTTCTGGGTTACGTCGCGCTGAGGTGGTGGCTTTAGATTTAGCAGACTATCAGCCAGAAGATGGTTCTTTGCAAGTCCGCAAGGGTAAAGGGGGCAAGTTTAGGACTGTGTATTTGCCAGCAGGGGCAGTGGCGGCTCTAAGTGCTTGGCTAAATATTAGAGGTAATGCCCCTGGTGCTTTGTTTTGTCCGGTGCGGCGTGGTGGTCATGTACATATTCGGCGGATGACTGACCAAGCGGTGATGGTGATTCTCCAAAAACGTGCTAAAAGTGCTGGGGTGGCATCTTTTAGCCCCCATGATTTTCGGCGCTCTTTTATTAGTAATTTGTTGGAAGCTGGTGTCGATGTTTTAACTGTGAGTCGTCTGGCTGGCCATTCCGATCCAGCAACTACCCAAAAATATGATCTGCGTCCTGAAGTTGCCAAGCGCCAAGCTGTGCAGTTGTTAAATGTCCCTTACGATGAGTGAATTTGACATCTTCGCCGCTGTGAACGGTTGGCGATTCCCTAAAACCAACTTAAATCAAGAACTTCCCTGGTTTGTTTTTAGCGATTCGCTGTGCCAGTTGCTCCTGTCCTGGCTTCTTCACTTGATCGGTTGATACAGCCCGGACTCTGAATTCCATTTCCAGCCAACACTCATGGGATCTCGATTCCTCGACCAACTGAGAAATTCTTTCTCGCTCTTTTTTTCTCTTTCAGCAATCAAACTTTGGGGTGTGACACCCAATCTCCGGGCAAGATTTTCATTGGCGAATGCTTGCAGTTCTACTGAGGGCATTTGGTAAGGATATGCTGACCGCCTATTTCGGGTTTGACCACTACCATTGTATCTACCAGATGCTACAGCCCGTTCTAATTTTTCTAAATGTTTAGCGATCGCTTCCAGTTTTCTTTCCACTCCTTCATTTTGTTGGGAAAGTTGGGTTTCAATTTGAGCGAGCTTCGACTCTACGTGCTGCAATTCGGTGGTCGCTTCTACCTCCATGCTGCTGTCAAACTGTGCTATCAATTCTTCTAACCCTTGCAGCAAGGCAATCGTATGTCCCTGTCTGTGTATTGTCGCTAATTGTCTTACTACTGGTATCAGTACAGTAGGTACGCGAATCATCTCGCTGGGTGGCGGTTTTTTAGCAGCACGGGAGGAGTTTACAGGCATTTGATATCTATATTCGATATCTACTGATTGTAAACTGAAAGGGAGTGTAGCAGCATTTTGCCTAAAAATGTCTATCGACAAAAAGGAATTGATACGCCGCGTTGGCCAACGGATAAATAAAGAAACTGGCACAGTGGAAGAAATTATAGATGCCACCATCGAAGAAATTTATGAATCGCTAAAACAGGGAGAAAGTGTTTCCCTACGTAACTTTGGTACTTTCTACGTTAGAGTAGAGCCAAAAACTTGGGTTTTTAAATTCAATCCCTCCCAACGGTTGCGTAAAATTTTTTGCTGGTCATCTACTTACAAGGATTAATGCAAAGAACGTAAAATAGCTTGTATGACAGCAGAACAAAAATTGGCAGATAGCAAACAAATACCTAAAAACAACACAGCGACAACTACCATCAAGCCAGGTTATCAACCGCAAGCAGCCGACACCAGCATCGACGCAGATATCTACCTGTTTACCCGACTACGCCAACGAACGCTCAAACAAAGGGTAGAAATGTACGCAGCCCATGAGCGTGGAGTCAAGAAACTTAGCCTAGCTGGGATAAAAATGCGACATCCCCAGGCATCGCTCAAAGAAATGCGCCAGCACTTTACCCGTGCCGTTTTAGGTGATAAATTGCCACAAGGGTTTCAACCAGGAGGTGATGAAAAAATTTGGATTCAAGATTCCATTGCCCTCGCAGGCGAACTCCACTCCTGTCTCAATGCAGTTAATATACCTTACTATGTCAGTGGCGGTGTAGCCAGTTCAATTCATGGAGAGCCACGTTCCACCCGCGATTTAGATTTAGTCATCTCCGTTCAAGTCAACCAAATCGACTTATTGGTAACAACACTAGAAGCAGCCCTCTATTATTGTCCAGCCGGAGCGGTTGAAGACTTAAAGCAAGGGCGAGAAAGGATGCTCAACATCACCCATACCGAAACCATCGCCAACGCTGACTTATACGTCATGGACAATTCACCCTTTGCCTCCTCGCAAATGTCCCGCCGGAGGTTACTGGATATCGAGGGAATGCCAGCTTTTTGGGTGATTTCCCCAGAAGATTTAGTGCTGCAAAAGCTGTTATGGGGAAGGAGCAGTCAATCAGAAAAACAATGGCGTGATGTGTTGGGAATACTCAAACTGCAAGCTGAAAATCTCGACTACGGCTACCTTGCTGACTGGGCAGAAGAATTAGCACTGGTTGAAGTTTTCAGTCAGGCGTTAACCCAGGCTGGTATCTAGTGGCGATGAATTGCCTCAAAGCAGCCCATCCAGGGGCATTTTCAGGAGGATGTGTGTTGCAAAATTTGACAAAAATACCAAGAAAATTCCTCTTTGTTCTGTATCCGATATATGATAGTTGCATCGGTTTTGTTTATCCAGAACTTTTTTTTCTGTGAACCTAATCGCAGCGTCTTAGAGTACAATTAACACTTAAAGCAAATACTTTCAGTCTCGTGGAGTTGATGGAGGTTATGAAGTTATGGAAATAATTAGGACAAAATGGAAGATAGAAGTACATTTTGTCCGGTTTTAGATTCTAAGGAGGAGTTGCGTTTAACTACTCTCAACAGCTAGTGAAGTTTGGCGACCGATCTTACTGTTAGAGTTCAAGTTAGACACAATCCGCATTTGTTACTGTACACAATTCTATTATAAGTTGTGTGCAGTGTGGAGATATTTTTGTCAAATTTTTTGGAAATTTTCAAAAAATCCAAAAAGCCTGGTTTTTAACGAGATTAACGTAAATTGACCTAAATATCACTCTGTAAATGCGACATCCTCCTCCAAACGCCTCAAAAATAGTCTTTATTGGAGGAAGTTATGAACGGAATTCAAGATAAATACAGAATTCAAGCTCACTGGAGTACAGATGAACTAAAAGATCATCTCTCCAGGGTTAGTGATGGGGCAATAGCAGTCAATGTTTGGCAGCGTTATAAATACTCTGCGAAATTTGCAAATCCTCTTCAATACTTAATTACTTACCCTATAAAAGTTACAAATTCTCTTCAATGCTTCCTCAGTTGCTCTACAAAATTTGCAAAATCTTTTAAATTTTTATTTGTTTCATATACAAAATTTGCAAATCCTCTTCAATACTTAATTACTTACCCTGCGAAATTTACAAATACTCTTCAATACCCAATCCCCAGTAACCAATCCCCAGTACCTGATCCCCAGTATCGGGATCAGCATTCGTCTGCTGAATTCTTGATAGAAGAGACATCTTTACCACCACCCATAAAGGCTGTCACAGCTTCCAGTGGAGTAGCCCAACTTCCAAAAAAGTCCAAATTTCCAAAAAAAAAGTTGGGTAGCCGCTAGGTACTTGGTCTTGGTGAACTAAGACTGAAAAGCCAGGAATGAATGAATGAATGAAAAAACATCCCGCTAGACAATCGAAAAAGACCGCTAGTAGACGATTACGAGTCGCCTCAGCACACTAGGTGGGATACCACAACAAAATTCGTAAATATAAATATTAAATTTAATAATAGCTAAATTATTAAATTTAATTTCATTCTAGGCCAAGAATCTCCTGTTTACCAACAACCAGGCATTAAACCGAGAGAACAGTAAAAAGAAAGCAAATAGGTTCTGAACCCGCTGTAAAACTTGGACAAAACTAGACACAATTAAACACCGTTAGAAATTGTCCAACAAAGAGTTAATAACCAATCTAACTCCTTGAAACTCGCCAAAAGCAGCCAAAAATCAGAAAATTAAAACCGAAAAGCAGAATTTTACATCTTCAGGTTTCAAACCAACTAGCGGCTACCCGATGAACAAACCCAAACCATCGAGGAAAGCCAATCATGTATCTACCAAACCAACCCCAACCAAACCGCAAATCAAAAGCCCGCAAATCTCCCCAGTCGGGAATAAAACCCCACCAACCAGCCTCAGAACTAGGAAAACGCTACGTAAAATACTTCTGGCATCCTTGGAACGCCATAATAGCCCCAGCCAACAGCCTCCACAGCAAACCAGACTGGAAAACAATACATTATTACCTTCAACCCTCCCAGCTGTGGGCATACCATCAAGACAAAAACCAACTCATAGGAATACGCTTCAACTCATATACCAGATACGCCACAATAGACATAGACACAACAGGAGACTACCACAACCTAGAAGCCTATCAAACAATCAAAGCAGCCCTAGAAGACATAGGCATAGTAAACATCGTCCCCATCCAATCAAGCTACAGTGGTGGCTACCACCTCATCATCCCCTTCACCAGCAAACTCCCCACCTTCAACCTAGCCTGCGCCCTAGAACAAACCCTAAAAGACACAGGATTCAACATCCGCCCAGGACACATAGAAATATACCCCAACCCCAAACCCTGGGCAAAAGACATCATCACCAACTACAAAGCCGTTCGCTGTCCCATGCAGCCAAAAAGCGGCGCATATCTGCTAGACCACCACCTACAACCAATCAGCGACTCAGTAACCACCTTCCTCGATCACTGTGACCATGCAGCCCAACGTCAAGACCTAACAAGGCTCAGATACATCTGTAAAAAAGCCAGAAAGAGACATATAAGAGAACTGTATCGGCAAAAAGCAGGAATCAAAATCGAACAATGGCAAGCCGACTGGGAGCAAATAATAGCCACAGGATGGACAGGATATGGACAAACAAACACCCTTCTACAAATAATCGTCGGTTACGGCATCGTCTTCCTAGAATTACAAAACGAAGACCTAGTTAAATACGCAGTAGAAACAGCCAGAAACGCCCCTGGATACAAACAATACTGTCGTCACCAACGTTACATCGAAAACAGAGTCAGAGACTGGGTAAAATGCACAGAAAAACACCAATGGTATACCCCCTACGCCAGCCATCCCAAACGCTTCAAAAAAACATTCATTAACACATTTGCCTTAGCAATAGCAGGAGATAGCCAAACAGAAAACCATCAAAACAACGTCATACCCTTTGAAACAACAAAAATCAGAAACCAGCAACGTAGCCAGCAAACCCAAGAACGCATAGAAGAAATAGTAAAATACCTATACGCACAAAATCAAAGCGAAAAAAATACAGAAACAGGATTAAACCAAAAAATAACAGAAAGAGGTAAACAAATAAGTGCAGAATACAAACGCAGATACAACAGAACACTCAGTCAAAAAACACTATACAAACACAAGCATCTATGGCATCCCCAATGGTACACACCAGATACTAGAGAAGATAACAGCAATCAGACAGAAAGCATCAATCCATCAGATAGCAGCCTGAATGAAAACATTAACTCAGAAAACAGCAAACAGCCAGAAAATAGCTCAAACCCAGACCCAGAGAGCAATTACACTCAGTTTGACCCAAAAGTAGACATTGAAAAAAAATCAACAACCCGAAACCCTTACACAGAAGGGAATTACACTCAGTTGCCTTATATGAAGGTTTTATGTACACCCTCAGCCACCAGTGCCGTAGGTGCTGAGGTGGCTGGTGTAGATCAGCTGCAAAACCAAGATTTTCAAAAAGATTCATCAATAAACCAATCAACAGAAGATCAACAACAATCTGAAAATCAATCAATCATAAATTCTGTTAATAGTGCTGAAGATAATTTAAATCAGACCAATGAACAATTAGAAAATTCAACAAATTCAAGTGTTTTACAATCAAATGAATTTAATGAAATCAGTTTAATTCAGTATTTCTTATGTTTTTTAATCCGCAGCGCCTCGTCAAAAACAGATAAAGAAAACTTATCAATGATTGGGGATAATGAACTGGGAGTTTCTTCAGCAGATTCAGCAGAAGAGACAGCAGAACATTCACGTTACGGGGGTGATAATTGGCAGGAAAGCGGCTCTAATGGCAATTTTATACAATCAGTTGTTTCTCCAGAAACACCAGCCTCAAATGGCAAAAATGGGGGTGAAATTGCATCTGTTGGGGATATAATACCGCTACATCTAGTTTCAGCAGAAGATTCAAACAGCTGCAAGAATGTACAGGAAAATGCTTCTAAAGGTAATTTGATACCAAATACTGCTGAAATACGAGAACCTAGATTTTACAGTCGTGATCATGAGCAGGAAAGTGCTTCTAAAGATGATTTTATACCAGATGCTGTGAAAGCAGAATCATTAGTTGCAAATGACAATCATGAGTTACAAAGTGGTTTGATTGATGATTCTACGGTTGATGAAGAATCCAGAATTGAAGAGATTAAACGGATAACAAAGTTGCGACTAATGGCAGTGGTGAATGCTAAGAAAAAGGTGCGGGAATATGGGGTTATTTCAGGACGACTTATTTGTGGTCAAGAGCGCGAACAATTGGAAATGAAGTTCCGAATGCAATTTTACCTTGATTCGGGTCATGAAGTGCTAGTAGCAGAAGCTACTGCATGGGCAGAGGAGAATCCTGGGTGTTTGCCGTTTAGGTATTGAGGATAAACGCTTATGCTGCAATACTCCCAATCTATCTTGCCCCTCATGACACACTCGCTAGATTTATAAGAAAATCGAGTGAGCCAAAACCACCGAGATAAAGTATCGGAGCTTGGCGGAGATACTTTATCGTGCTTCAGACGGTGGATGTAGGCGAACGGCTTGCCCCTTTAGGGGCAAGTTCATCAGGTAGTATCATGATGTCTTTGTTCTTGGGGTCACCGTGCCAAAACGGGAAAATTGTACGCTAAGGCTGAAATCCTTATCCAGCAAGCATTTTAACTGAAAACCCCTTGACAAATGTGCAATTATTCTAATCTCTGGCGACGATTTCGTAATTGCTTCCCGCCGAAGAATTAGCTGCGTATATCCCCTCAATACGATAGCCGTTCAGATTATAGTATTGCTGCGATTTCCTACAGCTTTCAATAATCTCATGTTTACTTGTATTTGTTACAAATCTCGTAATTCCTCCATGGCTTCTATCCCAGCGACCATTTAGTACGTACCAATTGCTTGCTGGATTTAATCCCCATTGCCAAGTCCTTTGATTCCCATTGCTGAAATAACAAGTAACATACGTTGTAGTCTGTGCTAAGGCAACATTAGCTAACGAAAAAGGAACAATCAAAGACAAAATCGCAATCGGACTGAAAAATAGTCTCATTTGAACTTTACTAGCCATAGCTGAAATCTCCTTATCGTTTATTTTGCGTTCATCGCTATTAATTAATTGGTTTGGTTTTTTCGTCTTATTCACCTTCGGCAGACTAAAATAAACTAACCATTTAAACAATCGCCAACGAAGAGATAAACGCTTATGCAATTAGTTGTGGATATATTCAATCAATCCTCTATATTTTTGACTTCCACGCAACGATACCAGAACCAGTTACAACTACAGCTAGGGCTGAAGGAACAAAAGGAACCCATGCCCCAGATATACTAATGATGACTGTACAAACTCCGTATAAAAATATAACTGTAGCAACAATAGCGCAGCTTTGACCTATACGTGAATCAATGCGCCAAATAATTAAACCAGATATTAAAGACCATCCAAAAATCCACAGAATATCACCCCAAAAAGGCAAAACCCAAAGTAGAACTCGTTGGTCTAAAACAGCACTGATAATTTGGCTCACCATTTGTGCTTGTATCAACACACCTGGTATTCTTGCAGGCTGTTGTACAACGCTGTAGGGAGTTGACCAAATATCGCTGACAGTGTTAGCCGTGACTCCAATCAGAATTATCTTATCTTTGACTAAATTAGGGTTTACTTGATCATTGAAGATATCTTCTAGAGAAACTTTTTGGAAATTGGTATTGCGGTAGTTGACTAATATTTGAAAGCCACCTAAATCCACTCCTTGTTGGTAGCCACCACTACGCCCAGGTTTTAAGCGTTGCAATACTTGATCCCCAAAGCTGATATCATCTTTATTTACATTAATTTTAATATTTTCATCCAATAAATAACGATAAACAAGCTGAAAATTCAATGAATAAGGTGTTTGACAAGGAGACGAAGCTTCTTGTGCCATCATGAAAATTTGCCGACGGACAATATAATCTGAGTCTTCAATTCCATCTGTAAAACCTTGACGTTCTACAGGTACTTGTTCAGGAGGTTTTACACCTTGAGGGTCAAATTTACTATCTTTACCTTTGCAGGCGACAACAACTGTATCTGCTTTTAGTTCATCAACCAGGTTTCTCTGGTTTGGTTTTTTAGGGTCTTGAGAATCTCGATAAAGATCCAGTCCAATTACTCGTGGTTGATATTGTTGTAATTTGTGCAGTAACTGGGCTAACTTATGATCTGGAATTGATTTCGTGCCTCGGACAATCTCTTGTTGGTAAGATTGAATATCTTTTTCGGTAATTTCAACAACTAGCAACCTTGCATCTTGCGCTTCTCTTGGTCGCAGTCGCAACATTTGGTCTAAGGTTTGCAGTTCCGCTGTCTGAAGGATGCCTAAATACCTCAAACCTATGGTTGAGGCTGCTATGATTACACTCATCAAAAGTACGGTTCGGAGCTTGCACTTTGCAGGCAAAGTTATGCTGTTTGTATAACCTTTATCGAGGTATTTAATATCACCAAAATTATTTGTATAACCAATATCTAGAGATTGAGTATCACTAAGGCTACTTGTATAATTTATATCTATTTTTGTAGAGTCTGTATTTATGTTTGTAGACTCTTTGTTTTTAGAATCTTTATCTATAAATTTAGTATCACTGTCAATATTTGTAGAAACAATATCCAGAAAATTACTATTACTAAAACTTCCGCAGAGTTCTTGCCAAGTTACTGGTACAACTGTAGGATTTTGACAGATGACAGGCAACCAACTGGCACAGGGAAAGTTATTTTCTAATCCTTGCAATCTTTCCCGTGCTTCTCTGACAGCCGCATATAATGTCTTACCACCTGCAAAGGCAGAAAGAAAGTTTTTCAAAAACTCTTGCGCTACTAAATCTGGTATTGGTTCGCGCATGACAATCATTTGAGGAATATTCAAATCCGCTAAATTTCGCGCTAAACCAATGCCATCGCAGGAATTAAAAATTGCCAGTTTTAAACCGTTTATAATTGCTGTCTTCAGTGCATTTCTTAATTGGGAAATGGTTAAACTATCTGTTTGATTAATGTCAATTTGCCCTATTTCTCCATCTGCAAGACTGGCACTATGTCCTGCAAAAAACAGAATATCCCAATCCTGATTCCACAGTTGCTCATCTAATTCTTTGCGGGTTGGTTCTACCAGAAACTTGACTTGGGTATCTGCCAAACCTTCAAGCCAGGAACGGTCTTTTTCAAGATCAATAGCAACACTATTACCTAAAATAGCCAAAATTTTGACTTTACCTATAGGGGGTTTTTGTGATAGATGAGGAGATGTATATTCTTGATTACTTAAAGCTAATTCAGCCTTGGGATAATGCTCAAAAAAATCCCACAAATGCCAAGGGATTCGATGTAAAAGGGCAATATCTGTTTCAAAAATGACTCTAATTTCATCATGGGGACTAAGTAAAGTCCGCAACTGTCGCTCAATATTTTGGAATGACTCAGATTTTAACCAAGCATTAATATTTCTTTGTAGCTGCTGACATACATCATTAAAGTCATTCACAGAAATATTAGTAACATCTTGCTGATGTACTTTAATCCGTTGATTGTTGCCCAAACGACAATGTACGGCTTCGTAAAGTAACCGCCATTTGTGATAAATATTGGGAAGTTCTGGTACTGCTGGCAAACTACCGATAAATTTCACACTTAATGATTGGTTAGTATCCCAAAGTTGGGCAGTAACCACAGCAAATCCTTGGTTAAAATCACCTCCTAACAAACTGAAAACCAATAGTTTACTCATAGACTGGCTGTGGCTTATTTAAACCATAAAATTTTCTGTTATTTGGCAATCATCAACAGCAACTTGGATACTAAAACATTCTCCCACTTCTCCATCAAAACGCGGTAATTGAATGTAGTTATCTTGTTCTCGACTTTGTACTTGATGAATTATTTCTGCTGATTCTGTAAGCAAAGCCAGCTTTATATTAGGAGGTAGATAAGTTTCTCCACTAGCAGGATGTAATTGCACACGAATACTAATTTCTTGGTTTGCTTCTGGTGTTAAAGCAATTAATAGCACAAGCTGTTGAGACTCTAGTTGCATTCCCAAGTCAATCAACTTGGCTCGTTTAACACTAGCACCTGTTAACCCGGAACTACTTCTAAAACTAAAAGCTAAACTCTGAGCATTTGTACCCAAAAATGTCTCAATGGTTTTCCAAGAACTCTCGTAAATGCCCTCCAGCCAACTACTAAGATTAACTTTTTCTGTAGAAGACTGTAACTGTTGTCTTTGTTCTGTGGAAGATTGTAACTGTTGGATTTGCTTTGTAGAAGACTGTAATTGTTGTTTTTGCTCTGTGGAAAACTGTAACTGTTGTCGTTGTTGGTATAAATGCTGCCGCCACTGTTGATTGTCCAGTAAAGCACCCCAGGTTGTAAATGGCACTGCTAATCTAGGAAAAGCCACAGAGGAATTCCCTAACCGTTGGCACAGATTTTCTGCTTGTGTAGCGGATAATTCTCCTAAAGGAGCTATAGCAGCTTTCATCTCTTCTGTAGAGAATTGGTAAGTCATCCAAAAAGCATTAAGGTCTTTGGTTAAATCCTGGGCATCTATGCAATAAGTTCTATCTACTGGATCATAATTAGCTAAT
The DNA here is from genome assembly GCF_001586785.1 of Sphaerospermopsis aphanizomenoides BCCUSP55. Taxonomy (GTDB): domain Bacteria; phylum Cyanobacteriota; class Cyanobacteriia; order Cyanobacteriales; family Nostocaceae; genus Sphaerospermopsis_A; species Sphaerospermopsis_A aphanizomenoides_A. Next base: position 50,683 of record NZ_LUFH02000026.1, read on the forward strand.
GATTTGAGTTCTTGATGGGTTGTATAGCCCCAAAATCGCACCCAATTGTCATCTGGTTTAACTTGCACTGCTATATAATAATCTGCTGCCCAATTGGGAATATCTACCCATTCTTGAGGTGCTTCTAATTCACCATCATCTATTGCCTCACTGGGAATTAATGCAACTCGCTTCTGTCCTAGTAAAACTACAGTACCATTCACAAATTCCCAAAAACCTGGCACTTCAGGTATACATTCCCAGGCAGTAGCGTTGGGGACATATTCTGCTTGTATCCAATTTAAAAAGACATCCAGGCAAATTTGATTAATATAGGCGCACCAGCGACTACTAGGTGTGGTATAAACTTGGCTGTGTTGCCAAGACTGCTCTTGGAGTGTTGGTGAAATTTCTAACTCCCATGCTCTTGGATCTGCAAATACATAAGTCATTTTAATACTCTTTTATTACCATATAGTGATTGGATTACTTCTCAGCCATTCCTCCAGAACATTACTCATATCTTTTATTTGGTTGGAAGTGACAGAAATATTCAATGTCTCCTGACTCCATTTGATTAATGCGGCTAATAAGGATTCTCTGGCTTTAATTAACCGACGAGAAACCGTAGGCTGGCTAATCTGTAATTGTTTAATAATATCCTGTTGAGTAAGTCCCTGTTGGTAGTAAAGTTTAAGTATTTCTTGGGTTTGGGCATTGGACTCCTGTAAAGCTTTTGACAAGACAGCATTCATTTGAGAGAGTTGATTTTGGCGATTTTCAGCTTCCTCTTGGGCTAGGATATCAGTGATTAATGAGTCGGAGGAGGGGTCTGGCAAATCCAAAGTGATGTTAGAGTCATCTTCTGATTTGAGTGCATCTAGAGAAGCCACAGGTGGATAGAGATAAGCGCGCAGGTAGGTAGCAGTACGAGTTAACAACTGTTCAATGGTGTCTGCGCTGCATTGTGGAGTCCGTTGAGTTAATTGGTTTAGTCGTTCGCTGTTGTAGAGATTAGCTACATCTTGCCAAAGTTGCCGATTTGGTTCTAGTAATTTACTATTAGGTCCACCCTGATTTGGGACATAAAGTTCTTTAAATGAATACCAGGCTAAACGATATTGGGCAATCATAGCTGGTGATAATCCAGCGTGGGACAGAGATGCTAATACCTGCTTTTTGCTCACCTTGCGTAACAATGCCCAATTGGTACAACCATCGGCTTCCTTACGTTGCCGTAAAATATCTCTCAACCGAGTGGGAATTGCCATTTGGGCATAGCTTTGTAAGTTATTGCTGATTTCAGGTTTAAAACCTTTGAGGATGTTTTCTACTTCAGCATTTGCTAACTGGAAGTAGTCAGCTAAACTATATTGGTTGATTGTTGCAAATTTAGCAACAGTTTTTTCAGCCGCCCAATAACATTGTTCTTGTAAATAAGCAGACAAGTGCATTTTGGCAAGATTGTGGGATTGGTTTTGCCAGTGCTTGTGCCAATAAATTGCCCAAAAGTTTTCTGCGATCGCTGCTTCTTCAGTGTTAATTAAGCATTTTTTGATACTCCGGTGCAATTTGGGTTCTGTTAACCATTTCCTGAATCTATCTGCTTCCAACTGGGCAAACGTGGAAAACAATTCCGTAATATCTTGGCGATAACGCATAAACTAGTTAAAATATAAGTTTTTGTTAAAAACGGTTATTTTATTAAAATTTTGGTACATCGTCAAAGATTTACCTGATTTCTGTGTGACACTTTTACAAGCGTAACATGATAGTATTAAGTGAGACTTGAGAAGATAGTAAAATACCCGCACCTGGCGAGTTTGAATATAAAAAGGTAGTGGTGCGATTTACCTATATTTTCCCTTGGTTGCTAGTCAGCAGCCTGATCTCCTTGAGTCTAACTTCTTTGAACTCAGCCAGAGCGCAAATCACTCCAGATAGTTCTCTTGGTGCTGAAAGTTCGGTTGTCACCCCTAATGAGACTATCAAAGGGATTCCCAGTGACAGAATTGATGGGGGCGCAATTCGCGGGGGGAACCTATTCCACAGCTTTCAAGAATTTAATATTGAGTCAGGGCGAGGGGCATATTTCACCAATCCCAGTGGCATTGAGAATATTTTGACGCGGGTGACGGGAAGTAAAGTTTCTCATATATCAAATAGTAATTTCAGCCTATCCCAACAACTACCGCCACCCCAAGATGTTCAACCCCCCGCCCCATCTCCTCGACAAACGCCCCAACCGCTGCAACCGTTACCACCACCAGCAGAACTACTCCAACCCTCTTTTCCAGATACCCAACCTCAGCCGACTTTACCAAAGGATGTTCCGCAAACTATTACGGTGCAAAAGTTTGAGGTTGTGGGTAGTACAGTATTTAGCCCAGAACAGTTAGCCAAAGTTACTGCCGAGTTTACCAATAGACCAATTACTTTAGCAGAACTGTTTCAGGCTCGCTCGAAAATCACTGAACTATATGTCAATAAAGGGTACATTACCTCTGGCGCATATATCCCAGAGCAAGCCATACAGTCGGGTGTGATTAAAATTCAGGTGGTTGAAGGTAAATTAGAAGATATCCAAATTACTGGTACCCACCGACTGAAAGTCAATTATCTCCGTAGTCGCTTGGCAGTTGCAACATCCCCGCCCCTGAATCGAGACAAGTTACTAGAAGCACTACAACTACTGCAACTCAATCCTTTGATTGATAACCTCTCTGCTGAACTGTCAGCTGGAGCGCGTCCAGGGACGAGTGTGTTACAAGTACAAGTGAGGGAAGCAAAATCTTTTAGTAGCGAAGTAGCTTTAGATAATGGTCGATCGCCTAGTGTGGGTAGTTTTCGCCGCCGTATCCAAGTCAGAGAAGCGAATTTGTTGGGTTTGGGAGATAATTTGAGTTTAGCTTATGCTAACACCAATGGCAGCAACACCTTCGATACCAGCTATACATTACCCCTTAATCCCCGCAACGGTACACTCAGCTTTAATTTTGGCACTTCATTCAGCAATGTGATTGAAAAGCCGTTTAATATTCTGGATATTCAATCCTCTTCTCGCTACTATGAATTGACTCTCCGCCAACCTGTAATGCAAACTCCTACCCAAGAATTCGCCTTGGGATTGACTGCTTCCCGACGGGAAAGTGAAGCTAGTTATATCAAAGGAGAACGTTTACCTTTCCCTTCCTTGGGTGCGGATGACGAGGGACGCACGCGAGTATCTGCGTTACGATTTTTTCAAGAATGGACGACTCGCAATAGCCGCCAAGTGTTCGCCGTGCGATCGCAATTCAATCTCGGTATTGGTGCGTTTAATGCCACCATTAATAACGACTCTCCCGATAGTCGGTTTTTCTCCTGGCTGGGACAAGCCCAGTGGGCGCGGCTGTTAGCACCAGACACTTTATTAATCCTGCGTGCTAATACGCAACTAGCATCCAGAAACTTATTACCTTTAGAACAGTTTGGTGTAGGTGGTTTAGATAGTGTGCGCGGTTACCGCCAAGATTTTCTGTTGGCAGATAATGGAGCTTTAGCTGCGGCGGAAGTGCAAATACCAGTGCTGCGGTTATCCCAGTCGAGAGGGCTGTTGCAGGTGATACCTTTTGTTGATTTTGGGGTAGCTTGGAATAATTCTGGCAGGAATCCTGATCCTAATACTTTAGCATCCCTGGGTTTGGGTTTGCGTTGGTCACAAGGCGATCGCTTCAACGCACGTCTTGACTGGGGTATTCCTCTAGTATCTGTTGACCCCCAAGCTAGGACATGGCAAGAGAACGGGTTATATTTTTCTGTAGTTTATAATCCTTTTTAGTTTTTACTTAGGGCCAGATTCTGATGGATTGAATAATGTATCTATCTATGACTTGAACGAAAAAATGAGCCAAATTGTGAACCATAAAACGAGCCATAAGTAACGACAAAATAAGCCTTACGAGAAAAAGCGAAATAAAACTTTGCAGCAAATAATGAGCCAAAGTAGATTTTCTGCACCATAATATGAACATGAGTTGAAAAACTTGCTAA
>NZ_LUFH02000027.1 GCF_001586785.1 Sphaerospermopsis aphanizomenoides BCCUSP55
ACCCCACACCACACACCCCACACCCCACACCCCAACTGCTCATGACACCGGATACGTTGATGAATCTAGAAAAAACTATCCTAGATGGAAAAACTTTTATTCCCGCAGAACAATTACCTATCCCAGAATGGCCTTGTGTTGTCAGTGAAAGACCACAGCCAACTTTAACTGTGAAAGATGATGATTTATTCTTGGTGACAGATACAATCGGCAACATTTCTGGCTGTTCCCTGACTGATGGTAATCCCAGCATGGGGTTGTTTTGCGCTGATACTCGATTTTTAAGTCGTTTAGAGTTGCAGATTGAGGGGCGATCGCCTGTTTTATTGAGTAGCACCGCTGACAAAGGTTTTGCGCTGTCGGTTTTGTGTACTAATCCCAAAATAGATGAGCATTTGAATGCTGATACTGTTGGTATCCGTCGGGAATTGGTACTCAATGGCGCACTTTTTGAAGAAATAGAAGTCGCTAACTACAGTACCACCAACATCTCTTTTGAACTCAGTCTCAGTTTTGATGCGGATTTTGTGGATTTATTTGAAGTCCGGGGTCATAGCCGCAAACAGCGGGGTAAATTATTACGGTTAGCAGAACCTATACATTTAGAAGAGACAGGTAATGGTGTTGTACCCTCAGCCACACAAACACATCGGGAAGAGTCGCTGATTCTGGCTTATCAAGGTTTAGATGATGCGGTGATGGAATCCCGCATTCAATTTCACCATCAACAACCAGATTATTTCCACGGTTACACTGCAATCTGGAAGTTAGAATTAGCTTCCCATGAAACGAAAAAATTGGGTTATCGGTTGCAGAAGTTAACCAATAATCAGCCCAGTTCTGGTGTGAGTGCTGCTACTACTTTGGCGCAAGCAAAAGCTTCTGAGTTGATGGAGGAGCAAAATTGGGTACAACAAATTACCCGTATTAGCTCAGATAAAAGTCTTTTCAATCGAGTAATTGAAAGGGCTGAACAAGATATGTATTTGTTGCGTCAATCTTTTGGCAAATATAAAACTGTTTCTGCTGGTGTACCTTGGTTTTCTACGTTGTTTGGACGGGATTCTATTATTACCGCTTCCCAAACTTTGATGTTAAATTCTCAAATTGCTAAAGAAACTTTGCTGCTATTAGCAGAATATCAAGGTAAAAAAGAAGATGATTGGCGGGAAGAAGAACCAGGTAAAATTTTACATGAGTTGCGGTTGGGAGAATTAGCACGTTGTCAAGAAATTCCCCATACACCTTATTACGGAACAGTTGATGCGACTCCTTTATGGTTGATGTTGTATGCTGATTACTATGCTTGGACTCATGATCAAGAAACTCTAGAGCAACTGTGGCACAATGCTTTAGCAGCAATGGATTGGATCGATCGCAATCTCCAACAAACAGGCTATCTCAGCTATGCGCGTAAATCAAAAGGTGGTTTGATTAACCAAGGTTGGAAAGACTCTGGTGATTGTATTGTTAACCGCAAAGGAGAATTAGCTAAGGGTTCAATTTCTCTTTGTGAAGTGCAAGCTTATGTCTATGCTGCCAAGATGAAATTAGCAGAAATTGCGAAGATGAAAAAGCGTCTAGATTTGGCAGAACGTTGGCAAGATGAAGCTAGAAATCTCCGAGTTAGATTTAACAAAGATTTTTGGATTGAAGATCAGGATTTTTGTGCTTTGGCTTTAGATGGACAAGGAAATCAAGTAGATAGTATAACTTCTAATCCTGGCCATTGTTTATCTTTGGGAATTTTTACCCCAGAAAAAGCCTACAGCGTAGCAGAAAGATTGCGAGCGCCTGATATGTTTAATGGTTGGGGGATTAGAACTTTAAGTAGTTTATCACCGGCTTATAACCCAATGGGTTATCACATAGGTTCGGTTTGGCCTCATGATAATTCTCTGATTGCGATAGGATTGCGATCGCTCGGTTTAATAGACCAAGCTTTGGAATTATTCCAAGGTTTATTTAATATGACTTCTCAGCAGTCTTATCAACGTCCACCGGAACTATTTTGTGGTTATGAAATGAATGGTGATAATGCACCTGTACAGTATCCTGTTGCTTGTACTCCTCAAGCTTGGGCTACGGGTAGCATATTTCAATTGTTGCAAATGATGGTTAATTTAGTACCTGATGCACAGAATAATTGTTTGCGGATTATTGACCCTGCTTTACCAGAATCAATCAATCGTTTATCGTTACACAATTTGCGTGTTGGTGCAACTATTCTTGATTTGGAATTTGAGCGAGTTGGTAGCACTACTTCCTGTCGCGTTGCGAAAAAACGCGGTAATTTGCGAGTGGTGATTGAAGCGTAAATTGTTTATGAATCAGGATTTACAGGAATTAAGATTTTTCAATGTGAAGAGAAAAAACTAGATAAAATACCAATACTGCTCACTTTGTGAACTGGGAATTAGTGAAGTTGGTTTGGTTAAAAGTTAAAAGTTTTTTTCTTTCCCTGGTTCCTTAACCGACAAGTATTGAATACAATCATGTTAATCCTTTAATCCTACAAATCCTGGTTCAGACATTTAAGTAGTCGTGCAAATAAATTTCATATTTAAGAGAGAGAACAGTTCACAAGTCAAAAGTATTACCTCTTGCTAAATCAAGCGGATTGAACAAGGAATAAGTTTTTTTGTTTTTCCCTGGAAATGGGAGGTTTAAAACCTTGAATGAAACAATTAAATTATCAATTGTCAATTATCAATTGATAATTTAATAAAGCCCCCTCTTGAACGGTTAATAACAAGAGGAGGTTTGGAGCTAAAGTCCGGTAGGGTAATCGGGCTATTTAATATTTAATATTTATTAGCTATTTCTCTAGTCCTCCTGTAGATAGATAAATTTTTCATCAGTATTGTGTGTTGGTATCATTAAATAAAAACCTCAATAAAAAATCCCTCGCTGTCAGATATTAACGAGGGAATTTGGTATTAAAGTTCGTCAGGTGATCGGAATATTTAATTATTTAGTATTTATGGTATGTATGTTTATTCCTCCATGAGATAGAGAAATCTTGTTAAATCTGTTTAAGCCAGTATATTAAAATACTAGGCTGAAATTTAGTAACGTAAATTGCCAGTTAGGGAAACTGTCAGAAATGGTTTACACCTCCTATAGGGGATAGAGGATTTTCAGGATTTAAGGATCTACAGGATTAAAACTGTGATTTTATCAACAATTAATTACCAATTACCCATTACCAGCCTCAACTAGATGACTAGCAACTTGGGTTAGTAGAAAACAATAAGTAGGTGGACGTGAATATTTACCTTGAGGATGAGGCAGGAGACAGCTATGCTAGAGGGAAGAGTATTTGAAGCTTGTTAATTGTTCTTTACATAGTTCGGTTTTTTCGTGCCTACCTACTTACAGTGTATTTGTATTAACTTACAATACACTAAATTTTAGAACTCTAATTAAAAGAATCTCTTACTTTTTCTATTTGCTTAGGTAGAAAAGAATCTATTCTCAATTTTTCCTCTATTAAGTAGATACTACCGAACAGTATAATACTAATCATTGCTAAAATATAGGTTGTCCCTACAAAGCTATTTATGACCTTGAAAGTTGATTTTTTTAAACGCTGTAGTGAACGTTTTTCTTTACCCATTAATAACACTAGATAAAATCTGCGGTTAAAAAATGGAATTGAGAGCCTCATATCTACCGACGATGATTTATTCGCACGGTCTATAAATACCTTTTTTAATTCTGCCAGTTGACTATCCGTAAAAGTTGCAGCTATATCAGCAGGAACACGAGCTAAAATTCTTTTTACAACAGGATCGTTTTGATAATCGTCTTGATTTTGATGATCTTTATTAATCATTTTATATTTCTCCTTTTTGATTAATCTCAATATGTTCTAAAAATCAGGACTATGTTGACTATCCCAACACCTATTATCTTTCCAGTTTCTATTTCCTCGTTCACAGTCATCTTGACTTTTGATCCAAGGTATTGATGTGGGGAAAGCAACTTGACGTTCTTTAGGAATTAGAGATTTAATGAAAAATAAGCTGGAAATACTCCCAGTTACAATAATCATCGAAAACATGATTAAGAAACAACTATTACTAAAAGTCCAAAGAGGAGAGAAACTTCTTTCATATTGCAACCTTTGTTTTGAACGGCGTTCTTCACCGGCCAATATTACTAAATAAAAACTTAGTAGAGGAATCAGTACTGATATTCGTAAGTCGATTAAACGCTCATTACACTCACAGCTTTGACAACATTTGTTAAGAGCTTCGATTTGCTCTTTTGTAAAAGTAGTAGCTACTTCTGGTGAGATTTGAGAAAAAAAGTTATCAGACAGAGACTTAATATTCTGTACTTTTTTATCTCGTCGATTTTTCATTTTTTGCCTGAAGATGTATTTTACAATTAACCTCATTACTCTATTGTTTAAAAAGTAACATATTCTTGAGCAGTGTGGTACTGTAATTTCACAAGAAAACTTTTTCAGATTTTCTGCTAAAAAAACTGATTTTACTCACATTTATGATGTTTATTATTGATGATTTTACGAAGATCAAATCAAGTATTAATACGTAAATTTATCAAGGTATATTTCTTATTATTAACTTAGTAGTGAAATATAAAAGACATTAAAACCCGCTATCTAGGCTTTGCTGATAGGGTAGCGTGACGTATAGCAGGTGACAGGTGACAGGTAATCATGGGACTTACGCAAAAAACGAAAAATAAATGTTAAGGAGAAGAATACCCCTATACCAAGCTCCGCTATCAGCAAGCTCTATCTAGTAATTTTTCGGTTTAGTTGTACTGTATGACTTACGGTTTATACTTAAGTAATACTTGTAAATGCCATGGTATTATTACTTTCAATACCAGCACTGACAATGATGAGGTGTTCTGGGATGTGATGATGTTGGGAAAATAATTCCATACAGGACTTACGCTAACCCTTGTTTTTCTGTATCCTCTGTGTCTGGAGTGGTATGCCTGATGGTTTCCGTAAGGAATACTTTATTCCGTTACTTGTGCGTAAGTCCTAGCATAGTTACTCGTCGCTACATATATTTATGTCTAGCTTACTGGCAGCTAAAATGTAGCGAAATATGTACTCTAATAATTCAATATAATTACGAGCCGCTGCCAGAGAATCTGCCCAGACAGTGAGACCATGATCACGAATCAGCAATGCAGGTATTTGTGGGAAATTTACGCCAAAGTGTTTTTCAATATCAACAGCAATCTGGGAAACTTGCTGATGATTGGTAAAAATTGGCATTGCACAACAGGGGTTTTCTTGCCAAATTCCCAAGCCTTTGAGCATTTCTAGTGGTGGTAAAGGTAAAGTATCTCCTGCAACCAAGCGAGAAACCAAATTGCCTTCAATTGAATGTATATGATAACAAGCTTGTGATGTTGGAAACAGGCGGTAAAGTAGCTGATGAATAGCAGTTTCAGCGGAAGGTAACAAATTATTGCTTGATGCTTCTACTTTGCCATCTGGATCAATGCAAACAAAATCGCTTAATAATAGCTCACCCTTAGATTTACCACTGGCTGTAATCCAGAAGCTACCATCAGACAACCGAGCAGAGAGGTTGCCAGCAGTTCCTAGCATCCAACCCTGTTGGTAAAAATAACGAGCAGTTGCAATTAGTTGTGAACGAGGATCTGCTATTGTTGAGCCTGTCATGGGATTTAACTTCCAAAACTTAACCTGAAGGGTTTTCAGTCTATTTTCTTATATGGGCGTGGACTGGGTGGTGAGGACATAAATTTTTAGCGCAGCTTCGCGTAAGCTTTATGCCAGGGAATATATTGTTTTTGGCGTTAACTTCATTTTTAAATTTACCTTACTAGGAGTTGGCGGGTGCGAATTTCTCTACCTGTATATTGAGGTATCCAACCTTCTGTAGTTATAAAATAGCGTACCGCTTTCACGCGCCTTGCTGGAGTGAGATAAAACCAATGTTCTGTTCCAGCTGGAACGTTGATATATTCTTCGGTTTGTACTGTTAGTTCTACTTGACTACCATCAGGAAGTACAAAGCCAAAAATCGCTTCTCCATCAATGATATAGCGGACTTCATCATCTGCATGGGTATGAATTTTGTCAAACTTTGCCATTAATTCATCAAGGTTGGGAATCCCTGGATGAAGAACGACCAAATCACGAGATTGATAACCGGCTATCTGTTGTAGTTGCTCAAAGTAACTATCTAAAGCTGTGAGGACTTGTTCTTTTTCTTGCTCATTCAGGCTATCTTGTGCCAATAAACGTTGTAATTCGGGGTTATCTGCAACAGTCCAGCGATTAATTTGAATATTGAGGGGGGCTAATTCCTGAGCAATGTTTATTAAATCACTGTGGAAAGTGCCATTTTCTAGTTTGAGAACTGCCATTCTTGACCTCCAAAAAATAACTAAGACAAGGCTTTACGGGCATATATGCTGTGATAATTCTGATTATGCTGCGTTCTCTTATTGCCTAAATACAGCAGCTTTCAGCAGTCAGCAGTAAAACCCTTTTGGTGTAAGGCTTTGTGATCACAATTTGTACCTTATTGATCTGCAATATGCTGTATTTACTTGATCAATGGTCTCTAACCTCTCACTGATGCAGTAACAACAAAACTTGTAATCAACTGCGCTAACACTTTAGGTTGATCTTCAGGTACGAAAGTGCGCGATTTGGCAACAGGTTCTAGTCGAGCATTAGGGAAGGATTTTTTAAGGCGTTCAGCCAATTGATAAGAAAAGAATAGATCGTTTTCACCCCAAACAATTAAAACTGGCTTGTTAAAATTGGCAAAGGAACGGGCTGCTTCCAGAGTGTAACTATTTGAAATACCACACACAACTTTGGTTAGGTCGTGACGCACGCCAGAAAAACGAATTAAAGGTGTAAAGTATGCTGACTCTTCTTCTGGTTCCAAAGGTCTGTATGCAAGTAGTCCAAACAACATCTGTCGAGCTAAACTCCAGCCCATGAATTGTGCAAATGCAAAGATAAAGCCTGGTATGTGAGCAGCATACTGGAGAGGACTAAAAATCGGCGGTGGAAAGATTTCAAAAGCATCACAGTTATTCAATACAAGACCTGATATTTTTTCAGGGTACTTGCTAATGACTAACTGGCACATAGCGCCGCCTGTATCGTTGCCAATTAAGGTGACATTATCTAAATCGAGGGCTGTAATAAAATCTGCTACTAAACGCGCAATACCAGGTGGAGTTAAGTCGGTATCCGGGTTCATTGGTTGGATATGAGAGCCGAGAGGTAAGTCTGGTACAATGCAGCGAAACTGCCCTTCGAGTTGAGATACAACATCACGCCAGAGTCTTCCATTCACCAGAAGCCCATGTATAAAGACTAATGTCGGTCCCTGTCCGCGATCGCTGTAGTGAAGTATTCCTTGGGGTAGCTCGACAGTTTTATATTCTTGGGTGTGATTTTCTTGAGCGTCAAAACTCATCCTCTCCTCCTGTCAGTGAAAAATATCCAGCTTGCTTTTTCATATTCTACTTTCTCACATTGACCAAGGAATGTGGATTAAATAATGTGCAGAAGTGTGGTGTTTATTAACCTACGGCATCCAAGAAAAGCATAGCATAATGTACCATTTCCAGGTAAATTATAATGGCAGGTAAAGTTTTGTATTAGCATTCTGTATTTCTGCACTCGTGCTATAAAATTTATTGTGTAAATTTGATTATCTGAGGTTTCACCGATGTCAAAACTTACCTCTATTCTTGATGCTGATGTAAGTCAATCAGTTACTCCAGAATTGCTGAAAAATCTTACTCCAGAACTTCTCAATGTTTTTACGTCTCCAGAACTTCTCAAAGGTCTGCAAGCTTTCTTTTCTTTTATCGGTAGTGGAGTAGATATACAGGGAATTTTTGATATTGAGGATGCGTTCGCCAAGCAGGAAGCTCGTACTTCCCACATTGCCTATCTGAAGTCTATTCCTGAAGTCGCTCAAATTTTTGAAGAACGATATATTGGACCGACTCACGATGTAAAAGAATTAATCAAACTGCCTAAAGATTCCTTAGGCTATGCCTATGCCTATAACCTGCGAGAAGTAAACTATCCGGCAGGTTTTTATCCCCCCGTCGACGTTCTAGATGATGTGAGCTATTACAGTCTGCGGATGCGACAAACCCATGATATTTGGCATACTGTTTCAGGATATGGCCTGACTCTTTTTGGGGGAATTGGGATTACAGTATTTCAGTTCGCCCAAAACCGCGATCCCGTTGGACCGATACTGCTCGCCGGAGATATCCTGAATAGTATCAAGATGCACAGGGATTTAGACACTTACATGGATATCGTTCACGAAGCATACAAGGCAGCGCGTCAGGCAAAACCCTTTCTGGCGCAGAAGTGGGAAGAAGCTTGGGAAAAGCCCCTTGCAGAATGGAGAGCGGAGTTAAATGTACCTCCTGTAAAAGATCCAGATCGACCAGTTTATATGCCACTCGCAGCAGTCTAACTTATCAGCAGAATTTTGAAAATATCAGTATAAACACGCAATCAGGCTCTTGTCGTGACAAAAAATTACTCTTTGGAGAAACTAGCATCTTCGCTGCTTCCATATAGCACTGCTTTCTAGTTTGATTTTTATGACCAACACGGATGCTGTTGATGAAATATAACTTAATACTTGAAACCCTAATTTTTGGTAGATAGGGAAGCCATAGCCTGAGACGGGTTTTCCTGCTTGTGGCGAATGGCGTTTGACCCAAGGGAAACTAACATCTTTCAAAAAAATGGTTTGATTGGATATGCCAATGTATAAGAACTAATTCATCAACAGTATCCAACATTTGTATAATCGGGCTGCTAATGGCAAGTTTATACCCAGGACAAACATCTGGGTTTAGTACGCAACCGATAGCAATGCACACCAAGGAGATACCGATGTCCGAGATTAAGACCGAATTCTTGTTTGAGATCAGAATACAGATTCAACCGCCGATTGATGTCGGACAGGGAGCAGATGGGCATCGTATCATCTTTATGGCCCAATCTGGATCTTTCGAGGGACCAAAACTCAAAGGTGAGGTTATATCGATGTCCGGTGGCGATTGGGCTAGAGTCAGGGCTGACGGGTCTGGCGCAATCGACGTTCGTCTATGCCTGAAGACCCATGATGGGGCAATCATTCTTATGACTTATGGCGGACGAATGCTTGCCAGCCCAGAAAACTTTGAATATGCGGTCGATTATTTCAAGCCAGACGATCCGCAGGGCGCGGAAGAGCGATACTATCTCAGAACCAATCCTTTATTTGAGACAGGTGATGAGCGATACGCATGGCTGAATAATATCGTCGCTATCGGTAAGGGACGCACCGGAGACGGCGGCGTAATTCACGAAATCTTTGCAGTTAATTAGGTATTACCGAAAAAATGGGTTTGATGTTCCCCGTCCTTCTAGGACGGCTTTTTGTTCAACAATGGGCAATTAACAATTGACAATTACCTCTCACTTCTAGGGAGAGGATTGAGGAATAGGAACTGTTTGATTTTTTCTCCTTTCTAGGAGAGGTTTTAAACTTTTTTTCCTATGCAAGAATAACAGAAGAGTAACAGAAGAGCATTCCTGTTACTCACTCAGTCTCTCTAGAGAATAGCTGATTACTGATAGCTGAATACTTACCACAAATCTATCAAGATAGGGCTTCAAATGAGAAAATTATGTAACGATATAAACCTTGACGGCTGAACCATTCCATAGTTTGGGTAAGAAGCATATCCACTTCAGTATCCCATCCTGGAGGTGAGGCTTTACGCATTACTTGACAAGAAATTGGGTAAGTAGGCAATGTATTCACGGTAATGTCGTGTTCATACACAACACGAAATCCTCTCTTTTCAGCGAGTTTTTCATACTCGTGCAAAGTTATATTATTACTCAGGTTAAGGTTATTTTGACCATAAGTACTAGGAAATAAGCCATTAAACAGAAAATCTAACATCCCAATCCAAGGCATTACTATATCTGCCGGAGTGAAGTCACAAATCGCTAGATAACCACCTGGTTTTAGTACCCGTTTTGCTTCTTGAAAGAATAGCTCTCGACTGGGAAAGTGAAAGACACACTCAACAGCTAAAACTACATCGAAGGAATTATTCTCAAAAGGCAGCTTACAGGCATCTGCTTCTACAAATTCAATCTTGTTAGTTGCAGCAGGAAAAACAAGTTCTCTGGCTCTGGCTAGCTGGCGCTCATCAATATTCACACCGACTAAATCCATATTTTTATATCTATTATTAATAGTGGCTATCGTGCCGCCAAATCCACATCCTACATCTAAAACTCTTTGATTATCTGTAATTCTACCTGCTTCACACATTTTCACAGATAACTTTTCTGTTGCTCGCCGAAAGTCTTCAACAGAACCATCTGGTAAACTGTTTGAGTCCCAATAACCCCAATGGACATGATGCCCAAATGCTTCTGTCACTTCCTGATTTTGTTTCTCAATTGAATCAAGCAAAATATTGAAATAGCGGAGTCTATTTGTTTGGTCTGACATTTTATTTTAATCCTTGAGATAGAATACTGAACTTGCGAATGTGCGTATTACTAATTTTGCCTATTAGCGAAACCCAGTCAGAACTAAAGGGACACCATTGGAGGGTTTGATGGTGCTTAAATGACGTACTGGTTGAATAGGTTGATTATCAGCTAATTTTAAATTGTATTTAGATACAATTGAAGCTATTATTAGTTTCATTTCTAACATAGCTAAAGCATAACCCAAACAATACCTGGAACCACCGCCAAAAGGAATGAACTCGTAAGGGGTATATTGACGTTCTAAAAATCTTTCTGGTCTAAATCGCTTTGAATTTGGATACAAATCTTCTTGATGATGGACTGAATAAATACAGGGATAAAATGTTGTCCCAGCTTCAAAAAAACGACCCATTATTTCCATGTCTTGTTTAGCAGTACGTCCAAAAGCAAATGGCAATGTTGGATAAAGTCGCAATGTCTCTTGACAAATAGCTGTTAAATATGGCAGATTAGATATCTGCATGGGGTCAGGATTGTCCCCTAAACTATCTATTTCTTGCAACAGTTTAAATTTTACGCGGGGGGATTTTTCGAGCCAGTAAAAAGCCCAAGCTAAAGCAGTCGCGGTTGTTTCGTATCCAGCATACAACAAAGTAAACAATTCATGTTTTATATGGTCATTGCTCATTTTCTGAGCATCTTCATAAGTTGCTTCCAGCATTAAACTGAAGATATCATCGCCAAGTTTTTCTTTGTTAGTTTGCCTATATTCTATTTCAGCTTGAAGAAACTTGTCAACTGTTTGTTTGGTTCTGATAAAATTACCCCAGGGGCTCCAGTCTCCTAAGTCTACTTGCAGAACTTTAAAGAATATCAAACTCGATTGCACTGGAGAATCAATGATATTTACCCAATCAGTTATAACCGACAAAAATTGTTTGCTTTTTCCCTCTTCACTGATTCCAAACAATATGTCCATAAGTATCTTGATGCTAATCTCTTCAATGAGACTTTTAGCAAGAAAAGGTTTATTTATTTCCTGGGAAGAAGTGACATTATCAGTAATTTCACATATTTTTTTAGCATATAATTTTATTCTATCTCCATGAAAAGCAGGCATAAGTAATTTACGCTCTCTTTTATGCTTGGAGTCATCCATTAATACTATGGAGTGATCGCCAGTTATAGGATGCAGAATAGCATTTGTAGTTTTGACATCAAAAGATTTAGCATAGGTACTAAAAATTTCTTGAATTCCTTGAGAATGACCTATAAATACCAATGGAGAGAAACCAAATGCCCTAATAGTAAACATATCGCCATATCTATCTACACATTCTTCTAGATACTCAAAAGGTCTAACAAGCCAATTGATTAACTGAAATAATTCAGGTTCTTCAGGTCCGTTTGGTAATTTATTGTTACTCATAAAAGGCTGAAAGATATTGTTCATAAACGGATTCATGATTCATCAACTCCATGTCTTATTCCAGTGAGTTATTAACCCTAATTTGCGCCCAGGTTCAGCTACGCTGTATCTACGTCATGTAGTCAACTAAAAAAGTTCAATATCCTGCTTGATTTGTCTACGTATACTTAGGTAAAGTCTGCATCTCAACAACAACCAGCAACTGCCAAATACAGCTATTGTTGAGAAAATAAGCTAAAACTCATCTAATTTAAATATTAGGGCGGGCAGGGATGCCCACCCCACAAGATTTAGACTTATTTAAGTTATACAGTTTAAATGCGGAACAGCTTATAGATGATTTCAGATCCAATACTTTTCGGTTAAGCCCAAAAAATATCATTGTGTAGGTTGGGTTGACGTTAGGAAACCCAACATTGATAGGCTTTTGTCGGGTTGCGCTATCGCTTAACCCAACCTACAAAAACTCTTAACCGAACAGTATTGATTTGAGATCAATGATCAAAGATGTCTAGTGGCATAGTAGCTCGTCGAGGGAGTTATCTTCGCCGGGGAGAGTTTGTTGTAAGTCACCAATTGTTTCACTATAGCTGGATATTAGTGCTGTAGTTTCATCAACAGTTTGCGTTGCAGATTTTAGTTCTTCTCCGCTCAGAGCTTTTTTGAGTGCAATGTCAAACTGAGTTTGAACCCAATCGATCGCGCCGCGATGTAATTGATTTAAAGGCTGGCGATTATGTATTCCCTGCAAAGCAGCAAGCAAAATTGCGTAAGTTGCAACTTCACCAGCAACTAGTGCCGCCCAACGTCGAGCAGAAGTGCGATCGCTAAAGGGAGCAATGGATTCTGACCAGCGTGCATTAATTTGTTCTATTGCTGTTTTTAAACTTTCCCAAACAGCAGGGGCGTTAAGACTATTGCAGAAAAAGATTTGTAATTCTTGACTAGGTTGGAATAAAGACGAACCAAGAAACATACTCAGAGTTTCAGTCGGTCCACCAAAAATACGGAATATCCTGGCATCTCGTAGTATTTGAGGAGCGATATTAGTCTCGATATAACCGCGACCACCCAAAAGTTGAATTAGGTTATCAGCAGCTTGCCATAGAAATTCTGAACCAAATGTTTTGCAGACAATATATCCTTCTTCTGGTACAGGATATCCACTATCGACTAATTCTGCAATCCGAGTTATTAAAGTTTCTAATGCTGTAATTGCGGCTGTTAGATCACCCAAGGATACTAAAGTTAAAGGATTATCAATCAGCCTTCCCGTAGCGATATCACGGCGTGTTGCATAACGCAGCATCAGTTGAGCGCAACGCTTCATTCCGCCGAGACTTTGAGATCCCATTGCCAACCGGGTCAATAAAATTGCGTCCTGAGCAACTGTCATACCAGAACCAATTGCCCCTAGCAAATTTACTTCAGATACAGGTACTTCGTCAAAATGTATTGTATTCTGAACCATGCCGCGTATTCCCATTGTCAAGGCTTCTGGTCCATGACGTAAGCCAGATGTTCCATGACGCAGGGCAAAACCAGTAATTCCTATTGGCTTGTTATTACTGTCAACTAGTTTGACAAAGGTATTAATTAAACCCGCCCATGAAGCAGTACCGCTCCAAATCTTTGTCCCACTCAAGCGCCAACCACCTTCTGCATCTGGTATGCCCACACTTGCTAAATTGCGTGGGTTTGACCCAGCACCCGGTTCTGTCAAAGCGAAGGCAGCAAGTTCCCGCCCCTGAGCGAGGATAGGTAGGAGTTCTTCACGAAATGTTTCGGTTGCCGATTGTAAAATTGGGTGAATTCCCAGAAAGTTATTGACTGTCACAAACGTAGCTAGTGTAATATCAATACCAGCTATTTGTTCGATAACACGCATTGCATCATAAGTATTTAATCCTAAACCTCCGTATTGTTCAGGTACTTGCATTCCCAGTATTCCCTGATTGCCAAAATCGAGGACTATATAAGGTGGTATACAACGGCGCTCGTCTATTAACCGGGAGTTAATGCGAGCATTAGCATAATCACGCAGCCATCCTATAATGCTATTAGCTCTGTTTCTACTTGTATCTAATTGCATTAGATGTGCTTGATTGAGAAAAGTGTCGTTTTTTGATGTTAAGTGATTCGTCAACATAATTTTGTATTCTACTCTTTCAATTTTGTATTTTGTTCTCTAATAAACAAGAGGAATTATCCGCTTTGTTTGCTGACAATAATTTGTCCATTGTTCACCAAACTCTTGCTGGAGTAACTTTTCTTCATCATAAATTCGCCATGCCAATAACAACATATATACCCCAGTCATTACCAGCCCCACAACTGAAAGATAGATGAGTGAAACTCCCAAAACCCAAACAAACAAACCAAAATAACGGGGGTGGCGTACATAGCTAAATGGTCCATCTGTGACTAATTTATTTCCAGCTTTAACCGTCACATTGAAAACAAATTGTTTACCAAGGTGCAGTGGACCCCAAGTGGAGAAAATCAGACCAATAGTAAACATTACTAACCCAACATATCTTAAATAATTTTCAGCTTTAATTTGCCAGAGGTTGTGGCGATCGCAGTATGGCAAAAGGCTAAAAATGATCACGTAAAGAGCCATACTCAACCATAAAGTGATATTTTGGCGAGTTATGAGTTTATCTTTAACCGCGTCACTCACAAGATTTTGAGGGATAAACCAGGCATAGACAATAGTTATCAAAGTTGAACCAACTAAGAAAATAACTCTGGCTGGATTTGCCAAAAATTCTGTCAAACCATCAATACCCCAACCTAAAAGTGGTATACCAATTGATAAAAAGCCATAGATGAGTAAGCTCAAAATAGCTTTAAATACACTCATTATCCAACTCCTGAATATTTGATGAATATTTGATACTTATGCACCAATCAACAAAATATTAGTGTTTAGTGTCAATAACCTGCTTACGAGCTAACTTGGGTACTTTTTTAATCCAAGACGTAGCGCCTTCCCATTTATGATGTCCATTAAGCCTGAATTGTGTGGCCATCATTGGACCTGCGAAAATTTCCTTCAAAATTGTCCAGTTTTCCCAAATTTTAGGCAGGACATCAATTTCCTTGGCGATGTCATCCATGTAGTCAAAAGCTGAAACACGCAAGCTACGGTATGCACTGTCAAGCCAGCCTTCTTCCTGATGTTTTCTGTGTTCTTGTATTTGCGCTTCCATGACTGCTTTTGATGGTAACTTAACTTCACCAGAAATGACTTTAGAAAACCAACGTGCTTGCAGTTCAGAAGTGGGAAATATGACGTTTCCGTAAACAAATCCAATAAAGCCACAGTTGGGTAATTCGGGGGGAAATACCATCTTATAAAGATTTAAGTTTTTTTGATGGTCTTCACCTAAATATTCATCCATAAAAGGAATTTTGACTTGGTAGCCTGTGGCATAGACAACGATATCTACTAATTCACTGCTACCATCTTCAAATACAACTTTATTTTCTTCAAAATGTGCAATATTTGGTTTAGTTTTGATTGCTCCCAGCCGGATGCGGTTTAAGGCATCTTCGTTAAAAACAGGGCCTGATTTCTCTGGACCAACATTTGGCTTCACACCACAAGCCTGGTGATCTAACATAATCGGGTAAAACTTTTGAATGTGAACCAAAGATAAAATTTGGTGACGGAAAGGGATATGTTTATTCAGGCGAGTAACGATAAAATCAAAGGGTATTCTTTCGCAGTATCTGGGAAGTAACCAACGATTTTTACGGTAACTCCAAATGGCTTTATTAGAGCTATAGGATGCGGTGACTGCAATATCAACTCCGCTTGGTCCATTACCAACAACTAAAACATTTTTACCCGCAAAAATTGAAGGTTCTTTATAATCTTTAGAATGAATTATAGTTCCTTGAAATTTTTCTTCGCCAGGGAAATTTGGCCATCTTGCCTCATTATAAATACCGCTACAAATAGCGACCGCATCGAAATTAAAGGTAGATTGTCCACCAGGATAGCTAACAGTCACTTCCCAATGATCATCCTTTCTGGAAACTTTATCTACTGCTGTATTAAATTTGATATGTTTTCTCAGATCAAAATGGTCTACGTAGTCATTGAGATACTCAAGCACTTCTGTATGATGAGGAAACTCACTGCTCTCAAGCGACATAGGATAATCGGAAAAAACACTAACATACTTTGAGTGTTGAAAATGAACTGTACTAAAAGCTCGTCCAGAAGTATTGTTAAAGACCCAAACACCACCAACTTGATCACTTCTTTCAAAAACAGTAGGTTCGTGACCATCATCAAGCAGACATTTTGCTGTAGCAATACCACTTGCACCAGCACCAATGACAGCAACTGTACATTTACGAGGAGAATTTTGGGAAGATTTTTCTAAGTTCATAAAATAATCTCAGTATTTTTTAAAAGATTGTTTGAACAAGGGGTAATAAGGAAGAGATAAATAAGAGTCAGCTTTTTATCTCTTCATGAGAATTGAGTTCTGATGCGCTAACTAAAACTAAAGTGTAAAAAATCCATCCACTAACATTTCCTGCAAACTTAAATCAAAGGCTTGACAAATAAGTTCTAGGTCTTCTTGAGTGTGGGCTGCACTCAACATTAAGGTGTGCAATTCTGGCATATAAATGCCGTGTTTACGCATATAGTATGCTAAAGCAAGATTAACTTTAAAATTACTACCAGCTTGCTTTTCTCGGAAGTATTTAGCAGGTCTGTGACTAAATGTCAAAGAAAATATGGAACGATTTGCTTTGACTTTGATAGGTACACCGTGAGAGTGACCAATTTCTAGTAGTCTTTCTGCCAGCCAATTAGTGTTATTGTCCAGTTGTACATATATTTCTGGATGTTCTTTGAGATAAGTTAATGCCGCTGTTCCTGCAACACAAGTCAGTGAGTTTCCACTCATTGTTCCGCCTACAAAGGCTTTCTTTTCATAGTCAGAAAAGGGGTCTTGGGAACTTTTACCAATGTCAATCAGTTTCTGTTTCCCAACAACTGCACCGCAAGGAAGTCCTCCGCCAATTACTTTACCTAAGCAAGTCAAATCAGGGAAAATTCCTGCTAGGTTTTGTACACCACCATAGGCTACTCGAAATCCCGAAACAACTTCATCAAAAATTAGAGGAATATCTAACTCTGTACATATTTCTCTGAGTTTTGTGAGAAATTCAATGTCGTAATTAGCCAATAATGAAGGCATTGGTTCGCAAATTACACAGGCTAATTCAGATGCTTCTTTTCGCAATCTTTCTAAACCTTCAATGTAACCGTATTGCAAAATCAGCGTATTTTTGACTGTAGAACTCTCAGATCCTTGAGTTCCGGCAATGGGCTGAGGATCAAACTTTTCACCTGTAAAGCGAAACCAAGAACTGACCATTCCTTGATCAGAAAATCCGTGATAGTGTCCTTCAAACTTCGCTACTCGATCTTTCTTTCGGTAAGCACGACACAGACGGAATGCTTGTAAAATTGATTCTGTTCCTGAGTTAGACAGGATTGCTTTCTCAGCACCTGGTAAAGCCTCAACCAGCATTTCGGCTAGTTTTAATTCCGCTTCACTGCCAATTGCGTTGACAAATCCATTGGCAAGGGCTTCAGAAATTGCTTGGTTAACGGCAGGATGGGCGTAGCCTAAGAGATGAGGTCCATAACCGCATGATATGTCTACGAAAACATTACCATCAAAGTCTTCGATTTTGCTTTTATTAGCCTTTTTGACAAATACTGGATAAGTGCTGGGGAAAAAATATCGGTTAATGTGAGTAGGTGCAACTAAGGAATGATTGGCGCGATCGCGCATTGCTAAAGAAGAAGGAGCAGTTTGTTGAAAATAAACATCAAACGTTTCTTTGACTTCTGAACTCATATAGGGAGAGTAACGGTCTGTAAACTTACTTGCATTTTGCCAGATATCAATATTGGGATCGATTTGAGTTGCAAAGCCTTCGCAAGACAAAAATACCAACTCAACTTTTGTAAAATTAGTTGTGTAACGTGCGCGATATTTCCGCAACACCTTGCTCACATCTTGGAAATAACTAACTGTTGACCATTGTGTTGTATTTATATCAAAATGATATTGTAAGATGCTTTTTATTTCCTGCTCGTAATTATGCCAGTTTTGAAAAACGTAGTCTTTATCTGTGACAAAGTGTTGAGTAAAACGCTCTACAGCTATAGCCCATTCTTTGCGAGTGCAAGCATAGTAAAAAGATGATAATCCCCATTTTTCATCTTCACTCAGTTGCACAGTAATGCCATAGTCTAGGAGGATAATCGAGCCATCTTTTGTAAAAAAGATATTTCCAGGATGGGGATCACCATGACATAAGCCATGCATATACAGCATAGTATAAATAGTATCCTGAAATCTTTGAGCGAGAAGATTTCGTTTTAATTCAACTTTATGAACATCTTTTCCTGGGATTCCCTCCATGAACTCCATGAACAATAAGTTAGAAGTAGAAAGGTCTTTAATAACCGCAGGAACTTTGACATAAGGATGATTCTTAAAGTTTGTATATACTGCTTCCTGCTTTTGCGCCTCCTGCTTCATATCTGCTTGAATAATCAGCAAAGCTCTTAATTCTTGCAGACGCTTTGGTAAACCTAGCTCTCGTACAGATGGAATCACAAAATCCAGGATGGCAACAAAGAACTGGATAATATCCAGATTTTGTTTTAGTTGATTACAAACATTTTTCTTAACAATTTTGACAGCAACTTTTTGTCCAGTTAATAAGGTGGCGCTATGGACTTGAGCGATAGAACCGGTAGCCATTGGCTGAAAGGAAAATTCACTAAAAACGTTTTCAAATGCCAGAGGCAAATCTTTGCTGAGAATTTTCCTGGTATCGGCTTCATTCATATAAGGTACATTATCTTGCAGTTCTCGTAATGTTTGTACCCAATTTTCTGGAATCAAATCAGAACGTGTCGCTAAAATTTGTCCGATTTTGATATATACCGGACCCATCTGGAGGAAATAGCGGTAAATCCATTGTCCTTGTTTTAAGATTCGTTCCTCTTTATTACTACCTACGGTAGTAATAAAATATCCACAGAGGTAGATGAAAGTTACGCTAATAAGCTTTAAAATTTGAAACAACATTAATTGCTAAACCTCTTATTAATTAATCATTTGCTATTTTAAAGAAAATATGAGGAGGTAAAGAGATGGGATACCTCCTTTATCAGATGTTGATTAATAGATGAACGAATAGGCAGCAAAAGACATACCTGCGCTACCAAGCAAACCGGCAATCCGATCTCCGCGCTGAATCTTTCCTGCCTCAATGGCTGAAGCAATACCTGTAGGTATAGAAGCAGAGACTAGATTTCCATAATTTGGGTAAATATGCCACATTAGATGCTTGAGACCTAATGCTTCAGCAACTTTATCCCACTCTCTTTTTGACGATGCATGGGGGAAAATTGCACGAATTTCCTCAGTCGGAGCTTTTAAGAGTTTAAATATCTTAATAGACTCTTCATATGCGTTAGCGTGCAACTCAACTCCAAAAGAGGTAAATTTGTTAATGCCGTTTAAACCAATACGCTCAGAAGGTGTGCAGTAACCTTCGTATCCATCTAAGGGGACATTGCATAGATCAGCCAAGTCTGGACGAGATTTAATGTGAAATTCCCATTCTCGATCTGGATCGTAGGAAACAATTGTTGCTGTTGCTGCTTCTCCCAAAGTATAAGCTGGAAAAGACCATTCAATAGCTTCCATGCTGGGCAGTTGGAAGACAGTAGGGAAAACAGCCCCTCCAAAACGCATATTACACTCGGCGTTAACTACTAAAGCTCGTTTGTATCTACCCGATGCAAGCAGAGTATAGAGTATGTTCATTACACGACTCCAACTCATGCAAGCATCCAGAATATCAAAACACTCTGCGTTTTGCAAACCGAGACTAGCTGCAACGTGGTAAGCCGCAGCTGGTTCTATAAATCCTCGACCGATACCTGTATAAATCAGTAAATCTATGTCATCTTTGTCGCAGTTTGCTTCTGCAAGTGCCTCTTGAAAAGCATGAGCAACTAAATCGATTGGCTTTTCGTCTGTGTTTAACCAGTAACGAACATCTGAACCTGAATAGCGAAGGAAATAGTTGATTTTACTTAAGGCTGTTTTTAAATCTCCGTGAAAGATTGGTGTGCTATATTCCTCAATCAATGCCAAAATATCATCATTTGTCAGTTTCTTTGTCGGCAAAGCAGCTTTGATCGCTTCAATTTTCATGTGATTTTATAGTAACTAAGAGAATAATCGTCTTCCGTTGTTTTTCGGAAGTTATAGTTTTGTTTTATAACTTCCTTACATAAGAGGATGTTTTAAAAGTCCCTCATAATGTATTAAATACTTTTTAATCCCCTAAATCCCCCTTTCTAAGGAGGACTTTGATTCTCATTACCCCCTTAAAAAAAGGGGGGGGAAGGGGGGATCAATAAGTGACTATATTACAAAAACTTTTCAAACAACCTCTAAGAGGAGCGTAAAAAATGGCTTTGAATGAAAGGATTTCTAGAAGCCAGCTATGATGCAACTTTAGCAACAGAAAAAGTATTTTGATATTGAGAAATCTGCTTGGCTAATGCATCAATTGATGGAGAATCCCACAACCAATCAGGAACAATTGAATAGCCAAGCCAAGTTTCCAAATCTCCATGTAAATTCATACTATCCAAAGAACTAAGACTGTAGTAATTAAGAGATTGATTGGGATCAATTTCTTTTATATCTAACTTTTTCTCTTTGGCAATCCACGATATCAGCCAATCTTGAATGCCTAATTTGATGATATTAGATAAGTTATTTTGCATGGGAGATGTACCTTCATTGATTACTTCTTCTTTTGACTTATCTTTCCACTCTCGCACTACATCTAATTGGTTATTTAAAAATTGGGTGCGACAAGCCTGTCGTTGAATTTTGCCACTAGAAGTTTTAGGAATGCTACCTGTTTTTAGCAGTAATACAGCGTATACATCTAATTCATGTTCTTTGGATACCGCTTTGCATATAGCTCGAATCACTTCATCAGCATCCAACTTACGCAGGTGAGTACGCTCGATTTCACAAACAATAACAAGTCTTTCTTGCTGATTCTCATCAATGCTGAAGACTGCGCTATATCCCGAACGTAGGCTGGGATGACTTTGTTCTGCTGTTAGCTCGATATCCTGAGGATAGTGATTGCTACCTCGGATGACAATTAAATCTTTAATTCGACCTGTGATAAATAACTCGCCATCTTTGAGAAAACCCAAATCACCTGTTCGCAAAAATGGTCCTTCTCCATTATCAGTTAGATAAGCCCTAAATGTGCGCTGAGTTTCTTCAATTCGTCCCCAATAACCCTGAGCAATACTAGGACCTGATACCCAAATTTCACCAACTTTACCAGATGGAGATTGAGTTAGAGATTCAGGATCGACAATTACAACTTTTGCGTTTAATGCAGTACTACCACATCCAACTAATGTCCTTGCAAACTGATCTTCTCCTGATGCTTCAACAATTAAATTTTTTGCCAGTGAATCTGCTTGAACAGTTAAACTTGTTAGCGAGTTCTTTTGTCTCGCAGATGACACTTTTAGGGTTGCCTCTGCTAGTCCATAACCTGGGTAGAAAGTACTCCAACGGAAACCACAAGGTGCAAAAGCTTGATTGAATTTTTCCAATGTTTGCTTTCTTACTGGTTCTGCACCATTTACAGTCACCTCCCAGCTACTCAAGTCTAAATTTTCGCGTTGTTCTGGTTTAATTTTTTCAGCACATAAATCATAAGCAAAATTTGGTGCGCCACTGTGAGTAGCTTTATAGTCGGAAATTGCTTTTAGCCATCGAATGGGTTTTTGAATAAATGAGGCAGGTGACATAAATATACATGGAAACCCATTGTAAATTGGTTGAATCACCCCATATATTTGTCCAAAATCATGAAAGTGAGGTAACCATGATACGAGAACGCTATCAGGCCCTGTTCTCCATGAAATGGCTATTTCTGCTGAGTTTTCTAAAGCATTCTCATGACTAATCATTACACCTTTAGGTGTGGAAGTAGAACCAGATGTGTATTGAAGATAAGCAATAGAAACACTGCTGACTGATTTTGACTCCCATTGTTCAGCTAAATTTTCATTAATTTGGTCAGTTGCTAACCAGTGTAGTTTTTTTAAATCAGGAGCATTATTCAATAATGTTTGTATATTGATGAGAGATTGATTATTTGTCAAAGCAATTTGTGCTTGACAATCCTCCATAATGGAGTTAATTCGAGACATTTTTTGGTTATGTTTGGGCGGATAAAGAGGAACCGCAATTAATTCTGCGTAAAGACATCCAAAAAAGGCTGCTATATAATCAAGACCTGGTGGGTAGAGTAATAAAACTCTATCTCCTGGAGTTGATATATTTTGCAAATATACAGCAATAGACCTAGCCTTAGCATCTAGTTGCTCATAAGTTAAGGTTAATTCGTTTCCTTCCTCATTTTCTAGAAACGTAAAAGCAGTTTTATTTGATTGATGTAAAGCTCTATGACGTAAAAGATCAACCAAATTAGAGAAGCTGTTGTTGCTTATACGGCTATTTGTAATAGTTGTAATTACCTGATTCATTGGAAGTTCCTGGGTGGTTGTTAAGCATCTAATCACAGTTAAGACTAAAAACTAAAACTGAGGTAGGTTGGGTTGAGGAATATAGCAGGAGTCAGGAGTCAGGAGTAAAACTCTCTTGTAGTGAGAGTTTCATGAATGAATGGCTTACGCCAAGCTGCGCTAACAATTGATCTCCTAACCACCATGTCCACGGCTATAACACCCAAAATAACCAATGCTTTATTGGGGTTCGCTATTGCTCAACCTAACCTACTATTTTCTGAAGTACACTGTATTGCGTTATGTGAAAATGGACATGGAATTCGCGTCTTCTGACACTAAGGCATCAGTAAAGGTCCACCTGCTAAATAGTCATCTAAATAAGATGCCATGCTTAACCGTGAAGGTGGATGGAATGCCAAAGCTCTGGCAGCGGCTAATAAATAGGCAATTTCTTCAGAACGAATAAACGCTATGCCGCCCAATAACTCTACTGATGTTTCAGTAACTCGTTCTATAGCACGTTGCACTGAATAACGGACAAATAAAGATTGTGCAACTTCAGCGTCACTGTTCCCACCCACCATAATCGAATTGGCAACAGTTTCCAGTGCGGCCATTGCTCCTTCGACTTCAATTGCTACCGATGTGCGTTCGCTAGGTGTACCTTTACGTTCTGCTATTACCCGCTCAACAAGGGCGCTGGCTGCACCTAAGTAGGAAGCTGATAAAAATAACTCAACCCAAATAAAAGCCTTGGCCAGGATGTTTCCTAAATCCTCTGGTTTACCTAAATAGTAAACAAATTCCTCTGGAACCAATACGTCGTTTAAAATTACTTCTTCACTTTCTGCTCCCTTAAGAACCCAAGTATTCCAAAAAGGTTTACGCTCGATCCCTGGAGAATCGGCTGCAATGATTACTAATGCTAACTGATCGCCCTCTCCTGATTTACCGGGAACAATGGCACTGGCTGTCAGAAAGTCCATTGATGCTGATAAACTACAAGGCTTTTTGCTACCACTAACCAGTAAACCATCGGCTACTCGTTGGCACTTCATAGTTGGTAACAAGATACTTACACCTGTTTTTCCTTCAGCAAAGCCTGAAGCTAAATAGAGATTGTTCTCAGCAATAGCTCTGATAAACTCGGCAACGGATTCATCGGCAATGCTTTCTAGTAAAGCTGCTACTGTGCAATGATGCATATTTGCAGCGATCGCCAAAGAAGGTGAACGAGTAGCGATCGCTCGTTGAATCTGAGTGAGTTCTAAAGGTGTAACACCAGACCCTCCATATTCTCGTGGAATCAACAATCCTGGACCACCAAGCTCACGAAAAATTTGCAGGGCAGGACTTCCCTTAGCTTCCAACTCCAGCATAGATTTTGCTTGCAGCCTGTCATCAAGGGTTGGGAGAAATTTTGCCAGAGTAAGACGTTCCCTTTGTAAAAAATGCATTTTTTAGTTTTTCCTCGAAGCAGCAGTAGTTAGTGAAATTGTTTCCTCTTGTTCTGAATGGGAGTAAAAGTGTTTTACCCATTCTCGGAATTGGGTGATGCTATGCTCTTCTTTGTACAGAGGGGGGTTCTCTAGAAAAATTTTGTGATCCCACACCATTGCATCTTTATCAACTTCTTCACAAGCTTTTTTGGTCAGTAGTTCTACTATGAAACGAGTAAAGGGAACATTAATAAATTTCTTCAGTTTTGTTATGCATAGCGCCTCGGCATTTTCTTTATCAATTGGTGTATGCATACAAACCAGTCGCCATTCTAGTACTGTTTTCCCATTTGCTTTGAGAGAAACAAGATTGCGATTGCAACCTAATCCATACTGCTGATATGTAGTATGAAATTCGTTGATACCAAGCAGCTTAGATAAAATAGGTACATTAACTTCATAAGAGGCAATATGAGTACGTTGTAACCCATCTAATTCCAGAGATTCGCTCAGGACTTTACCAAACCTTGCCCCATGTAAATGGCTGAAATGTGCAGTATCTGAATTATTCTCGGCGATTTCTTGGATAGAGCATTTAACGTTGCGTTTATACATTTGGATTGCAGATACCCACTCTCCAGAATAAAATTCAGGAAATTCCGGCATTTCCCAAGTGGGAGGTTTTCCTTCATCGTGGTAGTAGGTGTAGACTGTGCCATTAAGTTCAGCTACTGGCCATTTGCCAATTTTCACGCTTGGATCACAACCAGTATGAGGGTAAGGAACATGATTGCAGTGTCCCTCTTTATGCCAAATCCAACCGTGGTAGGGACATTGGATACCTTCACCCTTTACCTCTCCACCGTGACCTAAATGCGCTCCTAAATGGCGACAGTGAGCATCAAAAACACAAGCTTCTCCACTTTCTGTGCGGAAGAGAACGAGATCCTTGTTAAAGTAACGCAGTGGCTTAACTTGGCCTGGACGAAGGTCTTTACTAAAGCAAACACGATACCAGCTATTAGGAATTGGGTGAATTCTGAAATTTTGATTTAAGCACATAATCGTGACTCTCTAAATACTACCTCAGTTATCTCTACTAACTAACTGATCCCAGCTAATTTTCTAATTTCTTCAACTTTTTTTTCTGTTTTGTTAATTTGCGCTACTTCAAAAGAATAAGCAAATGCTAAATCATCGTGATAGAGCGCGTCGCTTAATTCATGATCTCGCTGGAGAATATCTTCTAACTCAGATGGAATTAATTGCTTATTCAAAAAGTTGCGATAACATAATTTGCCTTGGTTTTCGCTGGTTCTAATTACTTCATTCATCAAAGTTTTAAACATCTGTTTGTCAATACAGCTTGTCACATCTGAGAGTGAATACTTGTCGATTGACTGCTCTGGCAGTTTCTTCATGTATTCGATCAAATTTCCTGTCACAATCTCGAATTTTGTTGTGGCTTCACGTATAGCATGATAATTTTCCTCAAGTAAAAAGTGAGGAAGACAACGTCTTCCAAGATATTTACCATAAAACATGAAACTAGTCCAGTGATTATCCCGAACTAAGTGATGAGTAAAAGTGTGTTCCAATCGTTCGATTAAATAATCTCCAACATTCACATTCATTTCCACGACATATTTTGGATCGTTGAGAATGAGACTGATTGACAAGGGAGAAAAGCCAACACGAATCAGCAAATTCCATAAAAAGCCAGAGATCTGCTGATTGTAGATTTCACGCTGCTCTTCTAAGTTGGAGGCACGAGCAATTTGCGCCATTTGTCTACCATAAAGTAGACGCATTAATGGCGCAACGAATCTCACGTAAAATAATTCATGACGACCTGCAAACAAAATTCCTTGTTCAATCGCCCACCGATTAGCTTGAAAATAAGCAAATGCTGGAGGAGATATGTGATCCCTCAATGAGCAAAAGATATCCCAACGATTCTGACAATCTTCTACACCAAAAAATTGCAATAATACATCATAGGATAAAGCCCGAATGGCTACTAGTTTCAATTCGAGCAAATAATTTTGACCAGCCGAGTAATCTACAGATATCAAGGATTTGGGATTACAAGCCAGAAGGCTAAGAGTTCGGCATCCGCTGCCAGTGACAGCCAGCACTCTGTCATTTGATGTCAGTTCTAAAGCTCGTAATTCTGAATACGAATCTTCATCACAGGTACTGTATAGTATCCATTTTTCGGGATTAGATTTTTGCATAAAACCTTCTTCTTTGGTGAGCTTGATCACGTCATTTGAATGTGTCATATTTCGATTTCCTCAAATTGAGAAGGTCGAGGGAGAGTATTACGGCTACATCCCTGGCATCCGCAACTGTGCTTATAGTAGGTGTCCAGGGAGTTATGATGTATTGGCGTTTTTAGTTTAACCACAACCTGCAAACTAACACATAACCGTTTCTGTATCAATTGGCTTTCCAGAAACAATGATGTTTGGTGAAGTTTGGGCTATATTGCATCTCGCCTACCTCAATAGTTTTATTACATTAAACTACCTGTCCCACTCTGCTCTGTAAACAGCTTTTCCATCTGCCTTGGTAGGGCGTTAATCGCATGACTAATGTTAGAACTCGGTGTCCATAAGACTTTCGTCTCTGAGTCAAGCTGCTTTTTGGTCATTGCTAGGTGACATGATATCAGCCGATTCCCTTTGTATAAAAATGATGATAAAAAACTTAACTTATATAAAAATAATATAAAAAAAATGACTTGGTTTTTTCAAGAGTTCTATGATACTATCACTCAAGTTAGACGTATACTTTACGATCTGACGAAATAACTATGGGTAACTTCACTAGTTCCTCACTGACTCAGTTTCTCCGTAGCATAACTAAAAATTTCATTGTTCACACCTAGGTAATCAGGAATCTAAAAAATTAATTCATATATCCAATCATCTCATCAACAATTTGACATAATAAATAACTTCACTAGTTCCTCCGTCACAGAACTAAAAATTTCATTGGTTACACTTAGGTAATCAGGAATCTAATCATTGATTTCACTACCTAGAACGTTCTTAACTGGTTTTTAACTTTAATATCAAGTGAGCTTAATTTAGTAAATCAAGATAAAAATCATAAACAAGCGAAAAAAGCCAAGTTTATGAGGAACAAGGTTGAATACTAAAAAACAGATTGATATCACGGTACTTAACTAACCTGTAAAATACTGGCTTATGAATCTTAGTTTGGACAATGTGTATAACCCCTTAGAAAAATTCTCAACATTAGTAGAACTACTAAGCTACAGATCGCAAAATCAACCACAACAAAAAGCCTACACTTTTTTGCGAGATGGAGAAACGGAAGAAGTCAGCCTAACTTATCAAGAACTAGACCAAAAAGCCCAGGCGATCGCCTGCCATCTCCAGTCTTTAGGAGCAGAAGGCGAGCGAGCGTTGTTGTTGTACCCACCAGGTCTAGAGTTCATTAGTGCCTTCTTGGGTTGTCTATATGCAGGTGTTGTAGCTGTTCCGGCATATCCACCCCGTCAGAATATGAACTTCTTGAGGTTGCAGTCCATCATCACAGATGCCGAAGCAACCGTAGTGTTGACTACTTCATCCTTGTTAGCAAACTTGGTGAATCAGTGGGCTAAAAATCCAGAATTGTCCAATATGCGTTGGTTAGCCACTGATGACATCAACAGCAATCTCAGTTCAGATTGGCAACAACCAAAACTCAATCAAGATACCCTGGCCTTTCTGCAATACACTTCTGGCTCTACAGGAACACCCAAGGGAGTGATGATCACTCATGGGAATTTGCTATCCAACGAAAGATACATCAACATCGGCTTCGGACATACAGAAAAAACAATTGTTGTCGGTTGGTTGCCCTTATTCCACGATATGGGATTGATTGGCAACGTCTTGCAGCCTCTATATTTGGGTCTACCTTCCATTCTCATGTCACCCGTAGCTTTTCTACAAAAGCCTTTGCGTTGGTTGCAAGCTATTTCTCGTTACAAAGCTACTACCAGTGGCGGTCCAAATTTTGCCTATGATCTTTGCGTTCGCAAGATTACTCCTGAAGAACTTTCTAGTCTTGACTTGAGTAGTTGGGAAGTTGCTTTCAACGGAGCAGAACCAGTCAGATCGGACACCCTAGAACAATTTGCTCAATATTTCGCCCCTTGTGGTTTCCGTAAAGAAGCATTGTATCCTTGCTACGGCATGGCAGAAACGACTTTATTTGTTTCTGGGGGTTTGAAAACATCTCCCCCCCTTCTGTACCAGGTAGAAGCAGCAGCCCTGGAAGAAAATCGAGTAGTAGCTACCGAATCTGAAGAAGGAACTAGAACAATTGTTGGTTGTGGTCGGGCTTGGTTAGATGAAAAAATCGCCATTGTCGATCCCGAATCTTTAACCCTATGTCCAGCTAATCAAATAGGGGAAATTTGGGTATCAGGCCCTTCTGTGGCTGCTGGCTATTGGAGACGGCCAGAGCAAACCGCAGAAACCTTCCAAGCTTATCTATCAGACACAGGTGAGGGACCGTTTCTCCGCACAGGAGACTTAGGCTTTTTGCAAGACAAAGAGTTGTTTGTCACAGGCAGACTCAAGGATGTTATTATTATCCGAGGACAAAATCATTATCCCCAGGATATTGAGTTAACAGTTCAAAACAGTCATCCAGCATTGCGATTGAATGCGGGAGCAGCCTTCACTGTAGACCATAAGGGACAACAAAGATTAGTCATTGTGCAAGAGGTAGAACGAACCTCTTTGAGAAAATTGAATATTAAAGAGGTAGTGGGCAATATCACCGAGGCAGTGATAGATAACCACGGATTACAAGTTTATGCAACAGTTTTGATTAAACCTAGTAGTATTCCTAAGACATCTAGTGGCAAGATTCAGCGCCATGCTTGTCAGCGTGGGTTTTTAGAAAACACATTGAATGTCGTAGAAGAATATAGTAGAAGCCTTGAGCATCAAATTAAACTTCAAAAGTTGGAAACTGATGTTAACTCCCTCTTGACAAAAGTGCAGGAAGTTAATCCTGATTTGAAGAAAATCAATATCAAGGAGGGTGCGAAAGCTGATGCACTGCAATAGTCAAAGCCAATCATTGGAAAATTCCAGCCGTCAACGTGCAGAAGAAATTATCTATTGGCTGCGAGACTATGCCCAAAGACGAATTAATTCCAGGCTCATCGACGAGCGACGGTGTATAACTCCCCATATCGTTCTAGACTTTGGCAAAAAGGGCTTGTTAGGAATGCTTGTACCTCAATCATCCGGAGGGCTTGGCTTAACCTACCGCGATATGTTTCAAGTTGTAGAACAACTGGCAGCTATTGATCTCAATTTAGCCTCATTTGTCGGTGTCAACAATGCTCTAGGAATCTATCCAATCCTCAAATATGGGACACCTGAGATCAAAGAAACCTGTTTAAAGAATTTAGCTGAAGGCAGAGATTTAGCAGCCTTTGCCATTACAGAACCATCTGCGGGATCTAATCCCAGAGGAATTAAAGCTGAAGCTCATGCCGATGGCAATGGCGGGTGGTTACTGAGCGGAACCAAGATTTGGAGCGGTTCTGCCTCTTGGTCAAGCATGATCAATACTTTTGCTCACGTTATAGATGAACAAGGCAAATCCTTGGGAGTCACAGCCTTTACCATACCAGAAAATGCTCCAGGATTGAGGCAAGGTGCTGAAGCTCCCACTATGGGAATGCGAGGTATGGTACAGAATACCATTCATTTTGAGCAGGTAACAGTCAATCGTGAAAATGTCTTAGGTGAAATTGGTTCTGGTTTTGAGGTAGCTCAGGACGCAATGCAACTAGGGCGATTGGGAATTGCTGTTATGTGTATTGGGGGAATGAAGCGATGCGCTCAACTCATGCTTCGTTACGCAACTCGTCGCTCAATTGGTATGGAACGACTAATACATCAACAAATTACTTTGCAACGTCTTAGTGATTTAACAGCATCAATTGGCGCGGTTGAGTGCTTGGTGAACAATATCACTACACCGCTAGATGAAGGAAAATCTGTTCCTCCAGAAGCTTATCTTGTAACAAAGATTATTGCACCCGAATTAATGTGGCAAGCAGCAGATAATCTTGTTCAACTACTAGGTGGACGGGGTTATATCGAATCTAATATTGCACCCCAAATTTTCAGAGATGCTCGTTTGTTTCGTATCTTTGAAGGGCCTACTGAAACTTTACAAATGCACTTGGGCTTGTTAGCTTTATACCACCCCTCTCAACTTTGTTCATCTCTGAAGGAGTTTCTAGGAGCAACAGCAATCAGCGATAAAATACAACACACATCTGAATATTGTGCCTCTTATCTAAAAAATCAAAACCTAACTCGGAGTAGTAATAAGAAACTGAGTAAAATACTATCTCAAAAGTTAGGTGATGTGGCTGCATGGGGATTTGTGGTTGCTTGCATACAAAAGTCTTATCAAAGTCAGCCATCAAATGAATTAAAACTTATAGAACAGTGGGGGCAACAAAATTTTCAAGCAAGAATAGCTAATGCAACGAATGACAATCTATGGGAAGAGATTGTACTGGATACTAATCAGATAGAAAATCTGATTAATCAGTATGCAAAAATGATTGGTAATGTTGAGCAGACTATGGAAGGAGAAGAAGATAAACTTGACGAATATC
The DNA here is from genome assembly GCF_001586785.1 of Sphaerospermopsis aphanizomenoides BCCUSP55. GTDB lineage: Bacteria > Cyanobacteriota > Cyanobacteriia > Cyanobacteriales > Nostocaceae > Sphaerospermopsis_A > Sphaerospermopsis_A aphanizomenoides_A. Next base: position 30,709 of record NZ_LUFH02000027.1, read on the forward strand.
TTTGTAAGAATGCCTAAAGCAATATAAAATAAGGGTGAAGAAACTAATGTAGTTAGATCATCAAAATCAGCCTATGATGACTTACAGTAAAAAGCTTAAAAATCAGAAAATACAAACCTGAAAGCAGTAATATATTCTACAGATTGAGGTTTTTACAATGACGCAACTTTTTGAAGACAACAAAGCAAGTGAAGAGAGCGAGAAATTTACACCACTAAAAATTAGAGAGTGGATTGTTGCCTATATGTCAGATTTGCTAGAAATTGAACCAGATGAAGTAGATGTAGAAACTACTTTTGCGCGTTATGGTTTAGATTCATCAGCCGCAGTGATTTTAACGGGAGATTTAGGAAATTGGTTGGGGAAAGAGATAGAACCAACAATCATGTATGATTACCCAACAATCGCCAAGTTAGCAGAATATTTGGCTGAGGAAAGCTAAAAAAATGTAAGAAGATGTTTGAGAAGGAACAAACTCAATAAATTCTCTCTGACAATAAAAAAGGCTTTGATTGTGACATTATTTCCCCCTTCCCTACAAAAGAATTAGGGTTAGGTTTGAGAAATTTGACGTTAAAAAGATATTTGACAAATATCTAATAACCAAAATCAATTACAACATAAAGCAGCAATAAATCATGATTACTAGCAGTCAAACTTCAGCCACATCTCAAGTTAATAAAGTTATCCCTCTCTTGGAAAAAAACTATGGGAATAACCTTGACTCAGACTACACTGAAAAAATAGAAGAATTAGATAGAAACTTTAACTATAGCAGTAACAGCAATGCTTACTGGAGTGAGCCAGAACATTCAATTCTTTATGGCACACCACTCTATGAACAAGCTTCACAATCTCAAAAATTAGCACTCAATCACCTGCATTGGGTTGCGTTTTACAAAAGAGTTGCTGATAGTGAAATCGAGACAATTCATTACAATACAATCACAGCAGATTGCCTGATGGCTGCGAATAGTGATTATAAAATGCTTGTGGAACTGTTAGGTCATGAAACTTCCCAAGAACGCCACCATATTCATGCTTTCTACCAAGTAAATTATAAAACTACGAAATCTTTGCTAGGTAAAAACGCTCTCATTAATCCTGTCTCAGATCAAGCTTCTTTGCATAAGCAGAAAAGGTTTCAGTTTTCCAATTATTTATCCTCTGCTGGCAACTTGATAGCTACAATGATGCTCAAAGGCAAAGAGCAATCTAATTCAGAAAATAGCAAAAATGGAAAAGATGCCAATAAGCCTGTGTCATTTCCTACCAGTGGCTTTGTGCATGGGTTTTCGGGACAATCAACTCAATCAAGAAGACAATTTTTTTCTGATAACTGGGGCAGTTATCCATTCTTAGCGTCAAATTTTTATGCTGTGCGCTACATGGCCAATCTACTTTTGAAAAATCATGAATATGGTATACATAATTATCACAAAAAATTGCAGAAAAACAATGAATTCATAGCGAGTCCAACAGCTATATCTCATAATCATTTTTTAGATGAATCTTTTCATACAACAACTTCGCTATTTATGGCTAGAGACTTTTATAAGAATTTACCTAAGCCATCGACCTATGAAAAATTAATTGCCAATTTAGCTATATTACAGGCACAGCAAGAAAACTTGAATGATATCTCTGGAATATCAACCAGTCGCTTTTTGAGTGATGGTGATGCAATAATTTTTCTCATGAAACTCTTGCAAAGTCCTGTATTTGATATGTCTTCTCAGGAAGCAATGCAGTGGATTGAAAAATGCCTATGTCATGAGCATGAAGGATTTCATGTCAATCTGAAGGTACGTAATAAACTGTTATCAGAATTACGTAAGTTTGCAGAACAGCTAGATTACTTATGGCCTATAAATCGCAACATGAGTGTGATGGCTTCAGGCGGTTCAATTAAGAAAGCGATCAACAATAATATCAAAGCCTTTAATCAGTTTTCTATAGCACTTTAAAAAATGGAAAAAATAGCAATTATAGGAGTTGGTTGTCGTTTTCCTGGTGCTGATAATCCATCATCTTTTTGGGAACTTCTAGCTAATAAAGTAGATGCGATTAGAGAGCTATCATCACGACCTTATGATTGGGACTCGTTGCACGAGCATTCCGTAGTCCCTACCACTGGCAAATCAAAAAGCATAAAAGGTGGCTTTTTAGAACAAGTAGAGTACTTTGATCCTAATTTTTTTCAAATTTCTCCCAGAGAAGCAGAACGTCTTGATCCTCAGCAAAGGTTACTTTTGGAAGTTGCTTGGGAAAGTTTGGAAAATGCAGGAATAGTAGCATCAACAGAACTTAGTGGTACTCAAACGGGGGTTTTTTTAGGTGCTACTAACTATGACTACGGTGTAATCTTAGCCAAAGAAAATGCTCAAATTAACGCTTACAATGCAGTTGGCACCAGTTTGGGCATTATTGCTAATCGCTTGTCATATTTACTAAATCTACAAGGGCCAAGTTTAGTCATAGATACTGCTTGTTCTTCATCACTGGTAGCCATTCATTATGCTTGCCAAAGTTTGTTAAGTGGAGAGTCTAATCTGTGTTTGGCTGGGGGAGTTAACCTAATTTTGTCATCCGAAGCAACAATCGCCCTCTCTCATGCCCAAATGATGGCAGCAGACGGTCGTTGCAAAACCTTTGATGCTGCTGCGGATGGTTATGTCCGGGGAGAAGGATGTGGAGTTGTAGTCCTCAAACGTCTTGCTGATGCACTGAAGGATGGAGACAATATTCAAGGAATTATTAGAGGTTCAGCCGTTAACCAAAATGGTCTCAGTAATGGACTGACAGCCCCCAATGGGCCTTCTCAACAAGCAGTTATTCGCCAAGCCTTAGCCAAGGCTGGGGTGAAACCATCACAGATCAGCTATGTCGAGACTCAAGGTACGGCAACACCTTTGGGAGACAGCATTGAAGTGAATTCTCTCAAAGCGGTGCTGATGGAAGGTAGGGAAGTAAATCAACCTTGTTGGATTGGTTCAGTTAAGACAAATATTGGTCATTCGGAAGCTGCTTCTGGGATCGCCGGGTTGATAAAAGTAGTTTTATCGCTACAACATGGTGAGATTCCGGCTCATCTGCATCTTCAAGAGTTAAATCCTTACATTAAAATTAAAAACACTCCTATTCAAATTCCCACAGAACTACAGCAATGGCCAGATCAAGGACAACCTAGACTGGCTGGAGTTAGCGCCTTTGGTTTTGGCGGTACAAATGCTCATGTGATTTTAGAAGAAGCGCCCCCTCAAGTCAAAAGTCAAAATTTGCGGGAGCGTTCTTTTAATTTATTAACTTTATCAGCAAAAACTGAACCAGCGTTGCAAGCATTGGTCAGTCGCTATCAAAGTCACCTTGAGGCTGATCCAAAACTAGAATTAGCAGATATTTGTTTTACGGCAAATACAGGGCGATCGCATTTTCAGCACCGTTTAGCAGTTGTAATTGACTCAAAAGAGCAATTAATCGCACAACTAGCCGCTTTTAAAACAGGAAACCATACTACTGGATTGTTCAGCAATCAAGCAAGTAAAAAGCCGTCGAAAATCGCTTTCCTATTTACTGGAGAAGGCTGCCAGTACCTCAACATGGGAAAGCAACTCTACGACACTCAGCCCATATTCCGCCAAACTCTTGAGCAGTGCAATGAGATTTTACGCCCCTATCTGGAACATTCACTGTTAAAAATACTATATCCTGACCAAGCAGGAGAACAAATTGCATCATTATTAGATCAAACCGCCTATACTCAACCAGCCTTATTTGCCTTTGAATATGCCCTGTATCAACTTTGGAAATCTTGGGGTATTCAACCAAATGCAGTCATGGGACATAATGTCGGCGAATATGTTGCTGCAACTATGGCAGGGGTTTTTAGCTTGGAAGATGGACTCAAACTCATCGCCCATCGGGGAAGATTGATGCAGCAGTTACCATCTGGTAGCGAGATAGTTTCAGAAAACTTGGTCAGAGAATTCATTGCACCATTTAATCAGACAGTGACGATTAATGGTTCGCCGTTAATAACATCAGTGTTGGCAGAATTTTCAGCCATAGCCAATGAAGTTACCTACAATCAGCCGCAAATACCATTAATATCCAATGTTACTGGTAATCGGGCTGATGAGGAGATGGCAACAGCACAATACTGGATCAATAATGTATTTGGTGCGGTGCAGTTTACTAAAAGTATGCAGACATTGCATCAACTTGGGTATAAAGTATTCTTAGAAATTGGTTCAAAGCCCATTTTATTGGGCATGGGGCGTGAATGCCAACCTGCCAATGAGGGTATGTGGCTACCTTCTTTGCTTCCTGGGCTGGACGAATGGCAAGTCATGCTATCTAGTTTAGGGCAGTTGTCTGTAGCCGGAGTCAAAGTAGATTGGTCAGGATTTGACCGTGATTATCAGCGGACAAAAGTTGCACTACCAACATATCCATTTCAAAGAGAGCGATATTGGATTGACACAGGCACTATCCAGCCTCAAAAGCAATATCTGCCAAAAAAGCTCGAAATAGAACAACAAGCCGCAAAACTATCAATTTCCACCCAAAATACCAAAATTTGGCAACAGCTAGAAACGGCAGAGTCAAGCGATGTCTTCGGCGAGCGCAGCGATCGCTTGACTTTATTAATAACTTATCTTCAGGAGCAAATCGGCAGGATTTTAGGATTTAAAGGCTCTCAATTGCCCAACATAGAGCAAAATTTTTTTGAAATGGGCATGGATTCTCTAATGCTTACGGAATTGCGAAATAAAATTCAAACGGATTTGAATTTAGATATTCCTATTAATATTTTTATGGAAGGGGTAACTATTGTCACCCTATCAACTCAGATCAACCAGCAACTAGCTCCGATAAATGTTACTCCAACTGTGGAGTCCGAAAGTAATGATCAATTTCAGTTAACAAACGCCAAAGATAGTGATTGGATTGAGATAGAAATATGATAGTAGAATTTTTACAAGACCTTTCTTTCAAAGGAGTTAAATTAGGACTTAACGGCGAAAAATTGCGTATTGGTGGTTCTCAGTCTGTCCTAACTTCTGATGTCATTGCTCAACTACAGCAGCACAAAACTGAAATTTTACAGGTACTCCAAGATACCCCAGATATTCTCAATGTTTATCCCCTCTCCTATGGTCAACAAGCCATGTGGTTTCTGTGGCAATTAGCACCAGAGAATGGATTTTACAATGTGGCATTTACCTGTCGTATCTGCTCCTACGTCAATGTTACGACTTTGCAAAAGACTTTCCAGACTTTAATTGAACGTCATCCGCAGTTGCGTAGCAGTTTTCCTAAACAAGGTAACAAGCCAGTTCAAAAGATCAATCAAACCGAGTTAACAGGCTTTCAGCAGATAAATGCTTCTACTTGGAGTGACCAGGAACTTCATCAGCAGGTTTTTCAAGAATCCCAGCAACCCTTTGACCTGGAAAATGGGTCGGTAATGCGAGTGAGTTTATTTACTCGTTCTGAACAAGAACATATTTTGTTACTAACAGTACATCATATTGCCATTGATGCTTGGTGTCTTCCATTGCTGATGGAAGAAATGATCATGACCTATCCTGCCCTAGAGTCAGGGGTTGAGCCACCTTTGACTCCTCTGAAAAACTCCTACATAGATTACGTGCGTTGGCAAAGAGAATTGTTGACAAGCACTCAAGGAGAAAAACTTTGGAACTATTGGCAAAAAAAATTGGCAGGGGACTTACCTGTACTCAACTTGCCCACAGACAGACCACGACCATCTATCCAAACTTATAACGGCGCTTCTCATAGATTCACACTATCTCCAAAGCTGACAGAACAAATCAAACAGCTGGCTCAAAAAGAAGGTGCGACTCAATCTATGGTGCTGCTGGCTGCATTTAAGATTCTCTTATATCGTTACACGGGACAGGAAGATATTTTAGTCGGTGTTCCCTCTTCCGGTAGAACTAAATCTGAATTTATGCCACTAGTTGGCTACTTTGTCGATCCAGTTGTGATGCGGGTGAATTTCTCCGAAAGTCCCAGCTTTCAGGAGTTTCTCTCTCAAATTCGCCAAACAGTATCAGAAGCATTGGCGCATCAAGATTTTCCCTTTGCTTTGCTGGTAGAACGATTACAATCAAAGCGCGATCCTAGCCGTTCCCCTATATTTCAGGCTTTATTCAACTTTGTTTTGCAAAACTTACGGCAGTTTCCCTATAGCCAACAACTATTATTAGGTGGTGAAGTAGATCGAGAAGGATTTAAATTAAAACCTTACGAAATGTCCCAAATGGAGGGACAGTTTGATCTAGACTTGATGATGGCAGAAGGAAGTTCGGATCTAGTTGGGTTTTTCAGGTATAACACTGATTTATTTGATGAACAGACTATTGCCCAGATGGCAAGTCATTTCCAAAATATATTAGCAGCAATTATATCCAATCCACAGCAAAAAGTTAGTCAACTGCCTCTTTTCAATGAAGCAGAAAAACAGCAGATATTAATGGTCTGTCAAGACCCCGTTATCAAGTCTCAAAATAATAGATTAATTTATCCTGAATGGGCAGAGAATTCACCAATTTATGTATTAGATTCTCATAGAGAATTGCTTCCTTTTGGTGTAGAAGGAGAGATTTATATTGGTGATACCCATCAGCAGCACGAACAAAGTACAACTGAGGTTATAGAACACCCCTTATTGGGAAGATTGCTGAGAACTAAAACATGGGGTCGCCTGCGCCGAGATGGATCTTTAGAGGTGCTGGGATTAATACAAAGGCAAGCCTGGATTGGGGGACACCGGATCAATTTCCAGACCGTAGAGCAAGAGTTACTATCAATCTTTGGTATAGAAGATTGCTATGTTATGGCGCGAGAGGGGAAACTCGTTGCTTACGTTGTTAGCTCAAAATCCTTAGCAAACGAGTCTCTCAATGCTCACTTACAGGCTAAATTGCCTGATTATATGTTGCCGATTGCTTATGTACAAGTATCGAATTTGCCGTTGACAGCAACAGGACAAATTGATGAGCAGGTTTTGACATCTTTAGAAGTGATTGATACTAAACTTCTAGAAAAATGGCAGCAACAATTAAACAGCCATCCCGAAATTGATCAAGCAGTAGTAATTGCCAGTTCACGTCACACATCTTCACCCCCACCACTCCATTTAGCAAAACTACTACCACCAGGAATAAATAACACAGCAATTTCCTTAACGGTTGCTGAAACTGCCTCTGTTGTTGGTCTTGTTTCTACAGAAACACCACAATTTACCACACCTGCGATTAGTGATGGTGGTCTACTGAATATTCCAGAAGATGCTCCCAAAACGTTAACAGCAGCATTAATTCAAACAGCAAGTCGATCTAAAAATCAAGGCATTACTTACATCTCTGCAAAAGGCGAAAAGGAATTTCAGACATACACTAGCCTATTAGACGAGGCTAAACGGATTCTCAATGGTTTGCAAAATCAAGGCTTGCAACCAGGACAACGAGTTATCCTACAAATTGCATCTCTGCGAGATTATTTTCCCACCTTATGGGCTTGCATTTTGGGAGGAATTCAGCCTGTTACTGTAGCTGTAGCTCCCACTTACACAGAAAAAAATGCAGTTATTAATAAACTATACAATACATGGGAATTACTCGAACATCCATGTATTTTAGCGAGTGATGCTCTCGTTAAAGCACTAGAGAATTTGCGATCGCTACTACCGCTATCGGAATTAAAAGTTTGTTCTGTAGGAGAGTTAAGAAAATACTCAGCTATCGCAGAAATTTATCCCTGTCGTCCTGATGAAGTAGCTTTCTTGCAGCTAACTTCTGGTAGCACAGGAGTTCCTAAATGTATTCAAGAAACTCATCAAGGTATTATCGCTCATATCCATGCAGCGCAACAATTTAATGGCTATGCAACTGAAGACATTGGACTGAATTGGTTACCAGTTGACCATGTTGTACCGATATTAACCTGCCACTTCAAAGATACATATTTGGGTTGTCAACAAATCGAAGTAGAAACAGCAGTTATCTTAGCTAACCCCTTAAAATGGTTAGATTTGATGGAGGAATATCGAGTTTCTCACAGTTGGTCACCAAACTTTGGATTTAAGTTAATTAGTGAGGTACTAACAAAAACTCCTGGTAAAAATTGGGATCTTTCTTCAGTTAAATTCTTGATGAATGCAGGAGAACAGGTAACTCCTAGAGTTATCCGAGAATTTTTGAATTCTGTTGCACATTTTGGTATTTCTTCTCAAGTTATGCAACCAGCTTTTGGTATGGCTGAAGTCTGTACTTGCATGACTTATCAAAATCAGTTTAACGAGCAAACTGATATTTATCGGATTAAAAAATCTTCTGTTGGCGGTCAGTTAGAGCAAACAACTGATTCTAGCATTGATGTGATTGAATTTACTGATCTTGGTCGTCCAGTTCCAGGCGTGCAAATTCGCATTACTGATGATAAAAATTCCCTTTTACCAGAAGGTGTAATCGGGCGTTTTCAGATTAAGGGAAAAGTCGTCACTCCAGGTTATTTGAATAATCCTCAAGCTAATGCAGAAGCTTTTGTTGGAGATGGTTGGTTTAATTCAGGAGACTTAGGCTTTATTCTGAATGGTCATTTGGTTTTGACCGGACGAGAGAAGGAAGTAATCATCATTAATGGAGCTAATTATTACTGCTATGAAATCGAAGATATTGTCAATAGCATTGCAGGTGTAGCTCCCACTTATGCAGGTGCTTGTGCATTCTCTAATCAACAGACAGGAACTGAAGGATTAGCAATTTTCTTTTCACCTGAGCAAACAGACTCTCAACTTAACTTGGAAGTTATTCAAGCTATCAGGAGAGAAGTTACTTCTCAGTTAGGAATTGCTCCTTATTATGTGATTCCTGTAGAACGTCAGGAATTTCCTAAAACCACAAGTGGCAAAATTCAGCGTTCTCAACTGAGAAAGAAACTAGAATCTGGTGATTTTAGTTCGCTGATTCAAGAAATTGATATTAAACTCGGCAAGAACACAATTCCCGATTGGTTTTATCAGAAAGTTTGGTGTCAGAAGCAGGCGCGAATTAATCCTATTTCTACTGTCAGACAAACGGTGATAGTCTTTCTTGATGATTTAGGATTAGGACAATCACTTTGTCAAAGACTGGAAGCTCAAAATTATCCTTGTATCAAAGTTGAGGTAGGAAATCATTTTGCTCAAATTAGCAGTGAACATTATGTAGTAAATCCTGCCAATGAAGAAGATTATGCCCAGTTAATAACATCATTAATCACTAACAATTATGCCATTGGTCATATTTTCCACCTCTGGAATTATGAAATCTATAATGATGGTATTTCTAACCTAGAAAATCTTGATGTTAGTCAACAGAAAGGACTTTATAGCCTACTGTTTTTAGTGAAAGCAATAGATAAATTGCATGAAACAAAAGAGCGTATACAGTTGTTGTTTGTAGATACTTGTAGTCAAGTTATTTTACCAACTGATGCGATTGCATATCAAAAAGCAACAGTTTTTGGCTTCCTCAAAACCATCCCCCAAGAAATACCTTGGTTGGACTGTCGTCATATTGATCTGCCTATTGCTGCGGTGGAAATTAATAGAACTTATTTACTGGCAGAATTTTCTGTTTTGACTCCAGAGCTAGAAGTTGCTTACAGAGATGGACAACGGTTAGTTCCTCGTCTACAAAAGACAGATTTTGCCCAACAAGAACAGCAACAACTTCCTTTTAAAACAGGTGGAGTCTATTTAATCACTGGTGGACTTGGAGGTATTGGTGTTAAGATTGCTAGGTATTTGTTAGAGCATTACCAAGCTCGTTTATTGTTAATTGGTCGGACACTTTTACCAGATGAAAGCACTTGGGAAAATTATCAAGAAGGTGAAGATAAATTAATAGCCAAGATTCAAGCGTATCAACAGCTAAGACAACTTCCCGGCGCAGTTCTTTATCAATCTGTTGATATTTGTAATCTGGATGACATGAAACAGACCCTTGATTTGGTATCATCTCAGTGGCATACTCAAATTGATGGAGTAATTCATTTAGCGGGAGGTTTGCCAGAACACCTTATCGCGTCTGAAACGAAAGAAAGCTTAGTCGCTGGATTGCAACAAAAGGTAATGGGAACATGGGTACTCCATCACCTGCTGCAAAATCAAAATCCTGGTTTCTTCATCCACTTTTCCTCAGTCAATAGTTTCTTTGGGGGTACAGGTGTGTCCGCTTATGCGGCAGCTAATAGTTTCCAAGAAGCTTTTAGTACATATCAAAGAAAACATAGTTCCTGGCAGAGCTATTGCTTGAGTTGGAGTATGTGGGACGAAACGGGTATGAGTCGTGGCTATCCCATGAAAGACCTGAGTCAAGCTAAGGGATATTGTGCTATTTCACCATCTCAAGGTATGGATTCCTTATTAGTAGCTTTAGCACATCGCTCTCACCATCTTTTCATCGGATTGGATGCCAGCAAGTTACATATTCAGCAATTTACCTTAGATTGTCAAAGTTTACAGCAATTAACCGCCTTATTCACAGCCCAAACTAGCGAACTGTCCATTGCCCAATTGCAACTGTATGGGGTAAGCGATCGCTTTGGTACTCCCACTCACTGTAATTTCGTCCAACTGGATGAAATGCCTTTGACAGATGCAGGGGAAGTTGATATAAAACAGTTAACTCATACTTACACAGGATTAAAGGTGACTGAGCAAACAGAACCTCGTAATCAAGTGGAAAGTCAGTTAGCTGAAATCTTTCAAAAAGTGCTGGGGCTGGAAAAAATAGGCATCCATGATAATTTCTTTACACTGGGTGGTCATTCGGTACTAGCAGCGCAAATTGTATCTCAGATACAGGAGACTTTTGGGTGTGATCTGCCGTTGTGGGTTCTGTTCCAGTCTTCCACCATTGCCGAATTAGCCCAAATTATTGAAAAGTCTCATCAATCATCCCCAGAAGAAGCAAATGCTAATAGGCATATTGAAGAAGCCCTCACCAATTATCCTTGCATAGTCCCGATCAAACCAGGTGGTAAGAAGCGACCTTTCTTCTTGATTCACCCAATGGCTAGTTTTGTGTTTCCTTATTACCCTGTAGCTTATCAGCTTGGTGCTGATCAACCAGTCTATGGGATACAATCACCAGGATTAACGGGATATAAAGAACCTTTAAAGCGAGTTGAAGAAATGGCGGCTTATTACATTGAAGCCATCCGTGCAGTTCAGCCCGAAGGTCCCTACTCCCTTGCAGGATGGTCATTAGGAGCGTACATAGCTTATGAAATGGCTCTTCGTCTCCAACAAGCAAATCAGGAAGTGGACTTACTGGTACTCTTTGATTCTCCTCCTAGTTTGAAAACTGGCTACAAAGCCAGGGATTTCGGGAGAATAGCTGGTTTAATAGTAAGTTTTCAGGATAACTTGCCTTGGCTTTACGATTACCTCGCCCTGATCAGAGTAGCGGAACCCTTATCTTCGCAACCATCCCCAGGTGATGGGCAGACTAAAGGTCTAATCAAAAAGATGCTGTCATTTTTCGGTTATAGTTCTGTCAACAAAAATCACCAGGACATGACCATAGGAGAGAAACTTGGTGTCACACTTCGTCTGTGTCAGATGGTGATGAGTAATATTCAAGCTTTGTTGCGATACAAGGCATCCTCTTATGATGGCAAGGTGATCCTGTTAAAAACCAGTGATTCGGGACTTGACCAAGATGAAACTTGGGGTTGGCGTGAATTTGCAAAAGGTGGTGTTGATGTACATACTGTACCCGGCAATCATCTGACCTTAGTACGACATCCCAACGCATCTGCGATCGCTCAAATCCTGAGACGATACCTTGATTGTATCCCCGATACAACCTCTGATAAGAATTAACCAGCGCAGTGCTAGGTTATACCCAATTCTCATTTAAATTAATAAAATGGAGACCTCACCATGACTACATCGTTGAAGTTACGTAAAGGCTTTAGTTTTGATGAAGCCATCCTCATGACAACTCTGTCTAAGTATGCCTATGATGTTTTCCAGTACGACGATGGCAGTATTGACGATTCAGAGCTAAAGACAGTTTACGATGCTCTTTATAAAAATCAGGGCTGGCAGTTAGTTCATACTGTTCGTAATGACCAAAGCAATGTTCGGGCGCTAATTCTCAAAAATACTAAATCAGGAGTAGCTCATCAGTACGCAATTTCCTTCCGAGGTTCAGCAGGTATGGATAAAGGAGCGGTCAACCTGGATAATGTCGTTTCTGATGTAGATTGGAAACTGGTTGATTACGGCGCTTTGTCGATACAAAAAGCAAAAGTTGTGCGAGGGTTTCATCTGGCCTTTGAATCTGTAGCTGATGAAATTCAATGCTTCTTCCGGACTTTGCGGGGCGAATTACAACCTACAGATTTACGGTATCTGCATCAGTTACCACCCCTGAGAAAATTTGCATGCATCACGGCAATGACAGATGCAGGAGGAATTCTGCTCGGAACAGAGTTTCAGGAACAAGCCAAAGATTTGATTGCTCAAGTGATTGCTGACGGTGAAGTGGATAACGATGAAGAACTAGAGAAAATTTTTCAATTTGTAGAAGAGCAGATATTACCTAAGCAATCACCCTTAACAGAAACTGTAGAGGTATGGGTAACAGGTCACAGTTTGGGTGGCTCCTTGTCTCAACTAGGGGCGCTGTCTCTGCGACGCTGGTTCGGTTCTGCCGACAATGGAGGATTGTTGATCAAAGTTTATGCGATCGCCGCCTGTAGAATTGGCAATCAAGCATTTGTAGATTTCTACAACCAGCGCATCGGATCAGAACTGAGCTATCGCATCGAAAATACGTTGGATACGATTCCAACTATCCCCCTAAATCCCCCCCTGCCGATCTCTTTGATCGCTCCTGAAGGACTACAAATAGGGAATATTTTCCTTGGTGAGTATGCTAACGGTGGGGAAGCGATTACAGTGACGGGATTCGGTAGTGGTCAAAGCGCGTCTATATCCTTTGGCGGACTTTTCAGCATCCCGTTTAGCGTTCCCTTTCCACACAGCCCGGAAACATATATTGAATTATTGGGGGGTCAGAAAAAATATTGGAATGAGTTGGCTCGTCCCGTTAAGGATGTTTTCCGTCCTTTTTTGCTCGAACTGCTGGATGATGAACAGAAAAAAGATGTAAATGCCAAAGAAAATACCACCAGCGTCAATTAGTGATGTAGCTGTTACTAAGTAACAGGGACTGAGGATTGCCGATGAGGAATCGGAGCAAATTTTTTGCTCTAATTCCTCCTCTATTTTGGGAATGATTCAGTCTCCCCCACCAGAGCAGCATTTCTTTAACTACTAAATTTGTATACTTTTGTGGTACACACGGATGTCTAAAAATATTGCATTTTCACCATAAATAATTGTATAAATTTGAGGTAAGCATTCATCTGTCAGCAAGAAAGAAGAAAAGCATCAATAATAGGCTGTCAATTGCTCTCATTAACACTGGTGTAATTTGACAAAACTCCGTATCCTTGTTATTAACTCAGTCGCTCTCTAGAGAATAGCTAATGACTGATTACTAATAGCTGAATACTTACAATTTGAGAACTCATCAACTAACCCTGGATTTTTCAATTTGTGTGACACTTAGATTCAATTTCTATAATTATTCAACAAGCCCTAAGTAATGATAGTTATGTCAAATAATCTGATTTCCAACCAATCTGTTTTAGCGTTTGATGGACAGGATGATTACCTAGTTATTCCCAACCAAAATGCTATTAACTTTGATCAAAATCAAAATTTCTGCATCGAACTCTGGTTAAAAGTTGGCACAATTGAACCGGGGTCTAGTACGATTTTTGATGTCAATATTATTGAAAAATGGCAAGGAAGTGCTTTTCCCTATTCTATTCGTTATAGTTCTACCAGGGGAACCATCTATGGCTCTCGCTATGATGGAAAAAATCCATCAGTTTCTTCAAAGATATTGGTTAATGACGAAAAATTTCATCATGTAGCTTTTGTTAAACAAGACTCCCAATTGTTCTTGTATGTTGATGGTGTTGAACAAAGCCAAACCCAAGATACAACAATTCAATCTACAAAAAATAGTTCTCCTCTGTATGTAGCAGCAGGTACTTCTATTAGTAAAGGAGGAGGAGGTCGACGTTTTTTCTCAGGTCAAATTGCTGATCTTCGCCTGTGGAATATTGCTCGCACTCCAGAAGAAATTCAGCAAAATATGAACTTTCGTTTGCTGGGAAATGAGCCAGGGTTAGTGGGTTATTATCCCTTGGCTGGAGATAGTAATGATAGAACCAATAATGCTAATCACGGCACAATTAATGGTGCTATTTGGCAGCAAGAAGAAATGCCAATTAAAGCATCCCCGTCTGTTCAATGCGTACTGTCATTTGATGGGAAAGACGATTATGTAGGCTTGCCAGCAGCAAAAATAGATTATTCTCAGGGGTTCACTGTCGAAGTTTGGGCGCGGTACACCAGCTTTCAACAATCTTGGTCAAGAATTATTGATTTCGGTAATGGAGCAGGAAAAAACAACATTGTTTTGGCTCATCTGGGAACATCTAACACCTTGGCATTCCATCTATATTCCAATGCTGGAGTAGACATGATTGAAGTCCCAAACTCTTTGGAAATGGGTAAATGGACACACTTAGCTGTGACTATTGATAAATCCGGGGTAGCTAAATTTCATCAAGATGGCAAATTAATCTTAAGTAAACCATTCCATCTTCCAGATAATGTCAACAGAACATTGAACTATATAGCCAGAAGTAACTGGAATGATGGTTACTTTGAAGGTCAAATCTTGGAACTAAGACTGTGGAATATTGCCCGCAGCCAAGAAGAAATTCAACAAAATATTAACTCCCGTGTGACGGGAAATGAGCCAGGGTTAGTAGGTTATTATCCCTTGGCTGGAGATGCTAATGATAGAACCAATAATGCTAATCACGGCACAATTAATGGTGCTATTTGGCAGCAGGAAGAAATGCCAATTAAAGCAATTACAAACAATGACGAAATATTGAAAACTATGCAACCAGTTTTAATGTTTGATGGTAAGGATGATTATGTAGAAGTTCCTTACAGTCAATCCCTTAATCCTAATGTATTTACTGTTTCCGCTTGGGTAAAAGTTGTCGGAGGTCAGGGAACTTGGCGTTCAGTGATTACATCCCGTGATGCCAGTCCCTTATCACAAGGTTATATTATCTACGCAGGAGATAATAATAAGTGGCAAGCTTGGGTTGGTAATAATACACAGGCTTGGGAAATTGTTGCTGGTTCAGACGTAATTCTTAATACTTGGACTCACATAACAAGTACCTTTGATGGTAAACAACTGAAACTTTATATCAATGGAACAGAAGTTGGCAGCAAAAATGTAGTTTACACACTAAATACTCGATGCCCTCTGCGAATAGGTGCTGGTGCCACTGAAGCAAAACCGCAATATTTCTATCCTGGTCAAATTGCAGAAGTTGGTGTGTGGAATAAAGCCCTTACAGGGGCAGAAATTCAGGCGAAGTTGAATCAGCGTCTGACAGGAAAAGAGCAGGGTTTAGTTGCTTATTTGCCCTTGAATGAAGGTTCGGGCAGTATCGTTACTGACAAGACAGGTAAAGGCAATAACGGTACGATTAATGGGTCTATTTGGCAGCAAGAAGAACTGCCAATTAAAGATGTAACATCTAGTGAAAACGAGAGTAATTTAATTACAGGTGGTAATACTCCAACTAAATATGGAATTGCAGATTCAGCCTCCAATTTTTACATAGTAGATACAAACAATCCTGTCGATGGTAATGGAGAATTAACAGGGTGGGAAATTTGGGCAGAAAATACCTTACCTGTACAACTGATGATATACAGAAATGAGTCCAATGTTTGGTCAGTTGTTGGGCAAAGTGAAAGAAAAACTCCTGTTGTTGGACTAAACCAATTTTCACTTTCTGAACCTATTAAAGTCAACAAAGGTGACTTTGTGGGAATATACCATCCACAAGCAGGATGTGTCAGTTTCTTTAAAGAAAATAGTCAGGCGTGGGCTATTGGAAATTTAAGTGGTAAAGTTTTATTTACAGGATCAGGTGCTACCTCTACAGCCTTTTCTAATTCAACTAATCGCACTTACTCATTAAGGGTTACAGGCAATGTTGAAGTAGAAACTCAGGCACCAGTATCTAAGTTTATCAAAGTCGGTCCCAAAGGTGGCTCGATATCAGGGACAGATTTTGAATTGTTACCTGATCATACAGTCCCACAATCACGCTTAAAAAGCATTTTGTTGAATGAAGCTTGGGCCATTAGTAGACTTCAAGTTGAATACGAAAATGTTGCTTCTACTCCTGGGACAACTTATCAGACAGAAATTGTGGGAAGTGGTGGGGGTAACAGAAAAGAAGTCTCCATACAACCAGGAGATTATCTAACTAAAATCAGTGGTACATGGGGAAGGCAAGCACCAGGATATCCCAAAGAAGAAATTATCACTATTCAATTTGAAACTAAAAATGGCATTAAATCTCCTCTTTTTGGTGGAGGAAGCGGAAACTCAGAAGTCGAACCTTTCGTTTTAGAAGCTCCTGAAGGACAAGAAATTATTGGTTTCTTTGGTTCTCATGGTGGTCCCCAAAATTTGTTAGTGCGCTTGGGAATTTATTGCCAAGCGATATCTATCTCGGAAAATCAACAAACATCTGAACCAGTAATACCACCAGAACCCTCAGTTGTTCCTGAAAATCAACAAACATCTGAACCAGTAACACCGCCAGAACCCTCAGTTGTTCCTGAAAATCAACAAACATCTGAACCAGTAACACCGCCAGAACCCTCAGTTGTTCCTGAAAATCAACAAACATCTGAACCAGTACAAACCCCTTCCATGATTATGCCTAAAAATCAACAACCCAGTAAACCAGTTTTGAAGTTCCGTAAAGGCTTTAGTTTTGATGAAGCTATCCTGATGACAACTCTTTCTAAATATGCCTTTGATTTTTTTGAGTATGATGATGGCAGTGTTGACGATGAAGAGCTAAAAAAATTTTACAAGGCGACTTATAAAAATCAGGGATGGGACTTGGTTCACACCATCCGTAATGATGGCATAAATATTCGGGGACTAATTCTCAAAAATACTCAATCGGGAGTTGCTCATCAGTACGCAATCTCCTTAAGAGGTACATCCTTCGGTACTAAAGGTAGCGTTGTCAGCCTGGATAATATAATTTCTGATTTCGATTGGAAACTGATTAATTACGGCGCGTTGACTGTCCAAGGGGCAAAAGTCGTGCAAGGGGTTCATCTGGCCTGTGAGGCGGTGGCTGATGAAATTCAATACTTCTTTAAGACTCTGCGGGGTGAGCTAAAACCCTCAGATTTCCGGCAGATCTGCCAGTTACCCCCCCTACGGCAATTTGCCTGCATTACTGCTGTAGCTGATGCGGGAGGAATTCGACTGGGAGCAGAGTTTGAACAACAAGCTCAAGATTTAGTTGCGAAAGTCCTTGCCGACGGTGAAATTGATAACGATGAAGAACTGGAGAAAATTTTACAATTTCTGGAGGAGCAGCTTTTATCTAAACTATCACCGCCAACTGAACCCATAGAAGTATGGGTAACTGGTTTCAGCTTGGGTGGAGCCTTAAGCCAAGTCATTGGTTTGTCGCTACGACGTTGGTTCGGTTCTGCTGAAGATGGGGGATTCCTGATCAAAGTTTATGCGATCGCATCACCTAAAATTGGTAATCAAAAATTTATAGATTTCTACAACCAGCAAATAGGAGCAGAACTTAGTTATCGCATCGAAAATGCTTTAGATTCAGTTCCCACATATCCTTACGATCCCCCCTTCCCGATATCTGCGATCGCTCCGGAAGGACTACAAATAGGGAATCTTTTCCTTGGCAAGTATGGTAACGGTGGCGAACCCATTACAGTTACCGGACCCGGTGGTCAAAGCGCATCTATCTCGATTCCCGGCTTTTTATCTATCCCGTTTACCGTTCCCATGCCGCACAGCCCCGAAACTTATATTCAATTATTGACGGAACAGAAACAGTTTTGGGATCAGTTGGCTCGTCCCGTTAAGGATATTGCACGTCCTTTTCTGCTCGAACTGCTGCGTGATGAACATAAATGAGATGTAAATTCCAATTACAATACCAGCAGTATTCTCAATAGCAATGAAGATATACAGCAGCTTTCAGCAGTCAGCGGTCAGCAGTCAGCAGTAAAACCCTTTTGGTGCAAGGCTTTGGCGTAAAAATTTGTACCTTATTGATCTGGAATATGCTGTAACTATCATCAATTAACCAGGACTAGAGATGAGGAATTGGATTAAAAAATTTGGTCTAGGGAACTCCAAAGATTAAATTATCCAATTCCTGCATCTAAAGATAACGATTGCATTCTTATCCCCTTCCATCCCTTGCTTTTCCTGCTCCACAGCAGTTGCTCAACTTGGGGAAACCCCAAGAACGATTGGTTATTTTTTATTTGCAAGTCCCCTAACTCCTACCCTATTTTGGTAATTCTTGCAGTCTCCGCTACCAGAGCCGCATTTCTTCCACTACCAAATTAGTAATGTTTTGGTTTTGGATTTCTGTGTTTGTTACCTTATACTACTCTTATGAATTTTATACTTAAAAATGAACCATAGTACAGTACCATTACCAGATAATCTTGCCAATATTGCCAACCATAACCATCCACCTGGAAAACTTTGGTCACGTCGTTTGCAGATTTTAACTACCTTTTTATTGTTCGGTATTCTCCTGTTATGGGACTGGCTGACTAGACGCTTGCAAAGGAATCAGCAGTTACGAGCTAAAATTTTGGTGCAGAAGCTGATTCAGCTAGGTCCAACATTCATCAAATTTGGACAAGTGCTTTCTTGTCGTCCCGATCTCATACCACCTATTTATGTAGACCAACTCGCTCATCTGCAAGACAAATTGCCTCCCTTTCCTAATGAGCAAGCTTATGAGGTCATAGAAGCGGAATTCGGATGTCCATATCACCAAATCTATGCCGAACTGAATCCCGAACCTGTTGCTGCTGCTTCTTTAGGACAAGTTTACAAGGGAAAACTCCAAACAGGTGAAATCGTTGCTGTCAAGGTACAACGTCCTGGAATCATTGATATCCTTGTTCTAGATATTTACTTGTTGCAGCAATTATCAACTTGGGTACAAAAAAATATTCCATTCATCCACACTAATATTAGAGCTTTGACCGATGAACTGGCTAATAGTATCTTCAAAGAGATGGACTATGTGCAAGAAGGTTTAAATGGCCAGAAATTTGCCCAACTTTACGGTAATTTGCCGCAAATTTATGTGCCACGTATTTATTTAAAATACACCACAAGCCGAGTCCTGACAATGGAGTGGGTGAATGGCGAAAAAATAACTTCAACTGAGGTGACTCAAAGACAAGGATTAAACCCTGCTGATTTAATTGCTGTAGAATTTAAATTTGCTTTACAACAACTTCTCAGCGGTGGGTTTTTTCATGCCGATCCTCACCCTGGTAATGTACTAGTAACCCCAGAAGGGAAATTAGCTTACCTGGACTTTGGCATGATGAGCGAAGTGACACCAGAAACGCGTGACTTGCTGATTATCTTCTTTTTACATTTGGTAAGTGGTGATTTTCCGTCCTTGGCTGAAGACCTTGTTTCATTGGAATTTCTCCCTCCAGAAACTGACTTAGCTCCCTTAATTCCCAAACTGGCTCAGATGTTTGGCAATATTCGAGAAACTAGTATTGCTGAATTTGGCTTCAAGCAAATGTTTGACAATCTATTAAGTTTAATTTACGAATATTCCTGGCAAATTCCTAAATTCTATGTGTTGGTTTTTCGATGCTTTGCCACCCTGGAAGGAATAGCTCTCAAATTGAATCCCGATTTTCAGGCTTACAAAGTGGGGTATCCCTATATTTCACAATGGGTATTAACCAAGCGATCGCCCGTGCTATGGACTGCTCTCAACAAGTTCTGTTTGAACAACAAGACAATGCAATGGGATGTAGTGTCAGATTTATTAAATAATATTTATCAAAGTGAAGATTTTAACCTTTATCTGACATCAGAACGAATGTTAGAGTTTTTATACTCTCCTCAAGGAGATCCATTACGTCATGTTCTAGTGAATGAAGTCGTTACCAAGGTAGAAAATTTCTCAAAAGAAACTTTTGAGGAGATGATGATGTGGACGAGAGCAATAACGACTCCTTTCCCTAATATGGCGAAACTAAATAAAAATTGGGAGAATATCCAGCCATTTATAGGTAAATTTTTACTCAATACCCCTTCAAACCTTCCCTCTATCTATGAATTATCTCAACTGTTTTTGCGGCCAGAAGCCAAACGTTTAGTGCAGGAAATAGTTAATAAATTAGGAATGCGAATATTAAAGCAGTTTATCCCAGCCTAAGAGAGTGTTGAAAAAGTTTGAATATTTTCACAAGATCAAGATCTTTTAATTGAAGCTAATCATTGTCAGTCTGAAGGAATTTATTTTTCAGATGTTATTTATGCTTCTCAATTATCTCTTGCTATTGGTGATTGTGTTGGGGAATTAGAAATTATTGCTCAAGCAAGTGAACCAGAAGATTTTGCTAATTTAGTTATATCTACTTTTACAGCGATCGCACTCAAAACCACCAATGAAATTATTGGTGATTGTGCCTTTTGCATCTTAGCTGAAGATGGACAACAGGCGGAAATTGGTTTTACCCTGTTTATTGGCATATTTATTTACAGAGTAGAAATTACATCGTATCCGGGCAAATTGCGATCGCGCCAACATTGCATATATTCGACTCATGGAACGTTTGGGAATGCGACGGGAAGGACATTTTGTCAAGAGTTTGTGGTTTAAGGGTGAGTGGGTTGATGAATTGTGGTTTGCTATTTTGCGTGAGGAGTGGGAAAGATAGATTAGTTATAAAAAGTGATACCATTAATTGGTTGCATTAAATAGTTGTGTTATGGAACGGGAAGCTTTAACAATCCGTTTTCCCTCGGAACTACTCGCAAAAGCTAGGAAAATCAAAGAAAGTAGCGAATCTCTTAATGATTTAATAGTTGAGGCTTTAGAACGTGAAGTCAGACGCAGGAGGGGATGGGCTGCACATCAGCGAATTATTGCCAGAAGTGAAGCCATTAGAGCAAGAACTGGTACACAAGCCACTTCTACCGATATAATTCGCAGTCTTAGAGAGGGTGAGGGGAGACGTGACTAGAGTTTTATGCATAGATACCAGTATTTGGATACCTTACCTTGTCCCAGAAGTGTATCAACCTCAAGCTAGAAACCTACTAACAGAAGCATTAAGTTTGAATATACGTTTAGTAGCTCCTGCTTTTGCTTGGGCAGAAGTTGGATCTGTACTGCGGAAGAAAACACGAATGGGAGTCATAACTAAGGAGGAAGCACAAGGTTTTTTTGAAGACTTCTGTGAACTTCCCATTGATTACATTGAAGAAGAAACAATTAGGGTAAAGAGTTGGGAAATTGTCGAAAAATACGGTTTATCTACCCTTTATGATGCAGCTTTTCTTGCTTGTTCTGAAATGACATCTGCTGAGTTTTGGACTGCTGACGCTGCACTGGTTAGACAACTTACACCTAAACCTAATTATTTACGAGAAATAGAAGAGATAGTCAATTAAAATTATTCCTATTTTGTAATTTGTGAATCTTGATTATGCAAGAAATAACTGCCAATTTTGATGAATCCTGGAAAGAAGCATTAACCGAATATTTTGAAAGCTTTTTGACATTCTTTTTCCCGGAAGTTCATCAATTAATTGATTGGACAAAACCACCCCGTTCTCTAGATAAAGAATTACAGGAAATAACAGCTTCATCAGAGACAGAGAAACGTATTGCTGACCAACTTTATCAAGTTTGGTTGCTTGACAAACGAGAAGTTTGGATATTAATTCATGTGGAAATTCAAAGTCAATATGAAGTAGATTTTGGTGAACGGATGTATATTTATAATTACCGTTCCTTTGATCTGTATCACAAACCTGTAGTGAGTCTAGCAGTATTAGATGATGAAAGGAATAATTGGCGACCTAGTGCTTATGGTTATTCCCTTGGAGGGTGTGAAGTTAGTCTGAAATTTCCCATTGCTAAACTTCTAGACTATGAATCTCGCTGGCAAGAATTAGAAGCTAGTGATAATCCATTTGCTATCATAGTAATGGCACATTTAAAAACTAAAGCAACCACTGGTAATTTATCAGAACGGGAACAATGGAAATGGATATTAATTCGCGGACTTTATGAGCGAGGCTTAACAAAAGAACAAATTGTTAAACTCTTTAAAATCATTGACAAAATGATGACTTTACCTGAGCAATTACAGCGAAAGTTAGTGAATAAAATTCACAGTTTTGAGGAGGAAAGAAAAATGCCTTTTATCAGTCCTACAGAAGAAATGGCAATAGAACGCGGTAAGGAGATTGGTAAAGAAATTGGTAAAGAGATTGGTAAAGAACTTGGTGCTTTACAAAAGGCTCGTGATAATGTAAAAACTGTTTTGCAAACTCGACTAGGTGAGGTTTCTTTAGATATTGTTATCTCTCTATCTCAAATTTCTAATCTATCTATTTTGGATGAAATGTTGAAATTGGCAGTAACAGTTAATTCTTTTGATGATTTTAAACAGGCTTTGGAATTAGCAACATCTAACTAATTCACAGTGAATGAAATTTGCTAAGAATAAATTCAGTTTTTTAAACCCACCTTTTACTTAGTTGTTAATTCGGTGGGTTTTCTGTATAATAAGTGATATCCATACTTATATAAACTTCAATGAGGTTAATCCAATATTTCATCTAATAATTTTACGAATATTCTCGAATCATTAGCTATTGATACAAGGGCTAATTTACGTGACTCATTAGAATTAGACATCTCAATTAGCGAAGAAACAATTACAGATATAAACCTTTTAACTATAAAAAGAAAAAAAATTCCAGAAGTTGTAATTTGGAAATGTCCTAAAGACGAGGAAGCAAATACAGGTATAGATTGGGAATGGTTTATCGGAGGTAATTCAATCGGATGGTATAGATATGCAATTCAAGCGAAAAAATTATGTTTAAAAGGTAAGGGAAAGAATACTTATACAGAAATTCAACATAAGCCAAAAAATAAAAATCAAACCCAAATTGAATTATTAGAGGATTACGCAAGAGCCACTAATTCTATACC
>NZ_LUFH02000028.1 GCF_001586785.1 Sphaerospermopsis aphanizomenoides BCCUSP55
AATGAATCTTGATAGGCTTTTATAGTTATCTCTCTTTTTTGTTTTACCTGTTGTTTCAGTGATTTTTTTTCTTTTTCAATATCCTTTTTATAATTTTTATCATCATCTACTTTTTTCCAGTCACCAGCAAAACTACCACCCATACTAGCAAGAGTAGTTACTAACCCTGCTCCCACAACCCACCCTCCAGGATTCCACCAATTTGCTGCTACAAAAGCTGCTGCACCAACAGCACCAACAGCTACACTACCCCATTTTATCCACTTTCCTGTATCGTCTTTGTTAATGTTACTCAAATTCATTGCCATATCAATCTGAATATTTTTAATATCATATTCATATTCTTGTTCAAATTCCTTGAATTTTTCTCCTAAATCTGAAAATATTGCCTCTATGCAAGATTTCATAGTTTCTTCAAGATTTTTTTCATTAACTATTTTATTCCATTCTCTCTGTCTTCCATTGATATCCATATCTGAATCTGAATATTTATCAACAAAACTACCTATTTGATTTTCTATCAGATCATATAAAGAGTCACATTTATCTTTAATTTTTCTATCACCTTCTTTTTCGATTTCTGCAAATATCTTTTCGATTTCTCTTTGTTTCTGTTCAATAAAGTTTAACTGAACAGATAACTGAGATTTTGCAGCAGCTAATTTTTGATTAATTGACTTAATAAAATATTCCAAGCTATCAGCGAAAGTTGATAAGCGTAAATCTTGACCATTAGTATAAATTTGATAAGCAATTAAAGAATATAATTCTTCTATTTTACTCAACTGCCAAAGTTGACTGCTATACTCTTGATATTCTGCTTGCGTACTTAAAAAACCAGATTGAGCATGAATAGGAACTATATCTACATTATCTAAATTCAAATATTCTTGAATGTGACTTTGAATATGATGTTTATGTTGTGATAACCTATCTTCATCAAATACCATTTCTGGAATATCAATAAACATTTTTAAATCTTCTAAGTTATTAGAAATATCATGTTTAACATTAAGAATTACAGCAAAATATTTATTGATTTGTTGTAATTGTGCCATTGCTTTAAATTCACCAGGTTGCACAGAATCATCACTGGTTAAAAACAAAATGATATCAGATTGATCAATGATTTCATTAGCTTTTTGTGTATCATCATCACCTTGATAAGCCTCAATTCCAGGTGTATCAAGTAACCGTAAACCTTGCCAAGAATATTCTGTTACATCTCTGGTGGTGCGTTGTGAACCTTTACCAATTGTGCTACCATTACCGCGAGTTAGTGTTTCTCGTAAGGTACTTTTACCAGCTTTTGTTCTACCAAATAATGCAACTGTAAAAT
This sequence comes from Sphaerospermopsis aphanizomenoides BCCUSP55, assembly GCF_001586785.1. Classification (GTDB taxonomy): domain Bacteria; phylum Cyanobacteriota; class Cyanobacteriia; order Cyanobacteriales; family Nostocaceae; genus Sphaerospermopsis_A; species Sphaerospermopsis_A aphanizomenoides_A. The sequence goes on from NZ_LUFH02000028.1 coordinate 1,340, forward strand.
ATTCTAGATGTTTTCTTTTCTGATCTAAAGAAATAAACAAATCGGCTAAACTAGCTTCGGATAATTTTTGAATATCTGATTGAATTTGTTTGAGTGTCTCTGCAAATTGGAATTGTTCAGAACCCTTAAATTTCACAATTTTATGGCTAACAGCTTCAAGATCGCCATTAATTCTTTTAATTGTTATTTCTACTTTCTTTGCATATCTAATACTACGATCATAAGCAGAGTTAGCTGTTTTTGAACAGTTTTTTAATGCCTCTTCAAATTCATCTTGAGATACTTTTATCTGATCTCTTTTAATCCGATTATTCGATGTAGTATTTTGTTTTTTATTTTGATGTTTAGTTTGATTATCTTGGGAATAATTAGAGTTATTTTCTGAAAATAATCCAGACTTGTATTTATATGACCAATCTAAATCGAAACTATTAATCTGCTGTCCATGAATTTTGACAGTTTGAATAGTAGTTAATTCTAAATCACGTAGTGATGTGATAGTGACTTGTAATAATTCGTCTTTATCTGTAGTTTCTTTTGTTTCTTCGGATACTAGGATTATTTTGAGACAATCATGGTTAACGGAAACTTTAGCGGTAACGCCTATAATACCGTTAAGGCTTAAAGATTGGTTAAGGTGGTGTGCGATCGCATCTAAATCAATATTCATAAACCAGCATCTTTTTTACTCAGCATCATCATAAATAAACTGAGTAAACATTATACTAAACCTAACCCATCTAAACCAGTATTTCTTAAATATATTTACATCCACCAGGATGATTTTGATAACATAGTTTTCAGACCTGCTCAAATCACAACTTTTCTAAATCCTGTAAATCATTAAATCCTGGACATCCTGATTCTGACAAATTGATAAAATAAATAATCAGATAACGTGCGATCGCATCTAAATCAATATTCATAAACCAGCATCTTTTTTACTCAGCATCATTATAAATAACTGAGTAAACATGATACTACATTTAACCCATCTAAACCAGTTTTTTAAGTATATTTACATCAACCAAGATGATTTTGATAACATAGTTTTCATACCTGCTCAAATCACCACTTTTCTAAATCCTGTAAATCCTTAAATTCTGGACATCCTGATTCTGACCAATTGTTAAATTGTTGGCTTTCCTTGCGTCAATCCAAGCTACATCTAATTGTTATAATCAAAAAAGTAAATTGATAGCTTCTTAAATCATTATGGAAAACATTACCATTCAAGTTGACCCAGAAATTGCCAAAGCGTACCGAGAAGCAGAACCAGAAAAACAGCAAAAAATCCAACTGTTTTTGAAAATTATGCTGCAAAAAGCAGTCAGTGAAAAACCACTCTTAGACATCATGAAAGCAGCGAGTCAACAAGCAATTGCTAACGGAATCACCCCAGAAATTTTAGAATCAATTCTCAATGATGAAAACTAACCGATTCGTAATAGATACGAATGTAATTATCAGTGCATTAATCTTTTCTCAATCTACCACAATGCAAGCTTTCAGAGAAGCTAAACAAACCGGATCAATCTTAATTTCAGCAGAAATTTTAGCAGAATTAATTGATGTACTCAGTCGTAAAAAATTTGATCGTTATCTATCGAGAGAAATTCGTGAAGACTTTTTAGCAAGTTTAGCCAGAGAAACAGAATTAATCACAATTACTGAAACAGTAGATATTTGTCGAGATCCTAAAGATAATAAATTCTTAGAATTAGCCATTTCTGGAAATGCTACTCATATTATCACAGGAGATAAAGACTTATTAGAACTGCATCCTTTTAGAGATATCTTGATTGTTACACCAAGTCAGTTTTTAGGTAGTATATCTTCCAATGAAACGCCAATTACATAGTTTTCCCACCTGCTCAAATCACAAATTTTCTAAATCCTGTAAATCCTAAAATCCTGGACATCCTGATATGGCTTGCGCTTGGCGTTAGCTATCAGACAAAAAAAAGCGGGCTAACCGCTAATGCTTGGTTAACCCGTTCAGCTTTGGGAACGCGCAGAGAAATTCTTATTGCAATACCAACTTAACGTTAGCGTTTTGCAAGCCGCGCTGTTTTACTTCAGCCAAAGTCTTGTTAACGGCGTATTTTTGGTTAATGGAGTTAATCAACTCGGTTTGGTTGTGCTTCTTAGCAACGCCCCACAGGTCAGCGATTAAGTCAAAAGAACCATCGCTATTGCGAGACCAACCTAAATCGTACTCGCCTTCCAATACAGCAACGATGTCGGAACGTACACGCTGACCGTTATAACCACGAACATCAGCTTCAGTCTTTACGCTGATACCCAGGTCGCGCAAAGAAGATTTGAGGATTTCGGCATCGGTGATTTTGGTACGCAGAGTGCTAAAGTGAGACATTTGGGTTTCCTCCAATGAGAAGATTGATGAGAAAAACGACAACGGTTTCTTTTTCAGCGAAGCCGCATTAATTGGGAAGCGGCTGTTTTCGTAACCTGTTAGCTTCGTAGCTAACCTTTCCCCTCTGGCATACAGAGGAAAGCTTTTAGAACTCCATCCGCTGATATTCAGCGACAGAGGACGCTGCGGGTCTAGCACGCTGTCTGGCCCAGTCTCTTAAAGCTGTGACCTGTTCTTGCATCGTTCTTGACAGCGGCAAAGTTGCCTTGAGCGCAGCAATAATATCTAATTGGGTGAACTCCCGATCTTGGGCGAAAGCTTCATACATCGCCGCCACGATCGCCTGTTCAATTTCTGCCCCAGAAAAACCGTCTGACATCTTTGCTAGTTGTTCTAGATCAAATCTAGCAATATCTTCTCGTCTTTTAGTCAGATGAATGTTGAAGATATCCTGACGTTCTTCAGGTGTAGGCAGATCCACAAAGAAAATTTCGTCAAAGCGACCTTTTCTCAAAAACTCTCCAGGTAAGCGTTCTACCCGGTTAGCAGTCGCCATAACAAATACTGGTGACTTCTTTTCTTGCATCCAAGTCAAGAAAGAACCAAAAATTCTACTTGATGTCCCGCCATCGGAATCACCAGAACCTGCACTACCGGCAAAAGATTTATCCAACTCGTCGATAAACAGAATCGTCGGGGAAATTGATTCTGCTGTTTTTAGGGCGTTCCGCAGATTTGCTTCACTCCGACCCACCATTGAGCCATCGTAAACCCGCCCCATATCTAATCGTAAGATTGGTAAACCCCACAGACGGGAGGTAGTTTTGGCAATCAGTGACTTACCACAACCAGGAACACCAAGAATTAACATCCCTTTAGGTTGAGGCAAACCATACTCTCTCGCTCTTTCTGTAAAAGCGTTAGAGCGTTGTTTGAGCCACCTTTTCAACTCTTCCAAACCGCCAACAGCTTCAATAGTTTCATCTTCTTCGATGTACTCTAAAATACCGTTACGGCGAATGAGTTGCTTTTTCTCAGATAAAACTATATCTACTTCATCTTCCGTCAAGCGTCCAGTTGTCACCTGAGCCTTACGATATACTTTCTCAGTTTCATCTTTAGTTAGACCTAAAGCGGCTCTCAGAAGTTTTTCTCTAGCTTCAGTTGTCAACCTGCGACCACGATGCTGCTCTTGATGCTGAGTTAAAACTTTGTTTAACTCGGACATATCCGGCAGTTGGAAGTCGATGACAACAACTTCTTTTTCCAGTTCTATTGGTACTTGCTGCATGGGAGACATCAAAATGATGTTCTTTTGCATTCCCTTAAAACTAGCGATCGCATCCCGAAGCGATCTAGTTGTTGCCGGAGCATCAATAAAAGGATGTAAATCTTTAAGAATAAATATACCGGGTTCTTTCTGCCGAATGATCCACTCAATCGCCGCCTCTGGCGAAACGGTATTATGTTGAGTGACACTCCGGGGTTGACCGTACTCCACAATGCCGTGAGTTACTGTCCAAACATAAACTCGACGTTGAGGCTTTAACAATTGAGCGATTGTATGGATTGCTTGCTCTGCCCGTTCTTCCTCGGAGGTCACAAGGTAGATTAAAGGGTATTGAGCTTGAATGAGAATATTGAGCTCTTCTTTCATACTATCGACCTACTTGAGACCTTATAGAGACAGTACAATCATCGCCGTTGATTAAAGACAAACTATGAATTTATCCATTCATAATTCCTAACTAGCAGGGAACTAATTCTTCCTCACCCTTGGGATGGGTTTCTTCTTGTTCCATTTCATCAATGGGCAGATGATCTTGACCAATGATTCCTGGTTGATTGCCCAAAGCTACTAACTCACCATCTCGTAAAATTAGCGAACTTTCACAAACTGGACAGGAATATACCCTGTGAGTTCTGCCGTAAGAAGACTCTTCATACTCTTCTACTAATTCCGAGTTGGTCAGGTAGAAATCCAGCGCCCGTTCTGCAAGGTCTGACATTGGTTCTGTGTCTACTGCGGAACGAATCTTTAGCCTTCTGTGCAATTCCGGCGATAAATACAATGTTACCTTTTGCTTAGTTTGCATATAACTTATTAACGGTCTTACCCGGGTATGTATCCTACCCTATCGCCTCCTTTCTCCCTTGTCAAGACAGAAAGACGTTTTGACAGCTATTTTGTTACATATCTTCATAATTAGGAGTTCAGGAGGCAGGAGTTCAGGAGTTCAGGAGAATCAGAAAATAATTCCCAATGCCCAAGAACCTGAGTTGCAAAGCCAATCAGAATATACTGAAAGTAAAGTAGGGTAAAGGGTGTGATTTATGTCTATTGCTGTGTTAAAAACTCGCAGATGGATGCGAGTAATAGCGGGTGCAGTCTCCAGTATTGGCACTATTGGCACAGCAATGATTTTGTCTGGATGTACTATCATCAATATTTATGCATCCGAAGCTACCTGGAAAACTTACAGCAACACGCGCTATAGTTTTGAGTTTCCCTATCCCAGCAATTGGAATTCTTCAGGAAATTCTGATAACAACGATGGTATTGCCTTTGTTGCACCAAATAACAGGAATGTAGAGATGCGGGCGTGGGCTAGTAGGCACTTAGAAGTTAGTATTCAAGACCAATACATAAGAGAGCAGACACAGAATTTTCAAACTGCTGAGGGAGTTTTTGGAGTACTGTCTGTAGACGTTGGTCAACAAACTACTTCCATGACACTGACCATATCTCAAGGTCAGGTGAAATATCATTGGCAAGGACAAAGCAACAGCAAGGAATTTAAAGAATACTATCGGTTGTTTTATTACGTTGCCAAGCAGTATAAAATCAGGTGACAGGGGACAGGTGACAGGTGACAGAGAAGAAGGAAAGGTCGCAGGGAGCAAGAAAGAGGAAAGGTCGCAGGGAGCAGGGAGTAAGGGGGAAAACTTTTCTCCTCTGCCTCTTTTTCCAATAACCAATGACCAGAATTAGTGATGAACAGGGGACAGAAACCTGATAGATTTAGCTATCAGCGAGTAAAAACTGGTAAAAATGAAAGTCCTGGTTATTGGTGGCGATGGGTATTGCGGTTGGGCAACTGCACTCTACCTTTCTAAGCAAGGTTATGAAGTTGGAATTTTAGACAGTTTGGTGCGCCGGCACTGGGATAATGAACTCGGTGTTGAGACTCTAACCCCAATTGCACCAATTCAGCAACGTCTCCAACGATGGCAAGATTTGACTGGTAAATCAATCGACCTGTTTATTGGCGATATTACCAATTACAGTTTTCTGCACAAAGCTTTACACCAATTTCAGCCAGATGCCATAGTACATTTTGGTGAACAGCGTTCAGCACCCTTTTCCATGATTGACCGTGAACACGCGGTACTCACTCAAGTTAATAACGTCGTTGGTACATTGAACTTGCTGTACATCATGAGAGAAGATTTCCCAGATTGTCATTTGGTGAAATTGGGAACAATGGGTGAATATGGTACACCCAATATTGACATTGAAGAAGGTTATATCACCATTGAACACAATGGACGTAAGGATACTCTGCCCTATCCCAAACAGCCCGGTTCAATGTATCACTTAAGCAAAGTCCACGACAGTCATAATATTCACTTTGCTTGCCGGATTTGGGGTTTACGGGCAACAGATTTAAATCAAGGTATAGTTTATGGCGTTCTCACCGAAGAAACGGGGATGGACGAACTACTGATTAACCGCCTTGATTATGATGGTGTATTTGGTACAGCGTTAAACCGTTTCTGTATTCAAGCAGCAATAGGACATCCCCTCACTGTTTACGGTAAAGGTGGACAAACTCGCGGCTTTTTGGATATTCGGGATACAGTACGATGTATTGAACTAGCGATCGCCAACCCAGCCCAACCTGGAGAATTCCGCGTATTTAACCAATTTACCGAATTATTCAGCGTTGGTGACTTGGCCTTGATGGTGAAAAAAGCCGGTAATGCAATGGGACTAAATGTAGACATTAACAACATTGATAACCCCAGAATCGAAAAAGAAGAACACTACTTCAACGCCAAAAACACCAAACTGCTAGATTTAGGCTTAGAACCTCACTATCTTTCTGATTCTCTGCTTGATTCACTGTTAAACTTTGCAGTCAAGTATCAACAGCGAGTGGATAATAACCAAATTCTGCCTAAAGTCACTTGGCATAGATAATTAGGTGACAGGTGACAGGTGACAGGTGACAGAAAGAAGGCAAGAGGCAAAAGGCAAAAGGCAAGAGTTTTTGAATTTTGAATTTTGAATTTTGAATTTATTTCTCCCCTGCACCCCACCTCTCTACACCCCACCTCCCTGACTCCTGACTCCTGACTCCTACTTATTTATGAGAATTGCCCTATTCACTGAAACTTTTTTACCCAAGATTGATGGGATTGTCACCCGTCTACGTCACACTGTTGATCATCTCCAAAGGGATGGAAATCAAGTATTAGTATTTGCCCCGGAAGGTGGCATCACAGAACATAAAGGAGCGAAAGTTTACGGTGTGACGGGGTTTCCACTGCCTTTGTATCCGGAGTTAAAATTAGCACTGCCTCGTCCTGCCATTGGTTACGAATTAGAAGAGTTTCAACCAGATATTATTCATGTTGTTAATCCCGCAGTTTTAGGATTATCAGGTATTTTTTATAGTAAAGTTTTAAAAATTCCTTTAGTTGCTTCCTACCATACCCATTTACCTCAATATCTGCAACATTACGGTTTAGGAATGTTGGAAGGGCTACTATGGGAATTACTAAAAGCAGGGCATAATCAAGCAGCGTTAAATTTGTGTACCTCGACAGCAATGATCGAGGAACTATCAGAACATGGGATTGAAAGATTAGATTTATGGCAACGGGGAGTAGATACAGAATTATTTCATCCCGATTTAGCCAGCCAGGAAATGCGATCGCGCCTCACGCAAAATCATCCAGAAAGCCCCTTATTGTTATATGTTGGTCGTCTTTCGGCTGAAAAAGAAATTGAACGTATTAAACCCATTTTAGAAGCTATTCCTGATGCCCGATTGGCATTAGTTGGAGATGGGCCGAATCGCCAAAACTTAGAAAAGCACTTTGCAGGCACAAACACCTATTTTGTTGGTTATTTGCGGGGAAAAGAATTAGGTTCTGCCTTTGCTAGTGCTGATGCCTTTATTTTTCCTTCCCGTACAGAAACATTAGGCTTGGTGCTACTAGAAGCAATGGCCGCAGGTTGTCCAGTCGTCGCAGCCCGTTCTGGCGGCATTCCTGATATTGTGACAGATGGTGTCAATGGTTATCTTTTTGACCCTCAAGCTGATATTCAAGCAGCTATTGATGTTACTATAAAGTTGTTACAACAGAAACATGAAATAGCTTTTATCCGTAAAAATGCCCGTACAGAAGCAGAAAAATGGGGATGGGCAGCCGCTACACGGCAATTACAAGATTATTACCAAAATGTGGCAGGTGACAGGTGACGCAGCGCGGTCTTGGGGGTTTCCCCAAGTGAAGCAACTGCCCTTCAGGAGTCAGGAGTCAGGAGAAGATTCATTAACTTTTGCCTTTTGCCTTTTGCCTTTTGCCTTTTGCCTTTTGCTACCGATAACTGATAACTGATAACTGATAAGTGACTTTATGACACTCCCCAACGCCGGTAGCGTCTTGGCTACATTAACTGAACTGACACAAGTTAATCGCACCCACGCCCTACTCAGTCGCGTCAAAGACCTTTCTGTGAACGAATTTGTTTGCTTACTTGACTTTATCACGGCTGAGTTTCAGCAATTCTTGAGAGCTATTGATCTGATCAATAATGAAGCCCTAGAAAGTATGTTGGAGAAAGTGCTAGAAGCCGTGACCCTCAAAATCGGTCAAATTCTCCAAGCAGAACATACAGCTATTTTTTTAGTTGACTATGATAAGGCTCAATTATGGTCAAAAGTTCCCCAAGATAATAGTCAAAAATTCTTAGAAATCCGCACTCCCTTAAATGTAGGCATTCCCGGTCATGTAGCCAGCACAGGTAAATATCTCAATATCTGTGAAACCTCTACTCATCCTCTTTTTAGTCCAGAGTTAGAAAAACAAATGGGCTATAAGATTCGCAATCTTTTGTGTATGCCGGTTGTGAGTAGTAAAAAGCAAATTGTCGCTGTAGTACAACTGGCAAATAAAGCTGGAGATATTCCTTTTGATCATGATGATGAAGAATCTTTTCGGGACTTTGCTGCTTCTATTGGGATTATTCTGGAAAGTTGCCAATCTTTTTATGTAGCAGCTCGAAATCAACGGGGTGCAACAGCTTTGTTACGTGCAACTCAGACTTTAGGGCAAAGTTTGGATTTAGAGGCAACTTTGCAAATAGTCATGGAACAAGCCCGGATTTTAATGCAAGCAGACCGCAGTACACTGTTTTTGTATCGCAAGGAAATGGGGGAACTGTGGACAAAGGTAGCTGTGGCTGATGGCAAAAACTTGATAGAAGTCCGCATCCCTTCTAATCGTGGTATTGCTGGCTATGTAGCTTCTACAGGTCAATCATTAAATATCCCTGATGCTTATCAAGACCCTCGTTTTGATCCAACAACAGATCATAAGACTGGATATGTAACTCGCAATATTTTATGTCTACCAGTTTTTAACTCTGCCAATGAATTGATTGGTGTCACCCAGTTAATTAATAAACAACAAGGCAGTTTTACTACCTCAGATGAAGAGTTTATGCGAGCTTTTAATATCCAAGCTGGAATAGCTTTGGAAAATGCTCGTTTATTTGAAAGTGTCTTGTTAGAAAGACAGTATCAAAAAGATATCCTTCAAAGTTTATCTGATGCTGTGATTTCTACAGATATGCAAGGTCAAATAGTTACTATTAATGATGCAGCACTGGAGTTGCTGGGTTGTCCTTTAAAGGAAGCTAACAAAATAGCAAATAAGCTGTTATGGAAAGAAAATTTGCTGGGTCGCCCAGTTTGGGAAATTGTACCAATTGAAAATTTGCAAATGCGCCTGGAAGATAGCTTAAAATATGGAGCTAGGCATTATGTCCCAGAGCAAAGTTTACAAGTGGGATTATATCAATTAGAAAATGCAGGAAATCAGCTTTCTGGACAGAAAAATCAGAAGTTAATTTTAGCGGTACGCGATCGCACTAACCCAAAAATTTTCATTCCTTGGAATCAACCCCTCACTCCTCAATCTGAGTTACTGAGTGCTGATGTAGTCAAAACATTAGAACGTAGTCTCAATTTAACTATCAATCCCTTAACTAACCCCGAAGGAGGAGTCAGAGGCGGTTTAGTAGTCTTGGAAGATATTAGCCGAGAAAAACGCCTCAAAAGCACTATGTACCGTTATCTCACACCCCACGTAGCCGAGCAAGTAATGGCACTGGGAGATGATAGTTTAATGGTAGGAGAGCGTAAGGAAGTCACCATTTTATTTTCTGATATCCGGGGTTATACCACTTTAACGGAAAACCTGGGAGCAGCTGAGGTGGTATCCCTGCTCAATCAATATTTTGAAACAATGGTAGAGTCAGTCTTCTACTATGAAGGAACTCTGGATAAGTTTATTGGTGATGCTTTAATGGCTGTTTTTGGTGCGCCGCTACCATTAACAGAAAATCATGCTTGGCGAGCAGTACAATCAGCCTTGGATATGCGCCGCCGACTGGCAGAATTTAATCGCAAGCGGATTATTCAGTCCCAGCCACAAATTCATATTGGCATTGGTATTAGTTCTGGGGAAGTGGTTTCGGGAAATATCGGTTCTCACAAACGCATGGATTATACAGTGATTGGCGATGGGGTCAATCTGAGTTCTCGTTTGGAAGGAGTGACCAAAGAATATGGATGTGATATTATCATCAGTGAATTTACTTATAATCTTTGTAGTGAGCGTGTTTGGGTGCGTCAATTAGATAGAATTCGTGTCAAAGGCAAACATCAGGCTGTAGATATTTATGAATTAATTGGCGATCGCTCCATTCCCCTAGATGCCAATACTCAAGAATTTTTATATCATTACGATGCGGGTCGTGCCGCTTACGTAGCAAAAGATTTCTGCCAAGCGATCGCTAGTTTTGAAATTGCAAAGCGTATCAGACCTACAGATCAAGCCGTAGATACCCATTTAGAACGCTCCTACAACTACCAGCAAACACCACCGCCAAATTCCTGGGATGGTGTTTGGACAATGATTACAAAATAGGAAGGGTATAGGGTGTCGGTAAAGAATTTTCTACCTAGCTCCTCTGCTACCCAATCACTCATCTCCCGCGTCAGAGTCTTTGTCTTGAAAAGGTTCTTCACCAATCCGTAATTGTTTTTTAGAGCGTTTTAACTGTTTCCATAACAATTTAATCTGTTCATAAGCTTCCTCTGGTGGAAGTTTGCCACTGGTTTCTAGGTTGCATATATAACTTACTCTTTGGGCAAATTCCTGTAAGTTTGCGTTAAAAACCAAGTTCTCAGGCTGTACATGACCGTAGTAGCGACCACGAGGATAGAGAAAATCATCTTTACTCACCATTTTTTTCTCCATATATTTAAATCTCCTCTTGATTTTCTCGTTTGTAGCAGAACCACTAGCTACTCTGATCTGTATTGTGTTCAGCCAGGAAAACGCTAATGATTAAACCATGATTACGGCAAAGTGTTTAAGGGATTAGTCAATCTCAACTTTGACAAAAGAATCAAAACGTAAGTCATCTATTGGGGAACAGCAAATAGGGCTAAAAGTCTGTTCGTATATGACTTTATAAGAAAAAAGGCTGAAAACCATTGAGGCTTCGCCGTGAGCGTCAGCCGAACGGTTAAGTGTTGGAGCCAAGTTTCAACACTTAACCGTCCTTGATAGCAGGGATGTAGCTTGCTTCCCGAAGGGTAAGCCGGTTGAGGCGTTTACGCCTCAGTGAGTTGTGATATGATCATCCCAACAGGAACGGTAATCAACCTGTATAAAAACCTAACTGCCTAACGGCAATCTGTACCTTGACAACTAAATCTATGGGGTTCTACTTCGTAGTTCTAGTATCACCTGGAAGTAGGTAAAAGATTTACAGGTACTAGGCGACACAGAATTTAACTCAAACAAAATTTGCAGTGATGCAGCTACCTCCGGACAGGGGAAAAATTAACGCTTGGGGAGAGAACCACCTCTGGGTTAGACACCCCAAGGGATCTAAACTAAGTGGACTCGTTGAACCAAGAATCACCTTACCTTCAGGTCGGTGAGTGTCAATTCATTTTATTCCTTAATTTACAACAATGGATTTTAATTAGCTTCAACCAAAAATCCAGCAATCAAAGTATTAATACATACTTTTTTACAGTATTATAAAATTTTATTTACCAAAAATTACAAAAAGTTAACTAAAATCGTAAAAGTTTTATCTAGAGTTTACCCGTTGCAGGAGAAAGACAAGGGTATAGGGTGTAGGGTGTGGGGTGTAGGGGAAAGGAATAAAAAAAATTAATTCTTTTTCTGGAACTCCTGCCTTTTGCCTCCTACACCCTGATGTTAACTTATGGCCAATAGCTATAAGTAAAGATAAAATGGTGAAGCTTGAAACCATTTACCTCCCAGTAATGCTGCTGGGGAAAAAGTTACTAGGTTTGGTTTAAAGGTTTTTTCTTTCCCCTTGCTCCTTACCCTGGAAGAGAAAACCCCGACAAGTATTAATTGACCTCCAACTGTATCTACCATTATGTCTGTTAACACCAAACTTTACGAAGGCAAAGCGAAAATTATCTACATTACAGAAGATCCTGAAATCTTATTGGCTGATTTTAAAGATGACGCAACTGCATTTAACGCTCAAAAACGTGGCAGCATCCAGGGAAAAGGCAGTATCAACTGCACTATTTCCAGTAAATTGTTTCAACAATTAGCAGCGCATGGCATCAAGACTCATTTCATAGATTGTCCTGCTCCCAATCAAATGCTGGTCAGAGCAGTTAAAATTGTGCCAGTAGAAGTAGTTGTGAGAAATATTGCTGCTGGTAGTCTGTGTCAACAAACAGGGTTGCCATTGGGTACAGTTCTGCCAAAGCCTTTGGTAGAGTTTTACTACAAAGATGATAACTTAGGAGATCCACTTTTGACACGCGATCGCTTACTATTGCTCAAACTAGCCACAGAGGAACAAGTTGACAGTATTACCCATCTGGCATTACAAATCAACGAATTTCTCAAGGACTTTTGGCAGCAGTGTGGCATCACCTTAGTAGATTTTAAACTCGAATTTGGTTTGGACGTGGGACAGCAGCTACTTCTAGCAGATGAAATTAGTCCTGATACCTGTCGTCTCTGGGACATCACCGAAAACGATCCCAACCGCAGAGTAATGGATAAAGACCGTTTTCGTCGTGATTTAGGGAATATAGAAAATGCCTACCAGGAGGTTTTACAAAGAGTATTAAAAGTGGTGGAGAGCCAAAATCTTTGAATTTTTAATTTTTAATTTTGAATTTTGCAAAGTGGTAAGTGTGGTAGTGAAGAGGAATATGAATAAAATGCATTTGTCTCCTGTATTATTGGCAGTCGTGGCGATCGCTGCCCCTTTCGATCAGTCACTGAGTGCGACTGCACAAACTCCTGATCAACCCCAGCAAGTCACAGAAGTTGCCACGGTAGAAACGAACCCACAGCTATCAAAGGAAACTAATGAGAATGATGTTAGCCAAAAGCTAGAGTCAGTCCCCACGTCAAAAGCAGTAGTTATAGAAACCGAATCTCCATCTGCCATAACTCCTGTTTCAGCTTTAGCTGATAACTCAGCGGCAATAGCAGCACCAGAGACAATTACCCCAGATATCAGAATTTCGGCTAAAACTGCACAAACCATACAAACAGCACTAGCTCGTAATTCAGCAGAAGTAGAGACAAAATCGGTAATTATCCCTCATGTCAGCACATCATCAAAAACTGCACAAGCCCTACAAACAGCACTAGCTCATAATTCAGCAGAAGTAGAGACAAAATCGGTAATTATCCCTCATGTCAGCACCTCATCCAAACTATTATCTACCAATGCAGTAGGTATAGGGACATCACCAGCAATTATTACTAATTTCACCACATCATCAAAAACTGCACAAGCACAAGAAACAGAAGCAACACCTGACACGAACTCTACACCGGAAAACATCGAACCTCCCGCAGCACAACCAGCTACTCCTGCAAATCCCGAAACAACAGAAACAGCAGAACCACGAGTATTAGTTTCAGAAGTAGCAGTCAAAACTCCAACAGGTGCAATTTCCGAAGACCTGGAAAAAAAAGTTTATGATGCTATTCGTACCCAAGCAGGACAAACAACAACTCGCTCCCAACTCCAAGAAGATATTAATGCTATCTTTGCCACCGGCTTTTTCTCCAATGTCCAAGCAGTTCCAGAAGATACACCTTTGGGTGTGAGGGTAAGTTTCGTTGTCAGTCCTAACCCGGTTCTCAGTAAAGTAGAAGTGGAAGCTAATCCGGGAACAGGTGTGGCTTCCGTACTCCCTGCCAACACAGTAGATAAAATCTTCAGTGAGCAGTATGGTAAAATCCTGAACTTGCGCGATTTACAAGAAGGAGTTAAAAAGTTAACCAAAGAGTATCAAGACAAAGGTTATGTATTGGCCAACGTGATTGGAGCGCCCAAAGTCTCAGAAAATGGAGTTGTCACCCTGCAAGTAGCAGAAGGTGTAGTAGAAAATATCAAAGTTCGTTTCCGCAATAAACAGGGTGAGGAAGTAGATGAGAAAGGCAACCCAATTCGCGGACGGACCAAGGACTATATTATTCAGCGAGAATTGGAATTAAAGCCAGGTCAAGTATTTAACCGCAACATTGTCCAAAAAGACCTACAACGGGTATTTGGTTTGGGATTGTTTGAAGATGTAAATGTGTCCCTTGACCCTGGTACAGACCCAAGTAAGGTAGATGTGGTACTTAATGTGGCAGAACGCAGCAGTGGTTCAATTGCTGCCGGTGCGGGTATTAGTTCGGCAAGTGGGTTATTTGGTACTGTTAGTTATCAACAACAAAACCTGGGGGGTAGAAACCAGAAACTTGGGGCTGAAGTACAGCTAGGAGAAAGAGAACTGCTGTTTGACCTGCGGTTTACAGATCCTTGGATTGGTGGTGATCCTTACCGCACTTCTTATACAGCAAATATTTTCCGTCGTCGTTCAATTTCTTTGATTTTTGAGGGTAAAGATGACGCTATAGAAACCTTTGACCCCGGTAATCCTACAAACGAAGATGACCAGGATCGTCCCCGGATTACCCGTTTAGGTGGTGGTGTATCCTTTACTCGTCCCCTTTCTGCTAATCCCTACCAAAAGTCAGAATGGACAGCTTCAGCAGGTTTGCAATATCAACGAGTTTCCAGCCGTGATGCTGATGGTAATTTGAGAAAAGAAGGGGCGATATTTGATGATAATGGTGTTCAAATTAGCCCCACAATTCCCCTGACCCAATCTGGAACAGGTGAAGACGATTTACTATTATTACAACTAGGCGCACAACGCGATCGCCGTAATAATCCCCTACAACCAACCAGTGGTTCTTACCTGCGTTTTGGTGTTGATCAATCTGTACCCGTAGGACAAGGCAATATTTTACTGACTAGGGTACGGGGTAACTACAGCCAATATTTACCAGTGAAATTTCTCAGTTTTGGTAAAGGACCACAAACCCTGGCATTTAACCTCCAAGGCGGTACTATCCTGGGTGACTTACCCCCCTACGAAGCCTTTACCCTTGGTGGTAGTAATTCTGTCCGGGGCTACGATGAAGGCAGATTAGCAACTGGACGCAGTTATGTGCAAGCATCTGTAGAATATCGCTTCCCTGTGTTCTCTGTAGTCAGCGGCGCACTATTTTTTGATTATGGTAGTGACCTGGGAAGCAGTACCAGAACAGCAGAAATTCTCAACAAAAATGGTACTGGCTATGGTTATGGTCTGGGTGTGCGCGTACAGTCACCATTGGGACCAATTCGCATAGACTATGGACTTAGTGATGATGGAGATAGCCGCATCAACTTCGGAATTGGGGAAAGATTTTAATAGTGGATAGTGGATAGTGGATAGTTGACGAGTTATCAACTTCCCCCGCCTCCCCATCGCCCCATCTCCTGCCTTTTAGGGTGTCTACTACGAACAGAAAAAATGAGTAATAATCAGCAAAATAATATATTAGCTTGTGTCCTATGCACCAACACACTCTAGCTGCGGAAATTACCCAAACGGGTGTGGGACTGCATAGCGGTGTGAGTACCAATGTGCGAATTTTACCAGCAGAACTGGGAAGCGGTCGTTATTTTGTGCGGGTAGATTTACCAGATGCTCCCATTATTCCCGCCAAAATTGCAGCAGTTAATCAAACGGTTCTCTCGACTCAGTTGGGTACAGATACCGTCTATGTTCGTACAGTAGAGCATTTATTGGCTGCTTTGGCTGCTATGGGTGTAGATAATGCCCGGATTGAAATTGATGGTTCGGAAGTACCGCTTTTAGATGGTTCGGCGCAGCTGTGGACTGATAGCATTGCGGCGATAGGCTTGGTATCACAACCTGTCAGTGATGAATCAGCCCCTGTAGTTATTAAAGAACCTATTTCGGTTCACCAAGAGGATGCTTTTGTCTGTGCTTTTCCAGCTTCGGAAATCCGCTTTAGCTATGGGATTGATTTTGATTTACCTGCGATTGGTAATCAATGGTACAGTTGGTCATTATCTCCCAATCTAGAAAATACCAAAAATACCTTTGTTACAGAAATTGCTCCTGCTCGCACCTTTGGCTTATTGCATCAAATTGAATATCTGCAAAAGTCAGGATTAATCAAGGGTGGAAGTTTAGATAATGCCTTGGTTTGCGGTCCCGATGGTTGGCTAAATCCACCTTTAAGATTTGCCAACGAGCCAGTACGTCATAAAATATTGGATTTAGTGGGAGATATTAGTTTACTGGGTAAATTTCCCGTTGCTCACTTTTTAGCATACAAAGCCAGTCACAATCTGCATATTCAATTAGCGCAGAAGATTTTAGAATTGGGCTAAAGAATTGGCCTAAAAATTAACTAAAATTTAAGATTGTACGCTATCATCTAGCCTACTTCATTTCCAGATTTTCAATAAACTAAAGTACCAATGTCAACTCTCACCCAAGCTAATTCTACTAACGTGACTGCATCTGAAGAAGATCATCAGGAAGCCAATACACCGGAAATTAAAACAACCTTTACGGTGGAAGAGATTCAACAACTCCTACCTCACCGTTATCCGTTTTTACTCGTAGACCGGATTATTGATTATGTCCCAGGAAAATTAGCTGTAGGTGTAAAAAACGTTAGTTTTAATGAACCCCAATTTCAGGGTCATTTCCCTGGCCGCTCATTGATGCCTGGTGTACTGATTGTGGAAGCAATGGCGCAAGTCGGAGGGGTGGTAATGACGCAAATGCCTGATATACCAAAAGGTCTATTTGTGTTTGTGGGTATTGATAAAGTCCGTTTCCGCCGTCAAGTAGTACCTGGTGATCAGTTAATTATGACAGTGGAACTGTTATCAATCAAGCAGCGTCGTTTTGGTAAAATGCAAGGTCGCGCCGAAGTAGACGGACAACTAGCTGCTGAAGGGGAACTAATGTTTTCTTTGGTGAGCTAAAATTGGTTTTGCTGATTTGGGCATAGCCGTGAAATGCCCTCAGTTAATCATTAACAACGATAACAGTAACCACGAAAAAGCTCAAGCGTATTTACTGATTTCTAGACTTTTGTCATCCTCACACATAATTTATTTTGCCCATTTTGCCCGACACTTTTTTTCACTGAACTCAGTTCTGGAGAGTCACCCTTGAAGACACTTATTCATCCAACTGCTGTAATACATCCCAATTCGGAACTCCACTCAACGGTGCAAGTCGGTGCTTATGCTGTGATTGGAGCGAATGTCAAAGTCGGACCGGAAACGGTAATTGGCGCTCATGCGGTGTTAGAAGGTCCCTGTGAAATCGGAGCGCGAAATCATATTTTTCCTGGTGCTGTGATTGGTATGGAACCCCAAGACCTCAAGTATGTGGGAGAACCCACTTGGGTCAAAATTGGCGACAATAATTCCATTCGTGAGTATGTGACTATTAACCGCGCTACAGGTCGGGGGGAAGCGACTGTCATCGGTAATGGTAATCTACTGATGGCTTATGTTCACGTTGGTCATAACTGCGTGATTGAGGACTCAGTGGTAATTGCTAATTCTGTGGCTTTAGCGGGTCATGTCCACATTGAGTCTCGCGCCAGATTAAGCGGGGTTTTGGGTGTCCATCAATTTGTGCATATCGGTGGTATGTCAATGATAGGCGGTATGACTCGCATTGACCGAGATGTTCCTCCTTATATGTTGGTTGAGGGGAATCCTTCACGGATTCGATCGCTCAACTTGGTGGGTCTAAAACGCTCAGGAATGCCTGCCAATGAATTCCAACTTCTCAAAAAAGCTTTTCGTATTCTCTACCGTTCTAATTTCCTGTTTAAAGATGCTTTAGCAGAATTGGAAATGTTGGGAGATACAGAACAGTTGCAACATCTACGCCGTTTCTTGCTACTCTCGCAAATGCCAGGAAGACGCGGTTTGATTCCTGGAAAGGCGACAAAAGGCACAAGTGATGAGTCGTGATTTATGAGTGATGAATGATGAATCACGCCTAAATTCATCATTCATGTTTAAGACAGGGAACAGGGAACAGGGAACAGGTAAGAGAAAAAAAGATATTACAAGCAATTACCCGGACATGATCTAAAATCTAAAATCTAAAATCTAAAATTAAAATGCGGATATTTATCAGCACTGGGGAAGTTTCTGGAGATTTGCAGGGGGCGCTGTTAATTACGGCGCTTCAGCGTCAAACTATGGCTTTGGGGTTAAAATTAGACATTGTGGCCTTGGGTGGCGATAAGATGGCCGCAGCAGGAGCGACAATTTTGGGCGATACTAGCGGTATCGGTTCAATGGGTATTATTGAGGCTTTGCCCTATTTTATACCTACTATCCAGGTACAAAAGAAAGCGATCGCCTATCTGAAAAAAAATCCCCCTGATTTAATCGTGCTAATTGACTACATGACTCCTAATATCGGGATTGGTAGTTATATGCATGAACATTTTCCCGATGTACCTGTGGTATATTACATTGCCCCCCAAGAATGGGTGTGGTCGATGAGTTTGGAGAGAACAAAACGAATTGTTAGCTTTACAGATAAGCTATTAGCAATTTTTCCAGAAGAAGCTCGTTATTATCAGGAAAAAGGGGCTAAAGTTCATTGGGTTGGTCATCCTTTAGTTGATAGGATGGCTAATGCACCCAGTCGAGAAACTGCGCGGACAAGTTTGGGAATTAAACCAGATGAAATTGCGATCGCTCTTTTACCAGCTTCCCGTAGTCAAGAACTAAAATATCTATTACCTGTAATTTTCCAAGCTGCCCAAAATATCCAATCTCAATTACCAGCAGCACATTTTTGGATTCCGCTATCTTTGGAAAAATTTAGAAATACAATTGAAAAAGCTATTCAAGATTACGGGTTACAAGCAAGTATAGTATCAAGTCAACAACAGGAAGTTTTTGCAGCGGCTGATTTTGCAATTACCAAATCTGGAACTGTAAATTTAGAATTGGCTTTGTTAAATGTTCCCCAAGTTGTTGTTTATCGTCTCCATGCTTTTACTGCTTGGGTAGGAAGGAATATTCTCAAAGGTTCGATTCCTTTTGCTTCACCTGTGAATTTAGTAGTGATGAAGGAAATTGTTCCAGAATTATTACAGGAAAAAGCGACATCTGAAAATATTACTCAAGCAGCGATGGAATTATTATTAAATCCTGAAAACAGACAAAAAACTTTAGCAGATTATCAGCAAATGCGGCAATGTTTGGGAGAATTGGGAGTGTGCGATCGCGCTGCTAAGGAAATTTTGGAAATGCGGTGATTGGTAATTGGTAATTGGTAATTGGTGATAATATTTATTTGATTATTCCCTATTCCCTATTCCCCATTCCCTTGTATATGACTACAGTCCCTTACTTGTAGATATCATAAAATTAGTAAATGACCTGATTGCTGTTTTATCCGCACGTCAACGTCAACAACAAGATATTGATCCAGATGATCGGAAGTTGATTATGAAATTATCGGAAATTTATCAACAACAACTAGAAGAATTGAAAAAACAAGGACTTCAACAAGGAATAGAAGAAGGGGAAAAAATAGGAATTGGTAGGGGTATAGAAAGAGAAAGACGCGCAATGATTGAGAGTATTCTACAAGTGCGTTTTGGTGGAATTGATGCAGAACTAGCGACAATTATCGAAAAATTAATTCTCATGAGTAGAGAAGAATTTACTCCTATGTTATTGCAATTATCCCGTGAGGAATTAATAGCTAGATTTGCAGAATAATTAATAGGAAAAATAAGTCAGTCAGTAAGGGTTTAGGACTGCTAAACCCTTAAAATTTATGATGTTATGATGATAACCAATAACTAATAACTAATGAAAAAAAGACCGATAGCAGTTGATTTATTTGCAGGTGTAGGAGGTATGACCCTTGGCTTTGAACAAGCTGGTTTTGATGTCCTTGCTTCTGTAGAATTAGACCCTATTCATTGTGCAGTTCATGAATTTAATTTTCCCTTTTGGAAAGTGTTATGTAAAAGTGTAGAAGATACCACAGGGTCAGAAATTAGAAATAATAGCGACATTGATAATCAAGAAATTGATGTAGTTTTTGGTGGACCACCCTGCCAAGGTTTCTCATTAATTGGTAAACGTTACTTTGATGATCCTAGAAATTCTTTAGTTTTTCATTTTATTAGGTTAGTTTTAGAATTGCAGCCTAAGTTCTTTGTGATGGAAAACGTCAAAGGAATGACTGTAGGTAAACACAAAGAATTTGTTACCGAAATAATTGATCAGTTTGAAAATAACGGTTACAAAGTTAATCATAATTACCAAGTTTTAAATGCTGCTCATTATGGAGTTCCTCAAAATAGAGAAAGATTATTTTTGCTTGGTTGTCGTCAAGATTTAGAGTTGCCTAATTATCCAGATCAAATCACCCATCCCCCTAAGTCAAATAAATCTTCCAATTTACCAAAAACACCTACCGTTTGGGAAGCATTGAAAGATTTACCCGAAATAGAAAATTATCCAGAATTATATATACAAGATTGGGTAGTAGCTGATTTTGGTAACCCCAGTAATTACGGAATGAAAATGCGTAATCTTTGCGGAGAAAAATCAAATTTTTCATATCCGCGTAAATTTGATCATAGCATTTTAACCTCCAGTTTAAGAACAAAACATAGTCCTGAATCTATCAAAAGATTTGCATCAACTATTCCGGGAAAAACAGAACCAATAAGCCGTTTTTATAAACTTGCTCCTGACGGTTTATGTAATACACTTAGAGCAGGAACAGCGAGTAATAAAGGTGCATTTACTTCTCCTCGTCCCATACATCCATTTAAACCTAGATGTATTACTGTTAGGGAAGCAGCGCGTTTACATTCCTATCCTGACTGGTTTAGATTTCATCCCACAAAATGGCATGGTTTTAGACAAATTGGTAATTCTGTTCCCCCACTTTTAGCACAAGCTGTAGCTGCCGAAATTATTAAGGTTTTAAATGTAGAAATTTGTCGAACAAAAGAATTGAAAATTTTAGATGAAGCTAGTTTATTAACATTTGATATGTCAGAAGCAGCTAAATATTTTAGAGTTAATCCTCATGTTATAGAACCTAGAACTAGAAAAAAACAAATATTGAACGAAAGTAAAAAACCTGCCATTGTCTCTATCTAAGAATAAGCTGGCAGGTTTAGTCAGTAATAACTGTTTTCAAGGACTGAAATATTTTGAGTGACAAGAATAATAGTAAGGATTCAGGATACAGAATACAGGATAGCCTGCGGCACGGCTACGCCTACAGAATGAATTAGAGTTTTCGAGTTATTCTGGATAATTGATGAGAAAACGTACTTCTGTAGCTCACTGCTACAAACAAATTTTCTGACTCCTGACTCCTGAATTCTTACGAAGAATAGAAAAAGCCAACACTATTTAATTTTCTGTTTAATAAATGTCACAATCTGAGTTAGCTGTTTCTTCAAGCTATCAATTTCAGCTTGCATTTTGGTAATTTTGGCATTTAACGCCTGAATTTCTGCGGCTGAAGCACCTTCTGTAGCAGCTGATTTTGAACCAACTGGTTCTTTCTGCACTGGTTGGGTAACAACATCTTGACGACCTATTCTAGCAGCTATAGCCATAGCTGATTTAATAGAATTAATTAGCTGTCTTTGGTCAAAAGGCTTGTTGAGAAATTCAAAGCTTTCAAATGGTTCAGGAATTTTTTCCGTTACCTCCTCTTTGCGACCAGACATGATCACCAAAGGAATTTTCTTTAATTCTGACTGGGCTTGAATTTTTTGGAATACTTCCCAGCCACTCATCTTAGGTAATATAAAATCCAACATGATCAAGCTGACTTTTTCTTGAAGCATGAGGTTATATCCTTCTAAGCCGTCTTTTGCTTCCAATACTTCAAAATTGCCCGGAGGCAACATTTCACGTACTTTTACCCTGACAACTGTAGTGTCATCGATAACTAAAATTTTGTTGGCCACGACTGATTACTCTACCAAAGACTATAAGTTTAGATGGCTGATTTGCCGCTTGACATTAAGAATTCTCCCACTATATACAGGATTTGTGTAAATTGGGGGACAGTATATTTCTGTATAAGTGCCAAAATTGCAAGTTAGGTATACAACTTTTGCTTGTTTTTTCATTAATGGTTAGTAAGCTATCACTAGCTTTACCTTTACGAGTCTTAATGTAACAGACTTTCAAGGTAATTTAAGCTGCTCAATGATTTCTCTTAACCTATAGTAGTATATCTTTTATCTCTATTTTTTTAGATAGATGAAATATTTATGAATTCTTTAAGACAAATTGAACTCAAATCAGAAATTGCCGCAATGCCTATTTGGTTGCGTCGTTCTATCGGTAAAGCCAGTGAGATTTCTACTGTACAACGTATTATTAAGCAGCGCCAAATTCATACGATTTGTGAAGAAGGCCGCTGTCCTAATCGGGGAGAGTGCTATGCCCAAAAAACCGCAACTTTTTTACTGATGGGACCCACCTGCACCAGGTCTTGTGCTTTTTGTCAAGTAGATAAAGGTCATGCCCCAATGGCTGTAGATCAGGAAGAACCGCAAAAGGTAGCCGAGTCCGTGCAGCTTTTGGGATTGCGCTATGTGGTACTGACTTCAGTAGCCCGTGATGACTTACATGACGGAGGTGCAGGTCATTTTGTCACAACGATGCAGACAATTCGCCAAATTAACCCAGAAACACAAATAGAAGTGCTGACACCAGATTTTTGGGGTGGTGGGGGTGTTGGTGTGGCTGGTCAAAAGCAAAGAATAGAAATGATTGTTACTGCTAAACCAGCTTGTTACAACCATAATGTCGAGACGGTGCGGAGGTTAACGGGGCCAGTAAGACGGGGAGCGAAATACGATCGCTCTTTAGAAGTGCTGGCAACAGTTAAAGAAATTGATACTAGTATTCCCACCAAGTCAGGTTTGATGCTGGGACATGGAGAAACCAAGGAAGAAGTTATTGAGACAATGGCAGATTTAAGGGCTGTAGGCTGCGATCGCCTAACACTCGGTCAATATATGCGTCCATCGTTAGAACATTTGCCAGTACAAAAATACTGGACACCAGAGGAATTTGATCAACTTGGCAGAATAGCCGCAGAAATGGGATTTACTCATGTTCGTTCCGCTCCCTTGGTGCGTAGTTCCTATCACGCTGGGGAATAAGGTTAGGGTGTGGGGTGTAGGGTGTAGGGGACAGACAAGTAACGAGCGATGAGTCATGAGTGGTGACAAGAAGACGAGTCAACCACTCGGTACTCGGTACTCGCTACTCGCTACTCTAGGGTGTGGGGTAGAAGAGTTTTCCCCATTACTCCCTGCTCCCTGCTCCTTTTCCTCTTAGCTGTTTCCTGTTCTCACACAAATATTTTTAAAGATTCTGGGGAATTGGTGCTTCTGTTTGGTATTTGTTAAAAAGTCATCAAAACAGGAGAACCAAATTATGACAAAAGGTAAAGCTGCTAAACCAACCTATGCTTTTCGTACAGGCTGGGCGTTGTTACTGTTGGCTATCAACTTTTTGGTAGCAGCTTATTATTTCCACATCATTGAATAATTAGAAGTGGAATGGTGCTGCTCAAGTTAGCTATCAGCTATCGGCGTTCAGCTTTTGAATTAAGCAGGTTAGTATTTGTTGTGCTATGGCTTACCGTTAGGCTGACTGCTGACTGCTGACTACTAACTGCTCAAATCGTGCCTTTGAATAAACCTTTGGGACGAATGAGTAGCACCAAAATCATGATTAACAGTGCTACACCTTGTTTGTACTGTGAACCCAACCAAGGGGTGCTGACTTCTTGGAAAATACCAATGATAAAAGCAGCGGCGATCGCACCGTAGGGGTTGCCAATTCCCCCTAAAATGACAGAGGCAAATAAGGGTAAAATCAAGAACCAACCCATATTTGGACGTACCGCAGTCATCAAACCGTACATACTGCCACCTAAAGAAGTTAAAGTACCAGCAATTACCCAAGTCCAAAGAATTACTCGGTCAACATTGATGCCAGAGACTCTAGCTAAATCTAAATCATCGGCCACTGCTCGCATAGCTTTACCAATTTTGGTGTTTTGCAGTAAGTAGTGGAGAGATAAAATTGCCAGCACTGCTAACCCCAGTACCCATAATTGATTTTGTGGTACTCTTAATTCCCCAATTTCCAGAGCAGGAATGACAGGAAGATTATAGTTGAGGTTTTTACCACCCCAGATAAAAATAATGCCATTGCGGAGAAATAAAGCTAGTCCAATAGAGATAATGATCAGGGTTGTGGAAGTAGCACGAATCGAGCGCATCTTTGACCACAACAATTTTTCTGCTAGTAACATTGCGGCTACTGTTCCCGCAGCAGCTAGTATCATTGATATCCAGATATTTATACCCAGGTTATTTATTAGTAGTGTCAAATAAGCTCCCAGTGTGAGAAAGTCACCATGAGCAAAATTAGATAATCGTAAAATTCCATAGGTAAGTGTTAGTCCGACTGCTGCTAGGGCAATAATACTACCCACAGCAATGCCATTAATTATTAATTGAGCTAGTTGTGTATCCATTGTTTTCAGTTTCTCTAGCAAAAAAATCAATATTTACTTTTTTTAATAAGTATTTGGATTGAGCATTATCACCGACACTACCAGTTATGTTTTACAATTGAAAGAGATTTATCCGTTAAAATACATAAAATAAATTTCGCATTTTCTTGCCCAGATCAATTTCTTTGGCGGTCGAGTTGACCATGCAGCAATCTTCAAGCTTACCAGAACAGAACTCACAGATAGATGGAACACCAAAACTTTTGCAAACAATCCAGCAACTGCGGAACGCCTTGTGGTTGGAAAGCAGCTTGAATCGGTTGCAAAGTCGGTTGCATGAATGTCTACTTTCGGCTGTAAACACGATGCCACAAGGGATAGCCGCAGAAGCAGAAATTTTTCAAACCGTGGTAAATGAACTTCATCAGGCTCTAAATGCTGATTGGATAGCGTTCACGCAGTATGCCGTAGGCATCGCTCAATGTCAACCACAAGAAAACGTCGGTAAGATTTGCTATGTTTCTAGTATTTCTACCTTAGAAACACGCACTCTAGAAATTAGCTCTAAACAACACACAAAGCTGGAGTTTAAATTAGACGCTGCCATCAGACTAGAAGATTTACAACAGATGGAGAGACAAAAACCACGCAGTGCTTGGCGTTTAGTTGATGACTCCAGTCATCTGCTGGTATGGCTGATGATTGCCAGAATCAAACCCAATCACAATGGTCAGCGAATCCATCCATTACAGACTCAACTGCGATCGCAATTAATCACAAAAACAATCCAATATTTTCATACAGCTTTGGCACAACTAAGGCAAATTCAATCTTGGCAACAACGTTGTCAAGAGTTAACAAACTTTAATCAACAACTAGAACGCACCAATCAACTTAAAAACCAGTTTCTTGCTAATACTAGCCACGAAATCCGTACTCCTTTAAGTTCTATTATCGGATTTACTCATCTGCTTCTAGCACAAGGTTACGAACCAGAGAGACAACGCCATCAAGAGTATTTACACATTATCCAATCCAGTGGTAAGCATTTGCTAGACCTGATTAACGATATTTTGGATCTCTCTAAAATTGAAGCTAATCAGCTAGAAGTGCAATGGGAAATAGTCGATGTACCGACACTTTGTAGTAATGTTTTAGCTTTAGTGAAAGAAAAAGCTGCTAATAAGGGTTTGAAACTGCGTCTAGAAATAGATGATGATGTTACAAATTTAGTAGCTGATCCCTTGCGACTTAAGCAAATGCTATTGAATTTATTATTTAATGCTGTCAAATTTACAAATTCAGGCAGCGTTGGTTTACGGGTGAAAAAACAAGATTTATATTTACGATTTACAGTTTGGGATACTGGTATTGGCATCTCCCCGGACAACCAAACTCTCTTATTTCGTCCCTACAGTCAAATTGTTAACTCGACATCTAGCAACAACGAAGGTACAGGTTTAGGCTTAGTAGTTACTCAGCAACTAGCAGAAATTCATGGTGGTTATTTAGAGTTACAATCTGCTATTAACGAAGGTTCTTGTTTTACTATTTTCCTCCCTATCAAACCCCAGGGTCAAGTTTTAGAAGCAATCGAAATCAAGGCAGAAAAGGATTTAAAAGTTATTCAAGGAGTCAGTAATGGCTCTGTTTCCCAATTTGCTGCTCATAATTATAAAGCTTCATCACGAATAATTTTGCTGGTAGAAGATGATTTAGCAAATTCGGAATTAATGCGAATTTATCTGGGTAGATTAGGTTATCAAGTAAATTGTGTCCGGAATCCTAACGAAATGTGGACTATGTTAGCGCAGATAGAACCAGTAGTCATTTTAATGGATGTTTGTTTACCAGATGCCAATGGCTTAAACCTGGTACAAAAAATCCGACAAAATCCCCAATATCAACACATACCAATAATTGCTCAAACAGCAATGGCTATGAAAGGGGATAAAGAAACTTGTCTAGCTGCTGGTGTGAATGACTATATTTCTAAACCAATAGATTTACAGCTTTTAGGTAGTATGGTGGCAAAGTATAGCGGAAGGCAAGAGGCAAGAGGCAAAAGGCAAAAGTGAAACCCTTATTATCACTAGCTTTTAGCTTTTGAAAGTGTCGTAACTGCCTTGTCTACAGCTATATTGTTAATAGTTTGAATCAAGATTTACAAATTTTTAGGAATTTCAGGATGTAGATGATAGAGGCTATATTAGCTGTATTTATGTCTAGATTTATGTCTAGTTTGTTTCGTACATCATTTACCTGCAATATTCTGTAAATATTCATAAACAATCCTGTTCATCCTTAAATCCTGTAAATCCTGATTCTGACAAAAAAAACGCCCCCCATTTCTGGAGAGCGTTTTTTATTTATCTGAAGCTTTCAGATTAGCCGTTGATTGCAGGAGCAGTCAAAGCAACAGGAGCAACTTCACCAGCAGCTAAGTCTAAGGGGAAGTTGTGAGCGTTACGCTCGTGCATTACTTCCATACCCAAGTTAGCGCGGTTGATTACATCAGCCCAAGTACCGATTACACGACCTTGAGAGTCAATGATGGATTGGTTGAAGTTGAAACCGTTCAAGTTGAAAGCCATTGTGCTTACACCCAACGCTGTGAACCAGATTCCGATTACAGGCCAAGCAGCGAGGAAGAAGTGTAGAGAACGGCTGTTGTTGAAGGAAGCGTATTGGAAGATTAAGCGACCGAAGTAACCGTGTGCAGCAACGATGTTGTAGGTTTCTTCTTCTTGACCGAATTTGTAACCGTAGTTTTGAGATTCGTTTTCGGTTGTTTCACGAACCAAGGAGGAAGTAACCAAAGAACCGTGCATTGCAGAGAACAAGCTACCACCGAATACACCAGCTACACCTAACATATGGAAGGGGTGCATCAAGATGTTGTGTTCTGCTTGGAACACGATCATGAAGTTGAATGTACCGGAGATACCCAAAGGCATACCATCAGAGAAAGAACCTTGACCGATGGGGTAGATCAAGAATACTGCGGTAGCTGCTGCTACAGGTGCAGAGAAAGCTAGGCAGATCCAAGGACGCATACCCAAGCGGTAGGAAAGTTCCCACTCACGACCTAAGTAGCAGAATACGCCGGTCAAGAAGTGGAAAATTACCAATTGGTAAGGACCACCGTTATACAACCACTCATCTAAGGAAGCTGCTTCCCAAATGGGGTAGAAGTGCAAACCGATAGCGTTAGAAGAAGGAACAACTGCACCGGAGATGATGTTGTTTCCGTAGATCAAAGAACCTGCAACTGGTTCGCGGATACCGTCGATGTCAACGGGAGGAGCGGCAATAAACGCAATGATGAAGCAAGTAGTAGCTGCTAACAGGGTGGGGATCATTAATACACCGAACCAGCCGATGTATAGGCGGTTGTTGGTGCTGGTAATGAATTCACAGAAGCGATCCCAGATATTTGCGCTTTGGCGCTGTTGAATAGCTGTGGTCATTTTCTTATGATTGCGTGTTTTATAATGTCGGCGAGTTTTTTTCTCACCTGTATACAAAGCTTAAACTGTATGTTTAGTTTTGTAAAGATAAATTAATTTAGTGTAACTTATAACAGTTATAGATTTTTCTAATGTAGTGAGATTAACAGAAATGATAATGGGATGGGCATCTTGCCCATCCCACAAGATTTGTAGATGATTGATAGGTAAAGATCAACCAGGAGGCCATGCCATAGGACGACCACCTAAGATGTGTATGTGTAGGTGATAAACTGTTTGACCGCCATCATTACCAGTGTTCATAACCACGCGATAACCGGCTTCTAATCCTGCTTTTGCGGCAACTTTTTGGACTGTTAACAATAGATGTCCTAGTAATGCTTGGTCTTCTGGTTCGGCGGTAGCTATGTTAACTATGGGTTTCTTGGGAATAACGAGGATGTGAACTGGTGCTTGGGGGTTAACATCTGTAAACGCTAAAGCCAAGTCATCCTCATAAACTATGTTTGCGGGAATTTCCCGACGAATGATTTTACCGAAAATGGTGTCTGTGGGTTGATTCATGCAGTTTTACCTGTTCATCTGTTAGAAATTTTAGGCTATGCGTAGCGATTGCGCGGAGTAAGGTAGGCGATCGCTTTTTTGCAGAGAAAAAGATATAGTAGGTTGTTTAGGACTACCTATATAACGAATACCTCCTAAACCTAAATAATCAATAATCCAATATTCAGGAATACCTATTTCTTCATAATCGCGTAATTTAGTCAAGTAGTCATCACGCCAATTTGTACTAACAACTTCAACAATCAGGGGAATGGAAGCAGCTTGAGTTACAGTTGATTGTTTGTGCTAAAGTTGTTCATTTATTAAATTAGTCCGGTTTAATAATAAAATATCTGGAACATAGCCTGATTCACTTTCGGGTGGTTTAACTAATGCTTGTTTAGGAATGGAGTAAGGAAGATTTAATCTATCAAATTCTACAGTTATTTTTCTAGCTGTAAAGCCTATAATATCTTCATGTGGTCCTGATGGTTGTGACATTTCAACAATTACTCCATTATGCAGTTCATAGTTTCCTCCGTCTGGTTTCCAATCTACAAATTCTGCAAAAGTTACTGGTTTTTGTAAGACTTGAACCATGATTTATGTACCTTAAATTTGCTCTTATGGATAATTTGATTATACTTTTAATATTTATCTTGGCATCACATCATCTAACCGCAGTTGCAGCGAAGGTAAAAGAGGAGATTTAATCAACTCACCTAAACGATATTTCTGCTGACTGTAATCTTCACCAATTAATTGACAAACTGTAAATGTCGGTTGTTTTGGTTTACCAATAAAAACCACTCCACCTAACCCACGATAATCAACAATCCAATATTCAGGAATTCCTAATAAAGCGTATTCTTCAACTTTACGTGCATAATCTGTTTCCCAATTTGTACTTACCACTTCAACAACTAATTTAATTGATTGTCCTAACGCAATAACTGGTTCATATTCCCAAAAAGGTTCATGGTGCAGCATTGTTTCATCTAATACTACAATATCAGGACGGCGGGCTGTAGCAGTTTCCGGGAAAGGACGAATCAAACAAGTGCGAGGAATAAACCAGGGAAGTTTTTCCGCACTGATAGTAATACCTATTTGAGTAGCTATTTTACCACCTACTGCTTCATGTGGTCCTGTATGTTCCATGTCAATCAGTTCTCCATCTGCAAGTTCATAGCGGGGATTATTACCATATTGAATAATAAACTCTTCCAAGGTTAATGGTTTTGTTAATGCTTGAACCATAAGTCACCTAAATCTTTAGCTGCTATTATTTTAGCTGGAAGTTTTCCTGATTTTATGATTATTAACAGACTTATTGCGTGATTTCACTCATTGTTAATGCACCTCCTGATCTGCTTTGATATTCTCAAGGTTTATTAATATATGAAAAATGCTGGCTAGAGTCTGGAGTGCATCTATTGTTGGTATTGACGCTGTAAAAGTGGGTGTGGAAGTTGATGTTTCTGGTGGTTTACCGGGAATTGTGATTTTAGGTTTACCAGATTCCGCGATTCAAGAATCTAAAGAACGGGTAAAAGCAACATTAAAAAATGCAGGTTTTGCTTTTCCCATGCGAAAAATTGTAATTAATCTCACCCCCGCAGATTTAAGGAAAGAAGGGCCAGCTTTTGATTTACCTATTAGTGTGGGAATTTTAGCTGCTTCTGAACAAGTTAACGCCGATTTATTAGGTGATTTTTTATTTTTAGGTGAAGTTTCTTTAGATGGTACTTTGCGTCCGGTTTCTGGTGTTTTACCAATTGCTGCAACTGCAAAAAAAATGGGAATTACTGGTTTAGTTGTTCCTATTGATAATGTTCAAGAAGCTGCTGTTGTGGAAGGATTAGATGTTTATGGTTGTAGTAATATTACTGATGTTGTAAATTTATTAAATAATCCTGGAAATTATCAACCTGTAAAATTAAATGAAACAGTAGAAACCTTATCAGTAACATCTTTAAATTTAGCCGATTTGCAAGATGTAAAAGGACAAGCTCATGCACGTCGAGCTTTGGAAATTGCCGCTGCTGGAGGACATAATTTAATTTTTGTCGGACCACCTGGAAGCGGAAAAACAATGTTAGCAAGACGTTTACCAGGAATTTTACCACCTTTGGAATTTTCGGAATCTTTAGAAGTAACTCGTATTCATTCTGTTGCTGGATTATTAAAAAATCGTGGTTCATTAGTACGGGAAAGACCTTTTCGCAGTCCCCATCATTCTGCATCGGGTCCATCTTTAGTTGGTGGTGGTAGTTTTCCTCGTCCTGGAGAAATATCTTTATCACATTTTGGTATCTTGTTTTTGGATGAACTCACAGAATTTAAACGTGATGTTTTAGAGTTTCTGCGTCAACCTTTGGAAGATGGTTCTGTAACGATTTCTCGTACTCGTCAATCTGTAGTTTTCCCGGCACAATTTACATTAGTTGCTAGTACAAATCCCTGTCCTTGTGGTTATTATGGTGATACAATTCAACAGTGTACTTGTTCACCTAGACAAAGAGAACAATATTGGGCAAAGTTATCAGGTCCCTTGATGGATAGAATTGATTTACAAGTAGCGGTAAATCGCTTGAAACCAGAGGAAATTACCCAAACTGCAACAACAGGAGAACCATCAAAATCTGTGCGGGAAAGGGTGCAGAAAGCGCGGGACATTGCGACAAATCGTTTTCAATCAGAAGCAAATCTGCGTTGTAATGCCCAAATGCAAAGTCGTCATTTACAAAAATGGTGTAAATTAGATGATGCTAGTCGGAATTTATTAGAAGCAGCAATTAGAAAATTAGGGTTATCTGCAAGAGCGAGCGATCGCATTCTCAAGGTAGCACGCACAATTGCAGATTTAGCCGGAGATGAAAATATCAAACCCCAATATGTAGCAGAAGCAATTCAATATCGGACAATTGATAGAATGCAATAATTCATAATAGAGTCTACGACTACCGTAAGGGATAAGTAATTCGTAATTATTTATTTTAAGCTGCTGTGCAGCTAGATTATATATTGCGATATTGAGGAAAAGTACCCTGAAACTTTCTTCACTTTTGACTTTTGACTTGCTGTTGTGCATTTTAAATGTACAACAGCTTATCCTATCTTCTCCTTTTCCTCTGCTCACTGTCATCTATCACTTCTTTCCTATGATCAATTAAATGACAAAGATTGGATCACCTGTTCATAAGCTCTGCGGTATACAGCATCATTATTTCCAGAGCCAACTTGAGCTAATGTTACAACAATGATTTGAGAATTTTTAGGGTTAACTACAGCAATGTGTTTATGTTCATACAACCCACTAGATTCAAATTGAATAGCATTTTTATTTGCTATTTTGGCGGTCTTAAAGTTTCTAGTTGCTGCAAAATTCTGATTTTGCTGAATCCATGTAAGTAAAGGTAAGCGTTGGGGATTTTTGGAAACTGTCACTTGTACATTTGCTGGGTATTCTGTACCTCCTTCATAAGCTCCAGCTTGAATTTTTCGATTATGTTCTTTAGTCCAAATATTAACTATAGCTAAACTTGAATTAGAACCACCTCTATTTGTTTTTTGACTGACAACAAAGTCCTTAGAGGAATAGTTAAACTTGAAACCGAAGTTACTGCGGTAAACACTTAGATTATAGGCAACCAGTTTTTCTGTAGATGTTTTTGGTGCTACATTTGTAGACGCATAACTGAAAGATGGAGATGATGATGATGTGATTGCTATTGCGGTAACTGCAACTATTGACGCTGAACTAAACAGCAATTTGTGTATATTTCTGTTGTAGGATATTTTCATAATTTACTCCTTTTAGCTCAATTACATGGATTCGTTAACTCTGATAGATTCAGCAGTGGGAAGAGTATTTTCGTAAGTAAAAGGAGATTAATTCCAATATCTATCTTTTGATAGATTTCGTGGTGAATTGGGAGAAAAGTCACTAAAAAAAGGATAAAAGACAATTTTGCTCCTTTACCCTTTAACTTTTTCCGAACCAACTTAATAACTCCTGATTATTAAATGAGAAGTATGTAATTAAAAGCGTAAAAAAACAGTTTTTAACGAAGGCACAGGGCAGAAGGCAGTTTTTTTAACGGGGATTTGTACCCCGATCCAAAAACTTTGGACGAAGTCCGGTTTTAAACCTGATTGTTCAGATAATATTTAACGGTTATTAGACGCATCAGTTTTAGGTTTAGGGGTATTCTGTATTTTTAATAACGTATTATAAATTTCTTTTTTCAAATCATTGTTATTTTGGATTTCTAGAGTGATTTGATTGAATCGTTCAATACTCAAACCATTGTCTTCAACTATTTGTTGGGAATTGTTACAATATTCAACAGCTATACCCCTGGCCTTATTCGGAAGAGAATTGATGCTGTTAGGGTCATTGCAAACTATTTTGGGAATTTCTGTTCCACCTATCAGTTTTTTAATTTCCTCAAAAGCCTTCTGCCGTTTTGGTTCCATTGTGAGGACAGACTGAGCATACCTAGTAACTTCTGTCTTATTAACGGTCAAGGTTTGAGCATTAGCTTTGTGACTCAGACCTAAAGAGGTGAAAATCAAACTCGTTGTGGTGAGAGTTGCAAATACCAAAGACCCAGACAGTATTGGCTTGATTTGATTTCGGACAAGTACGAAGAAAATTTCCCGCATAGGATAGATGACACAGAATAATAGTAGAGGTATGATAATGGATTTGAATTATTTTAGGAAGAAGAAGTTCCACTCAATCTGAAATCAAGTTAATTTTTATCAGGTGACAGGTGACAGGTGACAGGTGACAGGTGACAGGTGACAGGTGACAGGTGACAGGTGACAGGTGACAGGTGACAGGTGACAGGTGACAGGTGACAGGTGACAGATAAAAAAGCAATAATTACCAATTACCTTCTCTGATATAGTTGACAAAGCTCTATCACTTTAGTTTGTAGGATTGAGGTTTCTGAAGCCCCTTGTTTCAGGCTAACTTCTAATTCCAGGAGTAGGGGTAAAGATAATACTAGTTGCTGTACAGAAAGAGATTTAACTTCTTGCTGTAAAAAATAGATACGTTTAGGGTTATTGATTTCCGCAGCCTGAGCGATCGCTTGGGGGTTACGCTCTCCACTTTCCATCATAATCTTTACCCAAAGCCAAGTGCGAAACTGACCTATTAAAGTGGCAACAATCCGTAATCCAGGTTCGGCGGCATTAATTAAATCACCTACAATTCCTAAAGCTTTAGGTGTATCTCCAGTTCTAATGGCTGCTGCCAATTGTAAAGTATTTTGAGTAGTATTTCTGACTAATTGAGTTACAGTATTGACATCTAACGGCTTGTTACTACCTTCTGTGTAAAGCCGTAATTTCTCCATTTCATTGTAGAGAAGCCGTGTATCGTTACCTATAGATTCTGCCAACAGTTCAGCAGTCTGAGTAGTTAGTTTTACACCCACAGTTTGAGCAGCTTGATTAACAGCTTGTACCAGCAATTCCGTTTTCCAGGGAGGAATGAGAGGAAATTCTTGGAACTGGGCAAATTGCTTTAAAAATTTTGTGGCTTTTAAGCGTTCATCAGGTTTGTTACGGCTAGTCAACAATAAAAACGAGTCTTCAGGAATTACGGGTAAAGTGCGTTGTAATTCTGATAACACATTTTCTGGACACTGTTGACAAAGAGTAGAATTGATTAACCATACCAAACGTCCACCAGCGCCAAAAGAGGGTGTCATGACTTGATTTAAAGCCTGAATCACAGCATCTGCTTGATCTGGGGGAAAAGCAGTATAGTTAAAACTGATCCATAGAGGATCAAGAATGCGATCGCGCAAAACTGTCACGGCTTTTTCAATGGCAAAATCATCTTCACCCCAGTAAACATAAATTGGCATAACAGTTCCAAATAGAGAATGGGAAACAGGGAACAGGGATTATTGATCTTGATTGTTCCTACCTGCCCAATTTTTAATTTTTAATTTTTAATTGGCATAACTTGGTCAAATTGAGTAAATTTTCCTACAATCTATCAAGAGAGATCGAGGCTAAGAAGATTGGACGACAACTACCAAACCTATTTAAATCGGGTAGCACGCATGACGCTACCAGAATCTTACAAAACCCAAGTTCAGCATATCCAGGAATCTTATAAATTCAAACTCCATGCTGGAGTCAGACAACCAACCTCTTTTCCTGGCTATACGCTGATCACCCCACCAGCAGAAGAAGATACACAAAACGCTGATTTTTACAATCAAATCAAGACCTATCAACGGTCGCTGTTAGAGTTACCAGTCAACTGTGATTTGATTGTACCCGTGCCTCCTGCCAGTTTTCATTTGACCGTTGCAGACTTGATTTGGGATCATGCTTTCATTCATGCTACTGAAAAAAATCCCCAATTTGAACAGGAGTTAAACTCTTGCCTAGGTAATTTATTTGACCAGTATCAACAGTTAAGAAACAAAGCCCCTAATCCAATTTCCTGGCAAATGCTAGGACTGATAGTGATGCCAAGGGCTGTAGGTGTGTGCTTAATCCCTAAAGATGAACGCTGCTATGAAGAGATTATTCAACTCCGACGATTAATTTATCAAAATCGGAAGTTAATGGGCTTAGGGATTGAGCAACATTATAACTTTACTGCTCATATTACATTAGGTTATTTTGGTGAAATTCCCACTGAACTAGACCGAATAAAACTCAGTGATCAGCTGTCAGAGTTAAATCAACAATGGTTATTGAATTTCCCAGAAATTTTAATCCATCGGGCTGAGTTGCGGAAGTTTGACAACATGACAAAATATTATCGTCAACCAGAGTGGACTAGTTTGGAGTTTTAATTTGTCAGTGGTCAGTTGTCAGAAACAGGGTGTAGGGGGTAGGGTATAGGGTGTAGGGAAGACAGCGTTGGACAGAGGTTGATCTTGGCTCAACGCAAGCGTATTGAGAATACGGAGCTTGTATCCCAAAGGTGGTTGGGGCTATCTGGAAGCCCCACACCCCACACCCCAAACTCCTAACGGGGCTTGGTCAGTTGTCAGTGATTATTCTCTGCATATCTCTGATGGCTGACTGCTGACTGCTGAATACTTACTCAAATTCTGGTTGTTGATAAGCTAAATAAACAGCTTCTAAAAATACATCAGATGAAATATCAGCTGGCATTATTGTTAAGTTAATAATAGATTGTACCTGTTGAGATAATTTTAGTGATAGAGATGTCCTAGCTTTGTGCGACATTCCATTACGTCGCAGTAAATATTCACGAATGATGGCAAAATCATCAGGTAACAATTGTGATAAATCAGATATTTTTTGCAAACTGATATAAAAGGATTTTGCTTCTGCGGAAATAATCAGATGTGCAGATTTATTAACTGTTTGAGTTTGAATTACTATAGTACCAGCAACTAAATCACCAAGGCGCTTTTCACTTTTACCAAACATAATTAAACAAGCACCAATAAATAAAGTCTCATCAATCGGACGCAGTAAAGCCCGGAGTGCAGCTTGTTGTAAACTCAGAGGTCTACCATCATCTCGCACTACCCGAATTTTAGCAATGCGTTTACCAGGAGTTTGTCCCTGCCAAATAGTTTCAAAAAAAACAAAATAACCTGTGTAAATAAAGAAGAGACTCAATAAACCTATCGCCGTCATCCATAAACCGAAACCAGTTCCAAAAATTTCTAACCCAGTATCAATTAACTGTGCGGAAATCGTCACCCAGAGAAAGATAAAAAGAGCTAAACTCAAACCCAAAATATTATAGTCAATAATTAGCGCCCAAGTCCTACTTCCTATTCCAGCCAGGGTAAATTCCAACTCAACGCTTTCTGGAGTGCTGAATTTAATTCTGTTGAATAAGTGCATGATTTTAAATTCCGCGATCGCGTAATTGCAAACCTAAACCCTCACGGCGACTGCGTAAGTCATAATATAAAACAGCTTTCATGGATTGCCAAAATGGCATGACAAACATTCCTCCTATCAAACTAATCAGCAGAGAAATAGTATAAACAATCCAGTAGATAGTAGAACCTTGCTCCAGTGGTATGAGGAAGAAACTTGGTAAATAATTAAATAAAAACACAATTGGCAGTGTGACAATACCACCAACTATTACTATCCCTTGAATCCGAAAAACCGAAGCTTTCGTTAACTCCCAACTTCTATTTACACTCTCCCTACCATTAATATTTTCTTCCACAGCTAATGGTACTTCAGCTATCACCCAACGGGCATAGAACCAAGTTAATCCCAGCACTACAAAAATTACTATTAAAACAGCAACTAAAGTAGTGACGATAATCGCTCCACTACGACCTAAGATTGTACTCAATACTACTGCTAACAAACCTACTACTATACCAGCGGCAATGATTAGTCCTAGATAAACTAAAAATACATTTATCCCTATTCGCAAATAAACTCCCCAGAATGACCATAAACGTGGATTAACATGACTTCTAGCATCTTCCACACTTTCAGGCTGGTTAATTAATTCTCCAAAAGCTAAACGGGAAATAAGTCCAGAATAGGCTGCATATTTAGCCCAGCCATAAATGGGAACTAACACCCACAAATGGGCAGTCAGAGCTAATCGCAGATAAGTTTTGAGATGAGAGCGATATAAGCGGACTGCGGCACTGACCACATTACCAATACTTAACGGCTGTAAGGGACTGGGCAAACCCCTGTTTTCATACATAGTGGTAAATGTTCCTTGATTTACGGAGCTTGATTTGAGGCCATCTTAAGCTAAATTAAACACAGTACCCGTAAATTTTATGAATATTAAACGTTGGATTGGACGACGAGAAGAAAATTGGCAGCGTTTGGACTCTCTATTAAGGAAAGTTGAACAACAACGCTTAAAATCTTTACGAGCGAGTGAAATTAGAGAGTTAGCCAGTTTATATCGTTCCGTAGCCGCAGATTTAGCCCGTGCGCGGACCCAAGAAGTCGGTAATACTTTAATCCAAAGTTTACAATCCTTGACAACTCGTGCTTATACACAAATTTACCAGGGTTCTCGTAAACAAGAATGGCAAGCAGTCGCAGAATTTTACCGTCGAGGATTTCCGGCTGTAGTGCAGCAAACATTTCCATACATAGCCACTGCTACTGCTATGTTTATATTTGGTGCTTTATTAGCTTGGTGGTATGCTTGGCAAGACCCCAATTTTATTTCGCTGATAGCATCTGAAGAATTAATTTCCCAAGTACGAGATAAAGGTCAATTATGGATGGGTTCAATTGTCGGCACTGAACCTGTAGCATCCACCAATATTATGATTAATAATATTTCCGTGTCTTTTGGTGCTGTGGCCGGGGGAATTACAGCCGGGCTGTATACAACTTATATAATGATATTTAATGGTTTATTAATTGGTGCTATTGGAACTTTAGTAGGTCAAAATAATCTCGCGTATCCGTTTTGGGCTTTTGTACTTCCTCATGGTGCGTTGGAATTACCTGCGATTTTTTTTGCAGGTGGAGCAGGACTTTTAATAGCCAAAGCAATTTTATTGCCTGGTAAATATCGTCGTCGAGATGCAATTAAATTTTATGGTTCTTTAGCTGCACAATTAGTATTTGGTATTGTACCAATGCTAATTATTGCTGGGATTATTGAAGGATTTTTCTCTCCTAATCCCATTGTTCCAGACCCGATTAAATATTTAGTAGGGATGGGATTATTTATTATTTTAGTTATATATTGTAGTCGCAAAAATATCAGAGTTATTCATAAAACTTAAAAATTGAAACAAGAGGGTTAATGCAGTAGGTAAATCTATTATAGAATATTTATAATCTTTAAACAGCAAAAATCAGGAAATATCAAACATTATATGTTGAAAATACTCAAATACATTAGTATTTGTCTCATTAGCTCCTGTTTGCTATTTGCTTGTCATGCTTCGACACCAACAGAATTAAAACGCCCTCCCTTGAAAATACTATCTGGATATTTTGTTGGGGAGTATCCAGCCATCATTGCTCAAGAAAAAGGATTCTTCAAAGCCCAAGGCGTAGATGTGGAACTAATTCATAAACGATACATCCGATTAGAAGCAGCAAATTTCAGTGCGGGTAAGTATGATGGTGTTATACCTTCCTTGGGAAGTTTTATCATCTTGAGTGCGACAAATCCAGATATACAAGGCGTAATGGTTGTAAATGAATCAACAGGAGCAGATGTAGTAGTCGCCCAATCAGAAATTAAAACCGTTGCTGACTTGAAAGGTAAAAAGTTGGGTGCAAATCTAGGCGGTTTTAGCGAAGTTTTCGTGACTAAGATGTTGAAAAAAGCTAACTTAACCAGCGATGATGTGAACTTGGTTAAATTAGAGGCTTCAGACATTCCTCAACGTCTAAAAAATAATGTTATTCAAGCCGGACACACTTGGGAACCCCATCTTTCTGAAGCTATCAAATCAGGG
This sequence comes from Sphaerospermopsis aphanizomenoides BCCUSP55, assembly GCF_001586785.1. Lineage (GTDB taxonomy): Bacteria > Cyanobacteriota > Cyanobacteriia > Cyanobacteriales > Nostocaceae > Sphaerospermopsis_A > Sphaerospermopsis_A aphanizomenoides_A. The sequence continues at coordinate 40,434 of NZ_LUFH02000028.1, forward strand.
GGACATATTTTATTTACCAGCAAACAAACCCCTGGCTTGATTTTAGATCTGATTGTCTTTCGCAAAGAGATAATCCGCGATCGCCCCGAAGATGTTCGTGCATTTTTGCGAGCATGGCTGCAAGCAGTAAACTACTGGAAAGCAAATATTCAAGAAGGAAACGCTATCATCAGCAAAGAGTTAAAAATTCCTAGCAATACAATCTATCTTGAGGAAATAAATCTAACTGATTTAGCAGAAAATCAAAAATTATTTGAATCTAGTAACCCTAACTCCATCTACAAAACTGCCAAGATATATGCAGACTTTTTTATTCGCGCTGGAAACATAACGCGCCTTCCTGAGTTAAAAAGTTTGTTCAATTCTTCTTTCTTGAATCCTCCCTTCTAGTATAAAGTTATGCAGCAGACTTTTTTGGGTGGAATTCGTAGTAAGTTGATCGCCTCGTTTCTAATTGTGGCTTTAATTCCATTGCTGTTATTAGCATCTATCAACAAACAGACAACAGAAAAAGCACTTACTGACAATGCCAAACAGGCTTTATCTGTGGCAGCTAAGGAAACCGCTAATAGGATAGATGCCTTTATTGATGTCAATCTTAATGCTGTGCGCGTAGAGGCAATTTTACCAGGTTTGGCACGCTTCCTTAGCTTAACTCCACAACAACTAAATGATAGCCCCGAAATGCAATTAGCGACAGAAACATTAAGCCGTCTGAGTCGCAAAGATATGCTCAATATTCTCTCATACTCTTTGCTCGATTTAAACGGGAAAAATGTATTGGATACAGAGAAATCGAATATTGGCAAAGACGAATCAGCCGCAGATTATTTTCAACAACCACTGCAAACAGGCTTATCTTTTGTTTCTAGCATGAAGCGATCGCTAAAAATTCCTGATCTTGTTATTCTCTTTTTTAGTAGTCCGGTTCGCAATGCCAAGGGCGATATATTGGGCGTGTTGCGAGTTGCCTACAATGCTACTGTTGTGCAGCAGTTAGTAACTAGAGAAACTGAAAGGGCTGGGGCAAATTCTTTTGCTATTCTTTTAGATGAAAATAATATTTATATAGCACATAGTACAGCACCAGAACTACTTTTTAAATCAATTGTACCTCTGCCTTTGGCTGTTGTAAATCAACTGCAAAAAGAAGGGCGTTTGCCTAATGCTCCTATTAAAGAATTGGCCACTAATGAGTCAAAACTGAAGCAAGCATTAGATAAAAAAAAATCGTATTTAATTTCATCTTTGTCATCAACAGGTAATCAGGTTAATCTGATTGCCATCGCTCATTTAAAATATAAACCTTGGTCTGTGTTGTTCGCACAACCCCTTAGTGTTGCCCTAGCACCAGTAGAAAAGCAAATTCGTGACGCAATGTTTCTCTTGGCAATTATCGCTTCAGTAGTGACAATTATCGCTTTTGCTGTTGGGCAACTGCTAACAAAGCCAATAATTTACCTTACAAATATAGTGTCCCAGTTTACCGCAGGTAATTTAGATATCCGCGCCAAAGTTGGTTCAAAAGATGAAATAGGTCAACTTGCAAGATCGTTTAACGACATGGCACTTGAATTACAAATATCTTTGGAAACTTTGGAACAACGGGTACAGGAAAGAACAACAGAATTAGTAATTGCAAATCAGAAACTAGAACAACTGGTAAATCTCGATGGTTTGACTCAAGTGGCTAACCGTCGCTGCTTCGATGAACGACTGCAAGCAGAATGGACCCGCCTTGCACGAGAACAACAACCCCTAGCACTGATTTTATTTGATGTTGATAAATTTAAAAATTATAACGACTATTATGGTCATCTTGGAGGCGATGATTGTCTAGTCAGAGTAGCTCAAACAGTGCAACAAACAGTTTATCGTCCTGCTGATCTCGTAGCGCGTTATGGTGGAGAAGAATTTTCCGTACTCCTCCCCAATATTAACTTAGCGGGAGCAATTAAAGTAGCACAAAATATTCAGCAAGCAATTCACGATCTGGCAATTCCCCATGCAAAGTCTGATATCAAGAATATCGTCACCGTTAGTATGGGAATTTGCTCACTCATACCCTCTTTGGACATAAAGGCAGATATACTCATTAGTTCAGCCGATCAAGCATTGTACCATGCCAAACAACAGGGGCGCGATCGCTATTGTTACTCATCTGAATAATAGGTATATTTCCTATTTCCTATTTCCTATTCCCTGCTGTATGTGTCGAATGGCAGAAGTATTTACAACAAATTAGAGTCAAGATGAGTCTAGGGTAAGTATACATAAAGAATGTATACAATTTTAACCCAAATTTTACTAACTTTAAACTAGAAGCAAACCAGAACTATCACTACTCAATAATACCTGAGAAACGTCTTTCTTAATTAAATTTACTCATTGTTGATTTCAGTTTTAAGGATGAAATTATGTTTTCTCAAACTTTGCTAATTGCAGTAAATAGTTTACAGTCTTACTATTTACATTTAGGATTAGCTCCCATCAAAGTCACTGGTGAAGTTTTAACTCCAGTCCAAACATCATTTGTATTTTCTAGTCCTAAATTTTTACTAGCATTGCTAAGTGGCATAGTCATGGCCTTAGCATTTCAATTATTATTCACCAATCTCTCTGTAGCTGCGGGAATTTCCGCTATCGGCACTGGTGCTTATGCTGATGTTGATGATGCCGAAACATTAGGAGGAAGTATTAGGAAAATTGAAGCTAAAGTGGGGACTTGGGCAATCTTTTCTTCCAGTATTGCCTTATTCATCGCTTGTTTTTTAGCAGTTAAATTGAGCTTAATTGAAAGTGCAGTTTTAGGAGCAATTATTGGTGTAATTATTTGGTCTAGCTACTTCACCATAATTATGTGGGTAGGTTCAGGTGCGGTAGGCTCATTAATTGGTTCTTTTGTTAGCACTGTAACTTCCGGTATTCAAGGTTTGTTGGGTACAGCTACTTCTGCGATTGGTGCTAATATTGCTCAAAGACAAACGGTAGCAACCGCTGAAGAAATTACCGCCGCAGTTCGTCGAGAATTAACTTCTGGTTTTAATGTTAATAGTATTAGAAACACTTTGCAAAATTCTTTGACTTCTCTACCGTTGCCAAAGTTAGATGTCAAAGAAATTAGAAATCAATTTGATCAGTTGTTAAAAGATGTAGATTTGCGAGATATTGGCGATAGTAACTTGTTGGAAAATATCAATCGTCAAACCTTTGTGGATTTAATCAGTAGTCAGGCAGAATTTTCTCCTGAAAATGTTAATCAAATTGCTGACCAATTAGAAAGTGCTTGGAAACAAGTTATAAATCGCCAAAATACGACCGAAAAAGTGATTGATTTGCTTAAATCGGCAAGTCCAGAAGAATTAAAATCAGAAAAATTAGGTGAAAAATTGCAACAACTGATAACGGTTGGTGGCAATGGTAAACAAACCAATGGAGTCCTAAAACAAGCTATTCAATATGGCTTAGGTGCTGCGGGAACAGCAGTGTTAGAGCGAGTTAACCTGGCTGATGTAAATGTGCAAGAAATTACCAATGAACTGAAAAAAATCGGTACTAAAGTTCAAGATGTTGATGTCAATAAAATTATTGATCAGTTGAAACAGGTTGCTAACCAAACAACTGAACAAGCTGGTAAAATAGGTACTCAATTCGGTGATAGATTCTCAAGGCAACCTGAAAATACTATCAAGGCAGATGTAGAAGAATATATCCGCAATTCTTTTCCTTGGCATTTTAATCAACTCACGATTAAAGATGAATTTCGAGATGTTATTTATGACCCCAATGCAGACCCTAGCACTGTGCGCCGTCAGTTAGAAGAAATTAATCAAGATTATTTTGTTAACTTGCTGCAACAACGGGGTGACATCAGCGCCGATAGAATTCAAGAAATTGCCAAACAATTAACAAATATTCGCCAAGACGTTTTCCAAATTGTTCAGCAAGGAGAAAAACAGCATAAATCCCAAAACCTACGCAGTCAAATAGAAGATTATCTGCGAAATACTAACCAAGAAGAACTAAATCCCGAAGGTATTGAGCGCAATTTTAGTACCTTACTAGAAGACCCAGAAGCTGGATTTACAGATTTACAGGAACGCTTGCGTGAATTTGACCGTAATACTTTTGTTCAACTACTTCAGCAACGTCAAGATATTAGTGAAGAGGAAGCTAACAATATTGTTGGTCAACTCGAAAGCACTCGTGATAATATTTTGAATCGCGCAAGGGAATGGCAAGAACAAGCCAGAAATAAAGCTGATGAATTGCGCCAAAGGGTAGAAGATTATTTGCGGAATACTAATAAAGAAGAACTTAACCCTGATGCTATCAAACGGGATTTTCGAGTTTTATTAGAAGACCCGCAAGCTGGAATTAATCTTTTGCGCGATCGCTTATCCCAATTTGATAGAGATACGCTTGTTCAATTATTGAGTCAGCGTCAAGATTTAAGCGAAGAACAAATCAATCAAGCTTTAGATGCTTTAGAAGGAGTAAGAGATAATATTCTTCAAGTACCGCAGAAAGTGGTAGACAAAGCCAAAGAACAATATGAACAAACTACAACGGCTATTGCCGAATATCTGCGGAATACTAACTTAGAAGAATTGAATCCTGAAGGTATTCAGCGGGATTTGCAAAAATTGTTTAGTGACCCCAAACAAGGTGTTTTAGCATTGCGCGACCGACTCTCAAAAGTTGACAAAGAAACTTTAGTTAAATTGCTGTCCCAGCGTGAAGATTTGAGTGAGGAACAAGTTAACCAAATCATTAATTCTGTACAAACAGCAATCAATAACATTGTTAAAGCACCGCAACGTTTAGCACAACGCACGACTAAACAAGTGCTAGACTTTGAAGCCAATTTAGAAAACTACCTCCGCAACACACACAAAGAAGAACTGAATCCCGAAGGAATCAAACGTGATTTACAATTGTTGCTATCTTCACCCCGTGCAGGTATTGGTAGTTTAGGCGACCGTGTTTCTAGAATTGACCGTTCAACATTAGTAGCTTTGCTTTCCCAACGTGAGGATATTTCAGAAGCAGAGGCAAACAGAATTGTAGACCAAATTGAATCTGTGCGGGATTCCATTGTGGAACAATTCGAGCAGATTCAACAAAGAGTGCGATCGCTAGTCGATAGAATTTTCGGCAGAATTCGTGACTATCTCAACTCCTTAGAACGTCCCGAACTCAATTATGAAGGCATTCAACAGGATTTTGCCAAAATATTCGATGACCCGCAAGCAGGGTTTGAAGCTTTGCGCGATCGCCTTTCTCATTTCGACCGTGATACTTTAGTTGCTATCCTCAGTTCTCGTCCAGATATTTCTGAAGAACAAGCTAATCAAATTATCAATCGCGTTGAATCTGCAAGAGATAGCGTATTACATCAAGCTGAACGCATTCAACAAGAAACTCAAAGAAGACTGCAAGTGATTAGAGAACAAGCAAAACAACAAGCAATTGACAGTAAAAAAGCCCTTGCTGATGCTGCTTGGTGGTTATTTAATGCCGCTGTTGTCTCCCTAGTTGCGTCAGCAGTAGCTGGAGTTTTAGCAGTCATCACTCCTAATCCTATTCTTTAAAGGTGACAGGTGACAGGTGACAGGTGACAGGTGACAGGGATGATGGGGTGATGGGGAGAATAAATAATTCCCTATTCCCTATTCCCTATTCCCTATTCCCTATTCCCTATTCCCTATTCCCTATTCCCTATTCCCTATTCCCTATTCCCTATTCCCTATTCCCTATTCCCTATTCCCTATAATTGATTTCTCGCTTTCAGTTGTAAATATCGTTCCACTAATTGATCAGAAATTTGATTTGCTGGTGCATCAAGAACTAAGACACCTTTTTGTTTTAATTGGGCAAAAGCAACTTGTCTTTGTGCTAATAAATCTAGAGATACTGCACGAGTATAAGCTGTGGTAACATCTTCTGTGAAAGTGTGTGCTATTTGGTCAATTTGTGGATCGCGGAGAGTGACACAAAAGGGTAAATAACGGGGCGCTAATTTGCAAAGTGCTGCTAGAAGTTCTGATGAAGCTGTGATATCCACTAAGTCAGTAATAACTACTACTAACGCCCTGCGGGTTTGTTGTTTAACTACATGAGTTACAGCCCCGACATAATCCGATTCTAATAATACTGGTTCAATAGGTGTGAGACGATCAATTAAGTGATTGAGGTGATTTTGTCCCCGTTCGGGAGGTATCCACGTATGTATTTGGCGGTCAAATACACCTACACCCACGCGATCGCCTCTGTGTAATCCTGCTAATGCTAAGGACAATGTGGTACTTAAACCCCAGTCAAATCGCTGCAAACCTTGGACTGTGGCTGTCATTAATCTGCCACGGTCTAGTAATATCAACAAAGTTTGCTCTTGTTCTGGTTCTAGCACTCTAACTAAAGGTCCCGTATTACCATAGGAACGTCTAGCAGTAGCTTTCCAATCGACAAACCGCAAATCATCTCCATTGCGATAATTACGCAGTTCTGCAAATTCTGTTCCTATTCCCATTTGGCGAATTTTACGGATAGAACCAGAGGATTGCAGTGTCAGACGAATGGAGAGCGATCGCAAACCCAACAAATCAGGATAAACTTTCACCGTTGTATTGTGGGGAATTTGCCAATCATCCCATGCTAACCCCCAACTTCCCAACTGTCGCACTTGAATATTTCCCCAAGCAAACTCTCCGCGTTGGTTTGGTCGTACAGTGTAAGTCAATTCTTGGGCGTTATTTGCAGTCAGGATAACGCCCAGAGTTGGTGTAGAAACAGCAAACTCTGTTGGGTAATAATCACGAATTTGAATAACAGTATTTGTACTAACCGATGCTATTTTCAAAACTATGGAATTATCGCGTCCAATAGATAAACGTGAGGGTAATTGCCGGCTAATTTTAACGCGGTATTTTCTTACTTGCAAACCGTCAACAAACATCAGTCCTAAAACAACAGCATCAAATAACAAAATCACGGCAATAGCTAAGGAAATACCCATAATCACAGATAAAATGGGAGATAGGGCTATTGCTGAACCTAATAAAAAATAAACTCTATTTGCGGGCAGCATAAATGTTGAATAAAATTGGCATTATCCCACCAGGTAATCAGCAAAACCACCATTTCTGGATGAGGTAACAAGGTGGCTGCAAATATACTTACAGACATGGACTTAGAACCTGCAATCTCTCGTCATCCTCTGATTATCGCCCCCACTGCCTGTGTGGTAGAAGCTATCACTTTGATGAGTGCTAGTGGTAGAAGCTGCTCTTTTAGTTGCGAGGTTGATTCTCAACCAGAACTAATCATAGCTCATGCACAAAGTAGTTGCGTGCTGGTTGTGCAGAACAATCGGCTAGTAGGAATTGTAACCGAACGTGATTTAGTGCGAATCAGTGCTAGAGAACAAAACCTTGCAGATTTAACCATCTCTGAAGTCATGGTATCTCCAGTTGTCACTCTGCAAGTTTCCGAATTTACAAACTTATTTATCCCCCTTAGTATATTTCAACAACATCATATTCGCCATTTGCCTTTAGTAGATGACCAGGGAACAGTAGCAGGATTGGTCACCCATGAAAGTTTGCGCCAAATATTACGCCCCATTGACCTGTTACATTTGCGTGTAGCATCGGAGGTGATGACAAAAAAAGTGGTTCATGCCCAACCCACCGCTACTATTGTGGAAATAACGCAATTAATGACAGAAAATCGGGTGAGTTCAGTAGTAATTGTAGCACCAGACAAGCATCACCTGACTCCTGTGGGAATTATCACCGAGCGAGATATAGTCCAGTTTTTAGCTTTAGAACTAGATTTTGCCACCATCCAAGCACAAACAGTCATGAGTTACCCCGTATTTTCTGTGCGAGGAGATGTTTCCCTGTGGTCAGTGCGGCAGTTGATGCAAGAACGACAAATTAATCGGGTAGTGGTGACAGATAAGGAAAAGAGGTTATTAGGTATTGTTACTCAGACCAATCTGTTAAATGTGCTGAATCCGCTGGAAATCTACCAAATGCTAGAAGTCCTAGAAGAAAAAGTCACCCGATTGGAATCTGACAACCAAGAGTTACTGCAAGCCCACAATAGCGAACTAGAACAGCAGGTAAAAGATCGGACTGCTGCTTTAGAAGTGCAGATACAACGAGAAAGATTACTGACTAAAATTGCCAGTCAGATTCGGTCTTCCTTGAACTTACAAGAAATACTCAACACAGCCGTGACAGAGGTAATGGCGTTTTTGAAGTGCGATCGCCTACTCGTTTATCAGTTTCAGCCAGATTGGAGTGGTATTGTTGTTGCCGAGTCCGTGGGTAAAGATTGGGTAGCATCCATCAACCATTGCATTGAAGATACCTGTTTTCAGGAGAGAGCAGTGGAATTGTATGGCAAAGGTCAGACTATTGCCATTGATAACATTCACGAATTTGGTTATCCCGAATGTTACCTGCAACTATTAAAGCCATATCAGGTAAAAGCTAATTTAGTTGTACCAATATTGGTGACAGGAAAACTGTGGGGATTGTTAATTGGCCATCATTGTGCAGATTATCGCCATTGGGAAGTTAGCGATTTGAGCCTGTTAAATAAAATAGCCATCCAACTGGCGATCGCTATTCAACACGCCATCGCTCACCAAACAGCACAAGCTGAACTAGCAGAAAGGCAAAAAGCAGAAGCAGCCCTGGGGGAAAAAGAAGAGTTTTTACGCAGCATTTATGAAGGCGTAGAACAGGCAGTTTTTACCGTCGATGTCCTCAAAAATGGCGAATTTCGCTTTCTAGAATTCAACCCAGCCTGTGAACGGTTAACGGGGATGTTAACTGAAGAAATGCGAGGTAAACCCCCATTACCAGCAATAAGACAACACTATACTAATTGTATCCAGGCTGGAGTCCCTATTTGCTATGAAGAATGTATTGAATTTCAGGACAAAATCACCTGGTGGATTACCACCTTAACTCCAATCCGAGATACTTCATCCCGCATTTATCGCATCGTTGGTACAAGTACACCAATTACTGAACGCAAGCAAATCGAAATAGCCCTGCGTGAAAGTCAGTCTCGATTAGCCGAAGCCCAACGGGTAGCCAAGATTGGCAATTGGGAATTTGATATTGAAACCGCGAAAATTACCTGGTCTGCGGAACTATTCCGAATTTTAGGGCGTGATCCTTCTTTGGGAGAACCAACTTACGCAGAAAACCTGCAACTTTACCATCCAGAAGATGCAGAAACACTTCACAAAGCAGTAGAAAGATCAATTTATCAGGGAGAACCCTATCAACTGCTGTTAAGAGCATACCAGCCAGATGGTTCTTTCAAATTCGTGGAAGCGATCGCCAGAGCCGAACTCAATGAGCAAGGACGGGTTAAACGGTTATTTGGCACAGTCCAGGATGTTCACCTGCGAGTCCAGGCAGAAAGAGAATTAGCACATTTAAACCAAGAACTAGAAATCAAGGTGGAAGAACGAACTGCCGCACTGCGAGAAAGTGAAGAACGCTGGCAGTTAGCTCTGAGGGGAAGTAACGATGGAATCTGGGACTTTGACCTCAAGACTCATAAAATCTTTTATTCTACTCGTTGGAAAACCATGCGCGGGTTCAATGAAGAGGATATTGGCGATAGTCCCAAGGAATTTTTAACACATATTCACCCTGATGATTATGATCGGGTCATAGCAGCCATTGACGATCACTTTGCTGGGAAAACTGAGTTTTTTGAGATCGAGTACCGAGTGTTATGCAAAGACGGTTCTTATCTGTGGATATTGGATAGAGCGCAGGCATTACGGGATGAATCCGGTCAAGTTATTCGCCTCACAGGCTCAGAAACAGACATTAGCCATCGCAAACAGGTAGAAAAACAACTGTGCGATCTGTCAGAACGGTTAGAATTGGCGCTGAATGCAGCAAAAATTGGTATTTGGGAATGGGATATTATCGGCGATCGCCTGCTTTGGGATCAAAGGATGTACGAACTTTACGGAATTCAACCATCAGAGTTTCAAGGTAATTATCAAGCCTGGGAAAACTGTTTACTTGCCGATGATTTGGTAACTAATCGTGCAGCTGTGCAGCAGGCAATTGCTGGCGAAAAAGACTTTGACAATGAATTTAGGATCGTTTGGCCGGATGGAACTATCAAGGTGATCAAAGCTTATGCCATTATCCAGCGTCACCAGGGAACAGCCCAAAAAATGATTGGTGTTAACTTTGACATGAGCGATTTATACAACGAACTGCATCTACGCAAACAAGCTGAGGCAGAAATGCGAGAGATGAATGCAGCCATGCAAAATGCCGTGGAGGGAATATCAAGATTAGATGCACAGGGATTTTATATCTCTATTAATCCTGCCTATGCTGCTATGTGTGGATATGAACCCGATGAAATGATCGGCATGACCTGGCAGAACACTGTGCATCCAGAAGACATTGCCCAGATGGAAGCAGTTTATCACCAAATGTTAAAAACGGGCAAAGTGGAAGCCGAAGCCAGAGGTGTTTGCAAAGATGGCACAGTCTTTTATAAGCAAGTGACAATGATTTCTGCCTATAACGAGCAGGGGGAATTCATTGGCAATCACTGTTTCATGAAAGATGTAAGTGCGCGCAAACAAGCCGAACTTGCCCTCCAAGAAAGCCAGCAATTTATTCAACAAATAGCTGATGCCTCGCCCAACATTCTCTATCTCTATGACATCCAAGAACAGCGAAATGTTTACGTTAACCGCGAAATTGCCGCAGTCTTAGGCTATACCCCAGAACAGATTCAGTCCATGGGATCGAACTTGTTCCAAAATCTCATGCACCCCGATGACCTGATGCGAGTCCCAGCCCAATATAACCTGCTCAATGCTACCCAGGATGGAGAAATTTTAGAATTTGAATATCGGATGCAACACGCCAATGGGGAATGGCGCTGGCTTTATGGACGGGATTCTGTGTTCAAGCGAGATGGTAGCGGCAATGTCAAGCTGACAATTGGCACGGCTGAGGATATCAGTGACCGCAAACGTTTAGAACAAGAACAAAAACGATTGATTGCTATCCTCGAAGCCTCAACTGATTACATTGGCATGACCGACGCAGCTGGGAGTGTACTCTGGAATAATGCCGAATTTAGACGACTCTTGAATGTGGATAGCAACGCATCGGTTAAAGAAAAATGCATTCCCAATTACCATCCAGAATGGGCGCTGAAAATAATTTTAGAAGCAGGAATACCAGAAGCGATCGCTAATGGTACTTGGGTGGGAGAAACCGCATTGCTAAATGCCCAGAGGGAAGAAATTCCTGTATCCCAACTGATCATCGCCCATAAATCTCCCCAGGGAGAGGTAGAATTTTTCTCCACTATCTTGCGTGATATCCGGTCTCGCAAGGAATATGAACAAAGGTTAGAACGTTCCAATGCTGAACTTTCCCGTGCTACCCGCCTCAAAGATGAGTTCCTCGCTAATATGAGTCACGAACTCCGCACTCCCCTTAATGCTATTCTCGGTCTATCAGAGAGTTTACAAGACGAGGTGTTTGGAGTTCTCAACGAACGCCAGAAATACTCCCTCTCGACCATAGAACGCAGTGGTAGACACCTATTAGAATTGATTAACGATATCCTTGATGTCTCGAAAATTGAAGCTGGGAAACTAGAATTAGAAATGTCCTCAGTGTCCATTTCCCATCTGTGCAAATCCAGTTTAACCTTTGTTAAACAACAGGCAATACAGAAAGGGATTCACCTGAACACCAATATTCAAAAGGACTTGGGAGAAATCATTGTTGATGAACGCCGGATGCGGCAGGTATTAATTAACCTGCTCAATAATGCGGTCAAATTCACTCCCTCTGGTGGTCAGGTAATACTGGAGGTTCATCTAGAATCTTTAGTAGTCTGTACAGCAGAGCAAGGTTGTCCTCCAGGTGAACCCCATAATCTCTATTCGCTTTGCTTTTCTGTTATTGACACAGGAATTGGTATTGCTACTACAGATCTAGGGAAACTCTTCCAACCCTTTATGCAAATTGATAGCAGCCTGAATCGCAAGTATAGCGGTACAGGATTAGGACTCACCTTAGTTAAACAAATAGTCGAATTGCATGGTGCTTCTGTTAATGTCACTAGTGAACTAGGTCAAGGTAGTTGTTTTACAGTACGTTTACCTTACATCCCCAAAAACTCTGTCAACTCTAGTTTCTCTATTCTGTCTGCGTCTAGTGTGCCGCCATTGGCACTCACCACGTCACCACAGCATGGGTATTTCACTCAGATCCAAGCGGCAAACTTCGTATCTGAGGAAGTAATTAAGTCTCCATTAATCCTAATAGCGGAAGATAATTTAGTTAACATTGATACTGTTTCTGCCTATTTGGAAGCTCGTGGTTATCAGCTGATCCTGGCTAACAACGGACGCGAAGCGATCAACTTAGCCACCACACACACCCCTGATCTTATTTTGATGGATATCCAAATGCCAGAGATGGACGGTTTAGAAGCAATACACCACATTCGTGCTAATCCTCAAATAGCCTCAATTCCCATCATTGCCCTGACAGCATTAGCTATGCCCGGTGATGAGGAAAAATGCCTCCAAGCTGGTGCCAATAAGTATTTAAGTAAGCCCGTGACCCTCAAATATCTGACAGAAATGATTAAAGAAACTTTAAGAAAAGATTAGTTCAGTAGTCAATAGCTGCTTCTAATTCTTCCTCCTGACTCCTGACTCCTGACTCCTGACTCCTGACTCCTGACTCCTGACTCCTGACTCCTGACTCCTGACTCCTGACTCCTGACTCCTGACTCCTGACTCCTGACTCCTGCTATATAAATTTTTTCCAGCAAAACTTGTGAGTTAAATGGTTTCAGTAAAATCTCTTGATGTGTCAGGTAATTTTGCCAATTGGGAATTGTGTCTAAAACTTGTCCAGTCATTAAAATAAAGGGAATATTTGCTGTATCTAAATCTTCGCGGATGTTTCGCAAAAATTCCCAACAGGTTTCGTAAGTATTGATATTTTTACTGATATTTGTACTGATATTTGTACTTAAATGTCCACACAAAATTAAATCAGGTTTTTCTAGTTTAGCGAGATCATATCCTTGTGCAGATGATGTGGTTTTAATAGAGCAGAATCCATGTAAATCAAGTAATTCAGCCAAAAGCTCCAACAGTACCGTATCACTTTCAACCACTAAAATTTTGTTCATCTCTCCACCAGAATTTGCAAGCTTTATTTAAGTACCTGAGCAAAATTAATTTAACATTTTTGAAACAAACAAAAATCTCTGTATTCCTTACCTGTTAACTGTTCCCCGTTCCCTGTTCCCTCTACAAAAGATAAAATTTATTTTTCACGACTACT
>NZ_LUFH02000029.1 GCF_001586785.1 Sphaerospermopsis aphanizomenoides BCCUSP55
CACCCCACACCCCACACCCCACACCCTGTTGTTGACTCAATCAGCTTTTACTTTTACAGGCAAATGTATAATATGCACAGAGCAAGGCGCGTGATGAAGCACATAGTTACTGACACTACCGATTAAGAATTCTGTGATTCCAGAAAGTCCCCGCCGCCCCATCATAATTAAGTCAGCATTCCATTCTCTAGCTAAGTTGCAAATAACACTACCTGGGCTACCGACTTTTTGGATAAACTGCGTATCAATATTGGCATTATTAGCTTGGGCGCTGAATTTTTGTAACATTTGCAAACCTTCGTTTTTATGAATTTCTAGTTTTTTTAGGTACAATTTCATACTTTCATCACCCCAGCCTGGATAGTAATCCGTATTAGGTAAAATCATGACATCAGGAATAGTGTCTTCCTCCGGTGATAAAACGTGAAGTAACATTAAGTTAGCAGATGTTAACTTTGCTAAAGATAAGGCTTGGTCAAAAACCGATTGATTCATTTCTGACCGATCTAATGCCACGAGAATGTTGTTAAACATAGAATACCTTTCTGTAGTCTCACCAATAGGGTGCGGAGTGCTGAATGAAAAGTAAAGGAGATAATTTTGTTGCTTGCATTGATAACAAGTGATAACTTCTCCTGGTCAGGATGTAAGACTGTGGGGTAGGAGATGTAGGAAAGATATGCCTGATGATGTTCTACAGATGCGGGAATCATCAGTAATTTGTCGGACTTGATATTACTCCCATAGCTGTGTTCTACAATCTCCTTATAAACCAAGAATTTGAGGAACTTGTGAGGATATATTTTTTATAGGACTTACGCACAGGTAGCTGAAAAATAAACCACACAGACCCTAATAACACTAAGGAAATAGGGTTTGCTGAGATATTTTGCTCAAGTCCTGTTTGATTACTGCTATACTACCCAGACTTTAAGTTTTTTTATTTTTTAAACTAAATTTAATACTTAGGATCTATCTTTAAGCCTATTCAATTTTTTACAAATTGATCATAAATTATTTTACTATAAAGTTATTTTACTGAGTATCCGATTTTTAAAACACTACATTAGGAAAGCATTTACAATGAAGATTTTAGTTGTTGAGGATGATGAGTTAAATGCTTATGCACTCACTACTGTGCTTTCAGATCAAAATTATGCTGTAGAAATAGCCAATGATGGGAATGCTGCTTGGGATTTAGTGGAAACTTACGATTATGATTTAATTTTATTAGATATCATGTTGCCGAAACTAGACGGTATTAGCTTATGCAAGAAAATCCGTTCTAGTGGTCGGTCAGTACCTATTTTATTATTAACAGGATGTGATAGCAGCCACGAAAAAGCGATTGGCTTGGATGCCGGTGCTGATGATTACGTAGTTAAGCCTTTTGAGCCAGAAGAACTGGTAGCGCGTGTACGAGCATTATTACGACGCGGTGGTGTAGCTTCACAACCTATATTGGAATGGGGAAATTTACGATTAGATCCTAGCAATTGTGAAGTCACTTATAATCAAAATTTACTCTCCCTGACACCAAAAGAGTATGCACTATTAGAACTATTTTTAAGAAATAATCGCCGTGTATTTAGCTGTGGGATGATTTTAGAGCATCTTTGGTCTTATGAAGACACACCAGGAGAAGAAGCCGTTCGTACCCATATTAAAGGTTTGCGAATGAAGCTGAGATCCGTGGGGGCTAACAATGATTTCATAGAAACAGTATATGGCATTGGTTATCGCCTCAAAGCTCAGGAAGAAGAGGGGGAACAAGCAACCAGCAGGGAGAGAGGAGGGGAAGTAGGGGAAGTAGATGAAGATGATACCAATTCAAAATCCCAGCGAATTCTGACAGCCATTGCAGATATTTGGCAACGATTTTATGGCCGGATAAATCAACAGGTAAGTATATTAGAGCAAGCCGCCTTAGTTTTAACTCCACAATTGCGTACCCAAGCAGTGGCAGAAGCTCACACCTTGGCGGGATCTTTAGGAACTTTTGGTTTAAAATTTGGTTCAGAGTTAGCTAGAAAAATTGAGAATTTACTGAAATCTAGTAAAACTTTAAGTGCAACTGAAACGACTAAACTGCAAACTTGGGTCAAGTTATTGCGTCAAGAAATTGAGGGTAAGAAGCAAGAAAATATCATTCCATCTACAAATACTCAGGAATTACCTTTAGTGATGATTGCTGATCAAGACTCAATTGGTGAGCAACGGTTAACAGATGCTGATGAAACTTTAGCAGCAGCGCAACTAGCAGACATCGCCAATGGTACTGTCACTAGTGCAGTGGCAACAGGACTACAAAACCAGGCAAATTATCAACAGTTAGTAGAACTTTTTCCAGAAGCAATTTTGGTAGAAACCCAAGGAAAGGTAGTCTTAGTTAATAGTGCAGCAGTCAAGCTGTTTGGTGCCCAGCAACCGACGAAATTATTAGGCAAACAATTACTTGATTTTGTATCAACAAATTCAAAAACAGGAGTTGAACAACAACTGCAAAATCTGAGAACAAATCAACAGTCAATTCCTTTACATGAAGAACAGTTTTTACGGCTGGATGGAACTGTTATTGATGTAGAAATTGTGGCTGCTGCTGTGACTTATCAAGGTAAACCCGCAGCGCAAATTGTAATTCGTGATATTACTCAAAGTAGGCAGACAGAGTTAGCTTTGTATCGAGCCAATGAAGAACTAGAATTAAGAGTAGCAGAACGCACAGCCGAATTAATTACTGTTAATCATCAGTTGCAAGCCCAACTGGATGAACGCCGACGTACACAGGAAGCTTTAAGAATTTCTCAAACTCGATTTGAAGGAATTTTGAGTATTGCTGATGATGCGATTATTTCTATTGATGGTAGTCAAAGGATTACTTTATTTAACCAAGGTGCAGAAAAAATTTTTGGTTACTCTGCTGATGAAGTCCTCGGTAAAGATTTGGATATGTTGTTACCCATGCGTTTTAGTGAACAACATCGTCATCATATAACTGATTTTGGTAAATCTCCTAGTCCGGCGCGAAGAATGGGAGAAAGACGCGAAATATTTGGTCGGCATAAAGATGGAACTGAATTTCCCGCCGAGGCTTCTATTTCTAAATTAGATATGGGCAATGAATGTGTTTACACTGTGATTTTGCGTGACATAACTGACCGCAAGCAAGTGGAAAAAATGAAAGATGAGTTTGTGTCTGTAGTCAGTCATGAACTGCGTACTCCCCTAACTTCAATTCATGGTTCTTTAGGGATGTTAGCTAGTGGTTTATTGCCAACAGATTCAGAACAAGGTAAACGTTTGCTGCAAATTGCTACTGATAGCACTGAGCGATTGGTGCGGTTAATTAATGATATTCTGGATATCGAAAGAATTGAATCGGGTAAGGTAAAAATGGAGCGAGAAACCTGTAATTTACAGGATTTAATTGCTTCTGCTGTAAATATTATGCAGCCTCTTGCTGATAAAGCCGGAGTAAATTTATCTATTTCTAGTGTGCCTGTACAACTATGGGCTGATCCAGACCGGATTGTGCAGACTATAACTAATTTGTTGAGTAATGCTATTAAATTCTCTACTGCTGAATCAACAGTTTGGCTAACAGCACAACAACAAAATGAACAAATTCTGTTAACAGTGAAAGATAGTGGTAGGGGAATACCAGTAGATAAATTAGAGAGTATTTTTGAGCGATTTCAACAGGTTGATTCTTCCGATTCTCGAAATCATGAGGGTACTGGTTTAGGTTTGGCAATTTGTAAGAGCATTGTCCAACAACACAGTGGTAAAATATGGGTGGAGAGTACCTTGGGGGTAGGAAGTAGTTTTTATTTTACGTTGCCGTTTTTAGCAATTAATTACAGTGATGATGTGGAAGATTATGGTGTAGATCAATCTATCACTGAACAATCCTATTCTCCGCTGGTTTTGGTTTGTGATGATGATGATTTAATTCGATTGGAGTTACAAAATTTATTAGAAAAGGGTGGATATAGAGTGATAACAGTAGGTACAGGAGAAGAAGCGATCGCTCAAGCAGTGACTACCCATCCAGATGTGATTGTCCTAGATTTATTGATGCCCAAGATGAATGGTTGGGAAACAATGGCCGTTTTAAAAGAACGGGAAGATACACAGAATATTCCCATTGTGATTTGTAGTGTTTATAAACCTAGTAAAAGTAGTTCTCCTAACGCTGAGTTTGTAGACTGGTTAAGCAAGCCAGTAGAGGAAATATCTCTATTACATTCTTTAAGTAAAGTTGTCAATGAACCTTCGAGAAAAGTCAAAATTTTAATTGTTGAAGATGATCATGATTTAGCAAATTTGTTAGCTACTTTATTTGAAAGACATGATATTGACACTTTTATCGCCAGAACCGGTCGAGAAGCTATTCATGTCAGTCAAAAAGTTAATCCTGATTTACTAATTCTGGATTTAATTTTGCCGGAAAGTGATGGTTTTACAGTCGTAGATTGGCTGAAGCAACATAATCAACTTTGCAGTATTCCTGTGGTTGTTTATTCTGCCAAGGATTTGGATGTATCGGAACGTCATAGGCTAAAATTAGGACATACAGAATTTTTGACCAAAGGAAGAGTTACTACTAGTGAATTTGAACAAAGAGTTATGTCTTTATTGAAAAAAATGACTCATAGAAATTAAAAATTAAAAAATAAAAATTAAAAATGAGAAGATAGAATCATGGAAAAAAAGCGCATTTTAGTAGTTGATAATGAACAAACTATTCAAGAAGTTGTCAAGGTTTGCTTGGAAACTGTTGCTGGTTGGGAAGTGCTAACTGCTAGTTCAGGAAAAGAAGGGATAATACAAGCAGAAAATGACCAACCCGATGCGATTTTACTAGATGTGATGATGCCAGATATGGATGGACTTGCTGCTTTTGAAAAATTACAAGCAAATCCAGCTACAAAACAGATTCCGGTGATTTTATTAACTGCAAAAATTCAAGCTACTGACCGTCGTCGCTATGCTCAATTAGGCATGAAAAGTGCGATCGCTAAACCTTTTGATCCTATTGCATTAGCTGGTCAAGTCGCATCTGCTTTAGGTTGGAGTTTGTAGAAGGTACAAGCAAATCTAAGTAAGTAGGCGTTAAAAATTGTCGGTATGGCAAAGCAGTAGGCAGGAGGGAAGAGGTTTTTAGCAATTTTACATTTTTGTACTTGCTTGGTTTTTTCGTGCCGACTTACTTATTAAATATTAAAAATTCAAAAACTTTTGCCTTGTACCTCCTTTCTATTCCCTGTTCCCTATTCCCTGCCCCCACAGATATGATAAAGGTTCAAACAGATATTACAGTGGTTTAGCATTATTTTTCAACTGATTCCAAGCGGAAACAACAGACTGTAATTTATTCGGCAGTCCATTTTGGGTAAGATCATTGTACTGAAATGTTCCTTCTTTACTAGTTAGGGTATAGGTAATGTAATCAGCAGCAGCACCATAACTTAGATAACTGAGGTTGTTGTATCTAGAGATGTTGTTTTTCTTCAACAACCTTTGAAACTGTTTTAGTTCTTGTGAAGAAACCCTGCGAACGCTACGTTCAGAATCATTAGCATCACCAATACGCACGCGGGTTAAAATTCCATCATTGAGTAGAACTGTTTGATAAATTGCCCCAGTTATACCACCACTGGAAATTTCCCGGAAGACTACACCTTTATCTAAAGGAGGTGGTAATTCGTTTTTAGGAATTGGTACAGGTTTAATTTTTGTGTTTTGTATGTTTCTTTGTTGGGCATTAACGGGATTTGCAGAAGCAGCAGAATTATTAATGAAAGTTAAACCGCCACTGATGGATAAAATGGCAGTTAACAGCAAAGAAACGGCAGTTTTTCTTTGATAAAGATTAGTTTTTAGGTTAGAGAAGTTTTTCATTTTCAGCAAATGAGAAATATTTGATGAGTATTGGATTTAGATCCCCAAATGTTTGAAAAATTGGGGATCTGATTATTTGAGTATCTTTTTGAGTTTGACGCAAAAGCTGGAGAAATTGTTGCCAAGTTATATTAGGTGATATCAAGTACGGTTAATTATTCCCTATTCCCTACCCTCAATTTCTCAACTTGAGTTTTCATCAGCTTCTGTACACTACCTAAAGCTCGATTTAACTCATAATTACGTATTTCCGGCTTCTGTAGATAAGCTTGTTGTTCTTCTTCAATCATTTTTACATCTTGGATTACCAAACCATCAAGTAATTTCTGGGCTGCACCAAATAAGCTATCTTTGATAAACCGCCTAAACCATAAAGGTAATTTGTGCAAGCGCCAAAAGGCATTTAATGAAGTAAAATGAATTAAATAGGCTTTGGTTTCTGTCTCATTGATAGGACATAATAAACAGTAAATTTTAAAATCCTGACCCAAGGTAGATACCCAATGGGGATAAACATAACTGACATCTAAGGGTTCAGGATGTAAACGTCGTAAAGCAGGGAAAAATAGTTGGGATATCGACCAAATTTTATCTATTTTGTAATAACTTTGGGCGGTATAATGGGCATGAACACTATTTTCATCTTCATCAATATTTTGCAGTGATGCTTCTGCCCAAGCTTGCAAATCTTGATGTAAATGTCCGTGATACATATCCATCAAGTTTTCAATTAAATAGGAATAATGGGCTTGAGTCTGAATAACGGCAACGGTGGCAATATAATTTAAATGTTCCCATTCTGGTAAACCCAATGGTTCTACAGATGGTTCTATATTTGAGGGAAATAACCAAATAAAACCGTCCTGTTCTTTGACTGGATAACGGCGAATTTTACAAGTTGGT
The DNA here is from genome assembly GCF_001586785.1 of Sphaerospermopsis aphanizomenoides BCCUSP55. Classification (GTDB taxonomy): domain Bacteria; phylum Cyanobacteriota; class Cyanobacteriia; order Cyanobacteriales; family Nostocaceae; genus Sphaerospermopsis_A; species Sphaerospermopsis_A aphanizomenoides_A. The sequence continues at coordinate 6,808 of NZ_LUFH02000029.1, forward strand.
AATTTTTGATTAGCTGCTAAATAGGGAACTACTGCACATTCACCTTCACCATTAAACTGCCATCCGTGATAAGCACATTCTAATTGGTTGTTGATAACTTGCCCGTGACTGAGTTTAACTTGACGATGGGGACAACGGTCTTCTAAAGCGTGAACTTTGCCATTACTATCTCTGTAGAGTGCGATCGCTTGTTTCCAAATCGTTACACCCAAAGGTTTATTTGTAACTTCACTACTGCGTGCAACTACATACCAATGATTCGGGTTAATACCTAATTCTCGCACACTTTTTTGTAAAACTGGCGAGATAGAAGAATTAGCTTCAGGTATTATTTGCTGCATAAAATCTTAAAACTTAGGTATATTAAAATATATGGTATAGGAATCATAAGTAGGTTGGCATTAAAAATTGTCATTATGGCAAGGCACAAGGCAAAAGGCAAGAGGCAAAAGGCAAAAGGCAAGAGGGAAAGGACTTTTAGCAAGTTTACATTTTGTTACATACCTCTGTTGTTTCACACCAACTTACTTATTTGATTTTTACGAAACTAGGTACACCTTTATTTTTTCTTTCCTTTTCCCTGTCACCTGTCACCTGTCACCTTTTCCCTATTTTCGATAAAGTAGTTGTAGATTAAAGCAGTAACTATATTGAGGAATAAATCTGTATGGCAACTTACCAAGAAACCCTAACTCCTGATGAATTAGTTGATGAAATTATTGCCGAAACATCAGTTCTTAACCATATAGAAGTCATCGAAAACGTTATTGGCACCCTGGAACAAGATAACAGCGCAATGGTTAACCACACACCAGGGGGTGCTTATCTGTGGAAGTTTAAATATGGTAGCGTGGAAGTATATGTACAACTCACTGGTTCTACCGATGAAGATACTATCACCGTTTGGTCTGCGGTGTTGAAGTTACCCGCCAAAGATGAACCCAAATTAACACGCCATCTGTTAGAGTTGAATTGTACGAGTACCTTTGAAGCCCGGTTTGGGATTATTGAAAATCAAGTTGTTGTTATTTCCACACGCACTTTAGCAGAGTTGTCACCAGGAGAAATTTCCCGCATCATTACTATTGTTGCCACCATTGCCGATGATAATGATGAAGCGTTGGTTGCTGAATTTGGTGCAGCATAGGTAATTTTAGATTTGGGATTTTAGATTTTAGATTTGGGATTTTGAATTGATAAAACAGGTTTGGCGACTAATTCCTTTTTTAACAGCTGCTGGTAATGTGCAAATGGCAGTTGATAGATGGTTACTGGAACAACACGAGTCAGGAAAGCATCCTCCCACTCTACGTTTTTATACTTGGTCGCCACCCGCTATTTCCCTGGGTTATCATCAAAAACAATACCCGGAATTTTGGACAAATTTAATTTGGCAAGGTAATAAACTTGATTTGGTGCGTCGTCCTAGTGGTGGTAGGGCAGTTTTACACCAAGGTGATTTAACTTACGCTGTAGTTACTTCTGGACTGCTGGGAAGTCGTTTACAGGTGTATGCAAAGATTTGTGAGTTTTTGATTCAAGGATGGCGATCGCTCGGCGTAGAGTTAAACTATGGTCAAGCTGGCCGGGGTTATATCCACAATCCCAACTGTTTTGGAACTGCGACAGGTGCAGATTTAATTTTAGCAGATGGTAGTAAATTAATTGGTAGCGCCCAACTGGCAAAAGGCAAGGCAATTTTACAACATGGTTCTATTTTACTAGATTCAGATGCAGATTTATTGAAGGAAGTATTTGGAAAAGATGCTTTTACTCCTCTTCAACTTCCGCAAAATATCCATCGAAAAACAGTAATAGAGGCTTTAATTGTTGCAGCTTGTGATTGTTTTAATATGCAGGTAGAAGTTCAACCACTTTCTGAAACTGAGTGGGAAGAAATTCTGACACAATTTAATTTGCAGAAGATTTGAGATATCCTGCTTTTATACAATCTTCAATTAACTGCAAAATAAACGGCCAAAGTGTTGGCGCACCTGTTTCTACTGGTGCTATCCTTTTCATGACTTGATTTTGTGTAATGCCATGAATTTTCCATGTTCCACCCTGAGTTTGCTGATTATGCAATAAAGGCTGGATTCTGTCTAGGGCAGCAGCAAATTTAGCGGTTGGAGTTTCGACTGCTTCAAACTCTTCCCAAAGTAAATGTAGTTCTTTTGCTTGTGCTTCTGGTAAAAGTCCAAATAACCTAGATGCTGCTTTTGTTTCTCGTTCTGCTTTGTTGTTATTACCCTGGACATCATAGCAAAAAGTATCACCTGCATCAATTTCCACTAAATCATGAATCAGCAACATTTTAATAGCGTGAAATATCTCAACTTCTGGAGGGGCATATTCTGCTAAAGTTAAAGCCATCATTGCTAAATGCCAAGAATGTTCTGCACTGTTTTCTCTTCTTGAAGCATCGGTAAGAAGAGTTTGTCGTAAAATTTTCTTCAATTGGTCAATTTCAATGATGAATTGAATTTGCTGATTTAATCTTTGGCTTTGCATATCTCATCTAATGCAAAAAGCGCCTGGGAGTGTTGCCGTGTTTCCACCCCAAACGCTTTTTGAACTTTGCTCCTCACACACAAATAAACTATATCACTGGTTCAATTAAATAGCAAGTGTTTTATTGGAAATTTTATATTAGTAAATTAAATATATTATTAGTAGCCACAATAAAAAACGCCTGGGAGTGTTGCCGTGTTTCCACCCCAAGCGTTTTTTATATTCAACATTGCTCCTCACACACAAGAGTAATATTATCAGTGCGAATTGAAAAAGTAGTATCTTGAGTGCCACTTTCACAACTGCACTAAGGTTAGGGTGATGGGGTGATGGGGTGATGTGGAGAATGACATATTACTTCTGGCCTATTCCCTCTTCACTGTCACCTGTCACCTCTTAGTGCAAGAAATGGCGAACCCCAGTCACAACCATCAATAAACCCAGTTCATTCGCAGCTTTGATAGAATCTTTATCCCGCAGACTTCCTCCTGGTTGGACAATGGCGGTAATTCCGGCTGCGGCTGCGGTTCTGACAGTATCATCAAAGGGGAAGAAACCATCACTAGCCAAAACTGCACCTTGCGCTTTTTCTCCCGCTTGTTCTACGGCTATTTTGGTCGAACCGACGCGGTTCATTTGTCCAGCACCTACGCCTAAAGTTGTCCGGTCTTTGCTGATGACAATCGCGTTAGATTTAACGTGCTTACAAACTTTCCAAGCAAACAACAACTCGGCTAACTCAGCAGGTGTCGGTTGACGTTCGGTGACAACTTGCCATTTACTGGTGTCAGCAATGATATCATCAGCAGTTTGTACTAAAAAACCACCTGCGATCGCTCTTACTGTTTCTTTCGGTCCAGTCAGCAAATCTGGTAAAATCAAAACTCTGACATTACCTTTCTTAGTTAAAATTTCCTTGGCTTCTTCATCGCAACCAGGTGCAACCACGCATTCTAAAAATGTCTTCGTTAATTCCGTTGCTGTTGCTGCATCAATAGTACGGTTTAAAGCCACAATCCCACCAAAAGCCGAGGTAGAATCAGCATTAAAGGCTTTTTGATAAGCGTCGAAAATGGTTTCTGCCTCAGCAGTTCCACAGGGATTAGTATGTTTAATAATTGTCGCTGCCGGACTTTCAGTAAATTCTGCAATAATGCGACGTGCAGCTTCCAAATCTACCAAATTATTATAACTGAGTTCCTTACCTTGCAGTTTCGTTGCTGCTGCCCAACCTGTGGGTTTAGTTCCTGTTTGATACCAAGCAGCGGGTTGATGGGGGTTTTCTCCATAGCGCAGAGGTTGAATTTGTGTCCCGGAAACAGTGTATGTTTCTGGTAGACCTTCGCTTTGTGTACCAGCCAAATAAGCAGCAATGGCGTTATCATAACTTGCTGTGTGCAGAAATCCCTTCAAGGCGCATTTTTGGCGAAATTCTAAAGAAGCTGACCCATTTGTGCGTAATTCTTGCAAATACTCATCATATTGAGCAGGATCACATAATACCGTCAAATGGGCAAAGTTTTTGGATGAAGCCCTTAACATTGCAGGGCCACCAATATCAATTTGTTCCACCGCATCGGCTAAAGTGACACCAGGTTTAGCAATGGTTTCTTCAAAAGGATACAGATTCACCACCACTAAGTCAATTGGACGAATTTGGTTATCTTCCAAATCCTTGATATCTTGCTCCACATCCCGCCGTGCTAAAATACCGCCATGAATACGGGGATGGAGAGTTTTCACCCGACCACCTAAAATTTCTGGTGAACCTGTATAATCAGAAACTTTTGTCACTGGAATTCCCGCATCCTTGAGGGTTTTGGCTGTTCCCCCACTGCTGATAATATCAAAGCCAAATTCTTCCACTAAGCTGCGGGCTAGGTCAATTATACCAGTTTTGTTAGATACACTCAGCAATGCCAGACGCGCCATAATTCCCCAGTTTCCTTTGGACGACAAAATTCTAAATAGATGATTATTGTACCTAATGGTTGGCAGGATGGAGAAAAAGGGTGTAGGGTGTGGGGAAAGAGAAGATAAAGAATTCTGAGTCAGAAAGGTAATACTATCAGCATTGGTTTAGAGTTTTGCTAAACTAATAAGATGTATAAAATAAGAGAATATCAAGTTATGACACTTGCTAATTCATCAATTCCTCAACACTATACACTTGACATTGAACCAGAAGGACGGTTAACTTTACCTGAAGAAATTAAACAAATTCTGAATTTAGAAGACGGCGATAGATTAATTTTAACACTTGAAGATAATGGCAAACTGCAATTAGTTAGTCTCAAACAACAAGTTAAAAAATTAAGAGGGTTATTAAAAGATAAATCCCCGGATAGAAATTTGGTAGATGAACTCATTCAGGAACGCAGACAGGAGCATTTTAATGAATAAATCCGTATTTGATTTAGAAAAATCCTTTTAGCTATTCAGAATTATCTAAATTAGATTCAACTATAAATTGATCAATACTTTCGAGAAATTCACCGTTTTCTACTTTTTTAGTAAACACTTGGTAGCAATCTTTTTTATCCCCTTCTTTGCGGGGAAATCCTAACCACAGAATAATAATTATTTTTGGTTCTTTAAATACTCTAAAAAATAATCTATACCTTTCTGGCAGTCCCATTTTTTTGAGACGACCATATTTTTGTAAAGGTTTTTGTAAAACAAAGTATGATGCTAAAGGATCTTGGGGAATTTTTTCCTTAATTCCGATATTCAACGCTTTTAATAATTTCGCATCTGGATGTTGTAGAAATTCCTCCTTGGGTAATTCATCTTTTAATTTTTTGACTTTTTCACGCAGTTCTAACCATTGGGTATTAAATAATGGATAAAAAAATATTTTCCAGCCATTACAAGTAAATTCAGCCATTAATTGCTAATTTGTATTGGTGAATAAAGAATATTTACCTTGTTCCTGATTTCTGAATCTAATCTAAGATTACATCAGCAACTAAATCATCTATTTCTTGACTTATTTCCTGAGTATACATAACTAATTGTTTAGGATTTTGAACAGCATCTTTGACGAGAAAATCTAAAAAGAGGCTTAACATTATCCCTTCATCTTCATCATGATTATTAACATTTTCCGGCTCTAATTTTACCAAAAATGTGTTATCTGATAATACTTCTATGTAACCTGAAGCATTTGCTAAATGGGGATGGTCTTTAAAAAAAGAACGAGGGAGACGAAACCCATCTTGATTACCAATTTTTGCCGGATTGATAGGATAAATTTTATCAGCCATAAGATAATTCTTGAGTGAAGACACCGCATTATTTTTAGGGGTGCTAATGTCATTATAACTTATGTTATAACATTTTTAATTCCAGGTAATTGGCAGTTTCCATCCCCTTGCGGGGAAGTGGTTTTGTAAAGCTTTTCTCTAATTCCTTGAAAAGGTGACTCTTCTTTTTTGTTTCCATCCCCTTGTGGGGAAGTGGTTTTGTAAAGACTTATTTTTATTGCCACAAGCAATCACGAAAATAAGTGTTTCCATCCCCTTGCGGGGAAGTGGTTTTGTAAAGCACCAAAGCATTAAAAATGTTGTGCTTTCCGGTTTCCATCCCCTTGCGGGGAAGTGGTTTTGTAAAGTCTGCTTCGCTTCCAAAGTGAAGGTAACATTGTTGCGTTTCCATCCCCTTGCGGGGAAGTGGGTTTGTAAAGAGTTCACTTCTGGAAACTTTGCGTAGTAAGGCTTTCAGACCCCCATTTCGACACCACTTTTTAAATTCTCAATAAAACCCAGAAAATTCTCAACAAGTAATGCCATTTAAAGGCTGAAACCTTTACGGTGCAAGCTATCGACACCAGTCAACGAAGTTATGCGGTTTTCAAGGTTCGGACGAGTGGTGTCGATAAATTTCAACGCACTTCATAAAAGGTATATTATCTCACCTAAAATTGTCAACACGGCGTAATATTTGTTAAAAATGAATCTAAACTTGGTACATCCACCCAGGTTCTTAACTCATTAGATTGATGAGATAAATCCATTAATAATTGAGAATACACACCCTCATACAAAGATGGTGTAGTTTCCTGCTTGGTTTCAATACCTTTTACCCATTGGTCTACCACACGCAGAAAAGCACAAATCCGACCATCATTATAATGTTGAGGAAAGAGTAAATGTTGAGGAATTTCTATTTCTTGTAAAGGTTGACCTGGTTGTGAACCCCAAACCCGGAAACCGTGAATATAATCTTTTTGGTTATAGCTTCCTAAAACTAATGTGCCTTTATCTCCATACACTTCTAGCCAATGTGGTCTGTCTGCATGAACCACTGCACTAATAGAAATTTGGCAAGGTGTACCATTTGTTAATTCCAAAGATACCAGACAATTATCATCTGTTTCTACTGCTTTTAATTTTCCTGTTTCTGGATTAATTCTTTCGGGAATAGCTGTAGTTAAATAGGCATTTAATCTGCGAACTGAACCGAATAACCAGTTAATATAATCAAAAGCATGAGAACCTAAAGAACCTAATGCACCACCACCTTGTTCTTGGCTAGAATACCAATTCCAAGGACGGGATGTATCCGCACGGGAAGAACCCAACCAATCAATTTTGATTAAGCGCAAATTACCAACATAGTTTGAGGAGAGAAGTTGAGAAAAAAATTGCCATGCGGGAACAAAGCGAAATTCAAAATCTACAGATGCAATTACATCTTGCTTTTTGGCTAAATGATATAGTTCTTTGGCTTCGGTTGCATTTAAGGTGATGGGTTTTTCTAGTAAGAGATGTTTACCAGCTTGCAGGACTTGTTTGGCCATTTCATAGTGTAAAAATGGCGGTGTGGAAATGCTGACTGCTTGCACTTGTGGTAAAGCGAGAATTTCTGTTAAGTTATCACTAGCGTGGGGGATATGATGAGTTGCGGCTATGGTTTTAGCTTTATTAATATCTCGATGATAAATAGCAACTATCTCGGTTTTGTGATGAACTTGAAATGCGGGAATATGTACTTTTTGACCAAATCCAGTACCGACAACTGCAACACCAATCATAGTTAGTTAAAAATTGAAGGGTTAAAACGGTAGTTTTTGGAATATTATAATTATACATTAAATTGTGAAAATACACTCAGAATTTTCAATGTGTATTTTAGGTATAATTATTACTAACACAGTTAACTATAAAGAGATGAACCACAAATACACTAAGAAAAGAGAATTTAAGAGAGATTTTTTCGTAAGCTTTGATTGTATGGTTACACCAATAAATAATATAATTAGGACTTACGCACAAGTTACGGATTAATGAACCACGAAGACACGAAGTACACGAAGGAAAGAGGGTTTGAGAGATATTTTGCGTAAGTCCTGATAATATTGGTATTGGGAAAATTATGATTACAAAACTGCGGCTGGAAAGATTTAAAAATTTTAAAGAGGCGGAACTACATCTTGGCGATTTAACTTTAATAGTGGGTACTAATGCTTCTGGTAAAAGTAATATTCGGGATGCTTTTCGCTTTTTACATGGTCTTGCTAGAGGATATAAGTTAGCTGAAATTTTTGGTGAAAAATGGGTTGAAGGTGGGGTTTTACAATGGCGGGGTATTCGTGGAGGAACAAGAGAAGTCACCTTTGTTGGTGAGGAAACTTTTGCATTAGAAGTTGAGTTGAATTTTTTGATGAATTCCGTTAAAAAAATAGTAGATTATGGAATAGAAGTTAATTCGGGTCATGATGTTAAAGTACCTGAATTCAAAAAGCAAAAATTTCTTATATTGGGAGAACCTCCCATCACAGAAAGAATTACTTTTTCTATTCGTCGTTCTCTGCTTCACCAAAATGCAGAAATATTATCACCAAACTCTGAGGAATTAAAAGCAAGGATAGAAGCAGCAAAAGAAGTAATATCCTTTCTTAGTTCAATGCGATTCTTAGATTTAAATCCCGATGCTATGAGACAACCTTCTATCCCAGGACAAACTATTTTAGGTGATAGGGGTGAAAATCTTTCTTCAGTATTACAAGATATTTGCTTAAACCCAGAACGCAAACAAACTTTATTACAATGGATGCAAGAATTAACCCCGATGGATGTTGTAGATTTTGAATTTCCTACTGATTTTACTGGTAGGACATTACTAACTTTAGTGGAAAAAAATGGAACAAAAATCTCTGCTATTAGTGCATCTGATGGTACACTGCGTTTTTTAGCGATGATAGCAGCTTTACTAGGTTCAGAACCTGCAAAACTTTATTTTTTTGAAGAAATAGATAATGGTATTCACCCTACTCGCTTACATTTACTTTTGCAATTAATTGAACGCCAAGTTTCTCAAGGTAAAATTCAAGTTGTAGCTACTACTCATTCACCGCAATTACTCAGACTTTTAAGTCCACAATCATTAGAATATGCTTCTTTAACTTATCGTTTAGCTGATAGACCAGATGCTAAAATAAAACGTATTCTGGATATTCCAGAAGCAAAGCGAGTTATTCAAGAACAAGATTTAGCACGACTTCATGAATCTGGATGGTTGGAAGATGCTGTGGAATTTCTGGAAGATGAGGAAATAGTTGAATGAGAGTGCTTGTCATTCCAGAAGATTTCCGTAAAGACCAATATATGCTGCAACCGATTATTGCAGCAATGATGGAAGCTTTAGGAAAACCTAAAACTAAAGTTATAGTTTGCAAAGACCCATTATTAGGTGGTGTGAGTGAAGCACTAAAATGGGAGAATATCCAAAACATTATTAACAGATATAAAGGAATGGTTGACCTTTTTTTGCTGTGTGTAGATAGAGATGGAAAAGCAGGAAGAAAAAACCAACTTGATAAAATTGAGGAAGAAGCTAAAAATATTTTAACTGATGGTAAGTTATTGTTAGCGGAAAATGCTTGGCAAGAAATAGAGGTTTGGGTTTTAGCTGGACATGATTTAGCTTATAATTGGCAAGAAATTCGCCATGAAATTAATCCTAAAGAAGCTTACTTTATTCCTTTTGCTGCACAGCGAAATGTTTTAGATGCACCTGGTGAGGGAAGGAAAATTTTAGCAGAAGAAGCAGCGCGACGTTACAATAGAATTCGTCAGCTTTGTGAAGAAGATATTGGAAATTTAGAAAGTAGAATTAAATCATTTATTTCAACATAATTAAAACCGGAGAATTTCACGGTCATAATTTTCCGGTAAGGGTTCAATTTCCCAAACTATTCCTTCTCCTGGTTCTAATGCCACATCTATATATAATGATTCTACAGCAGTTGTGGCTACGGCTTCGTTGTCTGGAAAGGTTTGTAAATCTTCGGTGAGAAGTCGGAGTTTAAAACCTGCTGGAATGGTTAAACCAACTGTGAGATGACGTAGTTCAAAGCGCCATGTATCTTCTGTTTGGGATGTTATTAGTAATTCGTATAATTGTCCAGCTATTTGTAATTGACGAGACAGTGTTTGTTGCGGTTGGGTTTCTGTTACACTTCTAGCACCAGCAGCGGCGTTTTGTAAATTTAATTTTTCCCAACCAAAATTTTCAGCTATTTGGGAAACACCATGTTGTAACCATTGCAAAACTGACCATTGTTCTGGTATTCCTAAACGTTGTTGATATAAGTTTTGTCTCCACCCACCATGTTCAATTAATGCACCCCATAAGGTAAATGGAATGTCTGAACGGGGGTTGATAATTTCGGGATTTGCTAACCGAGTGATGAGGTTTTGCGCTTGGGTTTGTGGTAAAGGTGGTAATGAGGTTATAGTTTGGCGGGTGTTTTCTGTGGGACAAAGTTGTAATGTTAAAGTGAGGATGTTGATATCTGGGGTGATGTCATTTGCATCTAGAGAATAAGTGCGGTCGCTTGCATCATAATTACCTTTTGTTTTCAGTTGTTCATGAGTACAATAACCCCAAATCTTCACATAACCATCTTCTGGTTCTACTTGTACAGCTAAATAATAATCTCCCACCCAAGTTGGAATATCCACCCATTCTTGAGGTACTCGCAATTCACTTAAATCAATGGTATCTTGAGGAACTAAAATTAATTTTTTGGAGTCTATTATTACCGAAGTTCCATTTACAAATTCCCAAAAACTGGGTAATGTATTGGTAGATAGCCATACCTTGGCTTGTGGTGTTAAATCTTCTTGTAGCCATTGCAAAACTGTATTTAAGCAAAGTTCGTTAATATATGCTTGATAGCGAGAATAGGAGTTAGAAAAAGATTGACTACTCAGTCTGGCTTTTTGCTGCGTGGTATCGGGAATTTCTAAAATCAAGTCTGTAGAATTAGTAAAGGTTAGCATAGTTGGTGATTGGGGACTTGTTAAGAGTTTTTCACTAAAAGAATATGGATTAAATGAACCACGAAGAACGCGAAGAACGCGAAGGAAGAAGGAAGAAGGAAGAAGGAAGAAGGAAGAAGATATATTATGAATTACAGTAATAAGTCTGTAGCCACTCTTCCATGACTACACTCATTTTTTTGAGTAGGTCTGAGGTGATGGAAATATGCAGGGTGTCTCGACTCCAGTTAGCTAAGGATTTTAATAAATTTTCTTGGGCTTTTTTGAGTCTGCGGGATACGGTATATTGTTGCATTTCTAGTTGTTTGGCAATTTTGTCTTGGGTTAATCCTTGACGGTAATACAGTTGCAAAATTTGTTGTAATTGTGGTTCTATTTGGGATATTGCTGTAATTAAAACCTGATTTATGGCTTTTTGCTGGTCGTTTCGTGTTTGTTCTTCTTCTTGGGCGATAATTTCGTTAACTAATGATTCTTGCTGTAAGCCGGGAAGGTTATCTAACCATTCCAAAGAATTATCTCCAGCTTGGGGAGTGTTGAGAGAATTGAGGGTGGGATAAAGATATTTGCGGATAGCTTTTGCGGTATTTAACAGCCATTTTTCCATATTTTGGGGATTTACTGACTGACTGCTTTGAGAATTATAACTTTTAGCGATCGCATTCCAAGTTTCCACATCTGGTGGAGGAAGTTGACGAGATGTACCGGTGGGTGTGGGAACATAGAAAGTTTTGAAGCATTCCCAAGCAAGTGCATAAGCATTCACATCACTGGGAGATAAACCAGCGGTTGCTAACGACTCCAGCAATCGTTTTTTGGTGATTTTCCGCAATAAACCCCAATCTGTGCAGATATCAATTTCGTGACGTTGACGCAGAGTTTCCCGAATGGAATTACTAAAAATCGTAGTGGCGTAATTTTTCAGATTACTATGATTGGGGTTAAAGGCTTTGAGAATTTTCTCAACTTGGGAAATAGCAATTTGGAAGCAGTCTGAGAGTTGATATTGTGTACTAGCGAAACTCGCAACTGTTTTTTGCGATACCCAATAACAACTTTCCTGTAAATAGGCGGTGAGATGTTCCCTGGCTAAAGATTCTGTTTCCGTCACTTGCCAATATTTATACCAATAAAGCGCCCAAAAAGATTCTGACTCAGAATTTGCTTGGGGTGTGTGGTTGAGACAACTTTGCATACTACGCCGTAGTTTAGATTCTACCGCCCAGTTAGCAAAGCGATCGCCCGCAAACTGCACAAAAGTGGAAAAAATTTCAATGATGTTTTTTCGAGACTGCATAAAAATAATTTTTCTACCTATACAACCAGTGAAGGCGTTAATAAAGCTTTCATCAACCAACTTTACTACAAGGAAAGATAAGTATGTTTCGCCCAACCATGAAATCTTTAGTAATTGGTACTATCACTGCCCTAACTGCTACAACTAGCACCTTAGCCCAAGTACCAACATTGCACAACTTTCCAATAGTTCAAAAATCCAATTTTACTTGTGCGCCCCATCTTCGTACTTATATTGTTAAACCGTTAGATAATCGCCAAGGCTTTGGTATTCGCTGCGTTAAATTGAGTGAAGGTAAACCAGGTAATACTATTCCCAGATTAGCATGGTATGGTGAAGGTAATTGGGGTGGTGCAACATATCGCCATCTCGGACAAGCAATTTATAGAGGTTCTAACCTGGTTGGTTTTGCTTCCGATATTCATGGTAATGGCGAAGATATTAACAATAATTTTCCCGGAAATATCAAAATTAAAATCTTAAATTCATCAACAATTCATGTTACTGGTGCATGGAATGAAGAATGGCAATTAGTCCAATCTACCAACTACAAACCCTTACCCAGACCAACAACTTGTGGTGACTATTTAGATGAATATAAAGTTTCTGACCTGAATGGAAATCGTCAAGGTGAAGGGTTGCGTTGTGTTCTTCGTATCGGACCCAAAAACACAACTTGGTTTGGTAATGGTAACTGGGGAGGAACAACTTATTCCCACATTGGAACTCGTTCCTTTAATGGTTACGGTGCAGGTGATATTTGTGCTGCTGGTTTTGGTCCAATTTGCAACACCTTTGGTTATGGGTCTTTGAAACTAACTCCTGTAACTGGTGGGTTTGATGTTACAGGTGCATGGAGTGAAAAATGGAGGCAATAAATAAGAATCCAGAAAGATTTTAATTTGCTAATTCACAACATCAAAAAAAGACAGTAAATCAAATGTTGAAACAGTCTTTAAGTCTTGCTATTTCCAGTTTAGCTTTAGCTACAACCTTAGTTAGTCCTGCTATAGCTGCACCTGCTGATTTTATTGGTACTTGGGTAAACAAAGATAGTAATACTCGTGGTGTTACTCGCTTAGTAATTACCTCTGCTGGTGGTGATAAATTAAATATTCAAGTATTTGGTCAATGTCATCCACAAGATTGTGATTGGGGAACTGTTCCCTTAGTAACTTATGGTGTGAATGTCCAAGATGCAAATCATGGTTATGGAACAGCAAACTATAATAAAGGTTTTGCGAGTTCTCTATTAACTTTTAGTTACGGTAGCAGCCAAATTATGTTGCAAGGTTACACTCAATTTCTAGATAATAGTGGCCGTCAGAATTACTACTCCCGTGAATACTTTCAACAGCAAGCGAAAATAAAATTTCCTCCTAATATCCGCACTTTACCTAATATTAGAGATAGATAGTGATTAAGGAAGCAGGAGGACGAAGGCAGGAGGTAGAAGGTAATCCCCATAAATAAAATCCAAAATCCAAAATCCAAAATCCAAAATTTAATTATTAGGTACAGCTTTCAATCCTGTAGCTTTGAGAATTTCGGTTTCACCTTTTCTCACTATCAGGGTTGAATCAGCGTTTCCATCTTCTGTAATTGGTTGTTCTAAAATGTAGTTAAAATCGCCATTTGTCCAACCTGTTACACATCTACCATCCCGACAGGAAACTTTTCCCCCTGAGAGTTCAATACATTTACCTTTGGCATCACATCCTTTATAACTAATATCTCCTGTATTATTAACTCCTGTCCAAGAGTCATGATTACCTGTTGTAATTGTCCATTCACCATTACTGATAGTTTGGGTTTTATTATTTGCAGACGGAGTTTGTTCTTTCGCTATTTCTCCACTGACTATTTCATTTCCTACAATAACCGATGCTGATTTACTATTCTCAGGTTTAGATGATGTTTTCTCATCTACAACTTCCATTTTGGTAATGATAGATTCTTGGCGAGTTTTACCGCAGGGTTCAGCACTTTGACAATCATTGACTGATTCTATAGTATAAACAGCGCGTACTTTCTTATTTAAAAATTTGCTTTCTTCTGCACAAATTTCAAAACTTGCACCAACTTGGCTTTCTTTACCTTTTTCATCAACTAAGGTGACATAACAAAGTAAATCACCATTGACTAATTCTTTGACTGTGCCAATTTGGGGTTGTTTGGGTAATTTCTTGCGAGTCGTTTGATTTTTTTTTCTGGTGTTGCTAACAGTTTGGGAAGTAGATTCTGTTTGAACTGGAATTTCTGTTTTTCCTTCAGATTCTGGAGAAGTTTGTGGTTGAGATTGGGCGACAGTATTAGTTGATGTTTCTTGTGTTGTGCTATTTGGTGAATTACTACAACTGACAAGAGAGATGCAGGAAAGAATTAAGGAAATTGTAGGAATTAATTTTTGCATTAGCTTTTCATTTAAGCCCCTTGCTTTAACTGAGATTTTATTAACTCACCAGGAGGAAAAGCACCATTTTCTGTAATAATGGCTGTAATTAACTTGGCTGGAGTCACATCAAAAGCAGGGTTATAAAATTCTGCGCCTGAAGGTGTGAGAATGGTATCACCAACTTGATAAACTTCTGATGGATGACGTTCTTCAATAGGAATTTGACTGCCTTCAGCTAAGGTAAAATCAATAGTAGAAATAGGTGCAGCAACAAAGAAAGGAATATTATGAGCTTTAGCAACAATTGCTAAACTGTAAGTACCAATTTTATTAGCTGTATCGCCATTTGCGGCTATTCTATCAGCACCGACCACCACTGCATCAATTAAACCTTGTTTCATACAATGGGCAGCCATACTATCAGTAATAACTGTCACAGGAATTCCTTCTTGTACACATTCCCAGGCTGTGAGTTTTGCACCTTGTAAACGAGGACGGGTTTCATCTGCAAATACCCTTGTTAATCTTCCTTCTCTCCACGCAGAACGCACTACACCCAATGCTGTACCATAACCAGCAGTTGCTAAAGCACCAGTGTTACAGTGGGTAAGTATGGTTAGCTTGTCGGGAGTTTTGGGTAAAGCCTCTAAACCATGATCACCTATTTGTTGACAAGTTTGGATATCTTCTGCGTTGATTTTTTGGGCAGTTTCCAGGAGAATTTGTTTAATTTCGGCAATTGTTCCCAAAGTTTCATAGGCAGTTTGCATCATTCTTCCAATTGCCCAAAATAAGTTTACCGCTGTGGGACGGGTAGAACGCAATAACTGGGCAACTTTTTCTAAGCGGTTTAAAAATTCTTGTCTATCGGTGGTTTCAATTTCTCTTGCACCCAAATATATACCATAAGCCGCAGCAACACCAATCGCTGGCGCACCTCTGACAATCATAGTGGTAATGGCCTCTGCCATGTCTTCGCTGCGATTAATCTCTACCACAGCATACTCATTTGGTAAGCGGGTTTGGTCGATGAGTAAAACTGAGTTATTTTTCCAAACAATGGGATAAAGCATAATTTAAAAGGAGTCAGTAGTCAGGAGTCAGTAGTCAGGAGGTTAGAAGAATAATAATAAATTTCACCTATTCTCTATTCCTTACTACTGTGGGAAATAAGCAATCATCATAGCAACTTTGGGGTGATTATGAGCGATATTAATATTTTTATTGTCTGATAGCGTAGCGTGGCGTAGCCATATCAGAATTTACAAAATTTAAGGATTTACAGGATGTTTGTTAGAGTTGTGATTTTTGGGGATTTGGAGATTTAGAGGATATTTTTATTGTCAGAATCAGGATGCAGACTACTCTAACCGCCAAGTTTTGATGGTCATGGCATCGGTATCACCCGCACTCAGACTACTCGCACTGATCACAGTTTTACCATCGGAGGTTATAAATAGGGGATGCAGTAAACCAGAATGACCAATCAAGGTAGATTTCAATTTTCCCGTTTGCAAGTTCCAAATTTTGATAGTTGTATCCCAACTTCCACTGACTAAAGTGTTACCATCTGGGCTGATGACTAGGGAATAAACTCCTTCAGAATGACTAGTGAGGGTAGATTTCAATTTTCCTGTTTGCAAGTTCCATATTTTGATAGTAGTGTCACGATCTCCACTAATTAAAGTGTTACCATCTGGGCTAATTGCTAGGGCATTAAAACCAGGATTGCCAGTGAGGGTAGATTTCAATTCCCCTGTTCGCAAGTTCCAGATTTTGATAGAAGTAATCCAACCACTAACATTATTTTTATTGACCAAAACTTCAACACTATTACTACTCGCACTAGCTAAAGTGTTACCATCGGGGCTGATAGCTATAGAATCAAGAGGATCAGTATTACCAATCACATTTGTAGATTGCAGCAAGAATTTACTCTGAAGATGGGTAAGCAAAAATAACTGATTAAAGGGAGAAAGACTATATTTAGTATAACCATAAATTTGAGTTCCAAGTAATAAAATTACACCACCAAAAATGGCAATTCTTAAAAATAATTTGTCTTTCATAGGATAAATTTTTCTATTTTCTTTAAGTCCCGTTAGCTATTTCTGGCATAGCTGCGTTTTATTCTCTAGTTGCCGTTTTCTACTACTGTTGTAAATACGCAATTATCATAGCAATTTTAGGGTTATTATGGGTGATGTTAAGCTGTTGTATATTTAATTTTTATAGGTCTAGGGGGCAAGATGACCGCACTACAAGAATTTACTATCTTGGGATGATAAAATTTTCAGATGCGTAATCGCTGAAGATTTTCATTGTCTAATTTTGTATTTTTTTATACAAATGGAAATATTTTTTTGACACTGAATACCTAACTACATAGATATAAATTTCATATTTAATTATCGAAATAGAATTTTTACCAGCAATTCACTATAAAATCTAAACTTTCAAATCAAACAGCACAATGACAAACTTAACTCCTAATTCTAGTTTCAGTGTTACTCTGCGTTTGCAGATTCCCAATCGCGTGGGAATGTTAGCATCTGTGACGCAAGCGATCGCTGTCAATGGTGGTAATCTTGGTCAAATTGATTTAATTGAACAAACCCGCCAAGAATCCATCCGTGATATTACAGTTGATGCTGCTAGTACCGAACACGCGGAAACCATTGTTCAAGCAGTAAAAGCATTACCCGACATCAAGGTAATTAGTGTTTATGACCGGACTTTTAATTTACATCGTGGTGGCAAAATTAGCATTGCTAGTAGAATTCCTTTAAAAAGTGTTTCTGATTTAGCAATGGCTTACACTCCGGGTGTGGGGCGGATTTGTACAGCGATCGCCCAAAATCCAGAGGAAGTTTACAACCTGACTATCAAACAAAACACTGTAGCCATTGTCACCGATGGTAGTGCGGTTTTAGGCTTGGGAAATCTTGGACCCGGTGCAGCTTTACCCGTAATGGAAGGTAAGGCGATGCTATTTAAAGAATTTGCAGGAATTGATGCTTTCCCTATTTGTCTGGATACCCAAGATACAGATGAGATTGTCAAAGCAGTAAAAAATATTGCCCCTGTCTTTGGTGGTGTAAATTTAGAAGATATTGCTGCACCGCGCTGTTTTGAAATTGAAAAAAGACTGCGGCAAGAATTAGATATACCAGTGTTTCACGATGACCAACATGGGACAGCAATTGTGACTTTGGCTGCATTGTTTAACGCTTTAAAATTAGTCAATAAATCAATTGCAGACATCCGCATTGTGATTAATGGTGCTGGTGCAGCGGGAGTGGCGATCGCGCGTTTACTTCGCAAAGCCGGCGCAGAAACCATCTTGATGTGTGATTCTAAAGGCATTATATCCACTAATCGCACTGATTTAAACGAAGAAAAACTGGAATTTGCAGTGAAAGCCCAAGGAACTTTAGCCGGCGCAACCCAAGGTGCAGATGTGTTTATCGGTGTTAGCGCCCCTGGAGTTTTAACACCAGAAATGGTACAAGGAATGACCAAGGATGCAATTGTATTTGCAATGGCTAATCCCATCCCCGAAATACAACCAGAATTAGCCCCCAAAAACGTGGCAGTTATGGCCACAGGTCGCAGTGACTACCCCAACCAAATTAACAACGTCTTGGCTTTTCCAGGAGTGTTTCGTGGGGCTTTAGATTGTCGGGCGAAAACGATTACTACAACCATGTATTTACAAGCTGCAAGTGCGATCGCTTCTTTGGTTAAACCTTCTGACTTAAATCGAGAACATATTATTCCTTCCGTTTTTGATAGTCGTGTAGCTACCGCTGTTGCTGCTGCTGTACAACAAGCCGCAAGGGAAGAAGGAATAGCACAAAGTTAATTGACAATTGATAATTGATAATTGACAATTTTCTGTAAAGGAGAAAAAATCCAACAGTTTCTATTCCCCAATCCTTTCATTTATAGGGAGAGGTAATTGTCAATTTTTAATTTTTAATTGTTGAATAAGTCCTATATAGGGAATTAGGTTATAGGATATAAATCATCAACTTTAAACTTTCTCATTCCTATTCCCTATTCCCTCTGGCAAATCATCTTTTATCTAATATCTAACTGCTGAATTTCGATCAACCATGAAATACCCAATTATTACTTTTTCCCTAGCAGCTACATTAACTTTATTTACTACTGTAGCCAAAGCTCAAGAACAACTATTATTATGTTCCTTGGATTCTGCCAACGTCACGAGCAATCAAACATTAACCAAACAAACAAAAACTGATATCAAAAATTCATCAGGTGCAGCAGAAATAGCTTTAGCCAAACATCTCAAAACAATCAAAGCGAAAATGTATGGTGCTTTTTGGTGTCCACATTGTCACCACCAAAAAGAACTCTTTGGTAAACAAGCATGGGCAACAATTACATATATTGAATGTGATCCAAAAGGTACTAAACCCCGACCTGATTTGTGTCAAAAAGCCAAAATTCAAGGTTATCCTACTTGGGAAATTAAAGGTAAAAAATATCCAGGAATGCAATCTTTAGAAACCATTGCTAACATTTCTGGTTACAAAGGAAAACGCAATTTCAAGAACTAATTTAAACACAAAATTAGAAAAAAAGAATCCCCACTTTTTAAGAAGTCGGGGAGATAAAGCAATGATATAATATAAATCCTATGAACAATGTTTACTCACCTTGGGCAATGTTTTGATTACACAAGTAGTGTTTAAAACCCATTCAAAATTGTAAACTCCTATTGAAGTAGCAATAACAGATATTACAACTACTAAGGTAGTAGTCCAAGGCTTTATCTCTCGCATAATTGAATACCTACATCTCTTGAAAAAAAGTAGTGCAGTATTAATCATACGGTATTTTTAATTATATACTTAATCGCATAAATACTTATTAAGTATCGAAACAATCGGGTCTAAAAACGGACTTCGTCCAAAGTTTTTGGAACGGGGTATAAATCCTCGTGACAAAAACGGCCTCCTGCCTCCTGCCCCCTGCCTCCGTTAATCTTCTTTCACAAACTCCAAATACCCTTTACTTAATTCCTCAACAGCCAAATCATAAAACTGCTTACCATGTTCAGGAGTTGCTAAAGCAGGATTAGAACCCATCCTTCCATCAGCGTAACGTGAACGAAAATCAACAGCACTATAAATTCTATGTCCAGAAGCAACTTCAGGAGATAAATATCCTTGTTTAATTGCTTCTGGATAAACGAATTGAGTCACAGCAACTTCACTAGGAGTCGCATGAGAACCTTCTTGATTTCCATATAATTCTTTGGCTAGTTTATACACAGAACTGCACATAAACCAATTCGCAATTTGACATTGTACCTTTGCAGAATTGGGAATTTGCAAATCTTCTAAATGAGAGTATGTTTCTGAAAAAGCTGCTTTGAGAGTAGCAATATTTCCACCATGTCCATTGATAAAATAGAACTTCCTAAAACCAGCTTTTGCTAAACAAGTTATATAATCTCGCACTACCAAAATTAAAGTGCTAGGACGCAAACTGATAGTCCCTGGAAAAGCAGTATGATGTAATGCCATACCCACATTCATGGTTGGTGCAACCATAGCTTGAGTCGCTTCACCAACTCCACGGGATATAGATTCGGCACAAATAGCATCAGTACCAATTAAACCAGTCGGTCCATGTTGTTCTGTAGAACCAATAGGGATAATAATTCCTGAAGATTGCTGTAAATAAGTTTCGATTTCTGGCCAGGTGCTGAGATGTAATAGCATTTTACAGCCTATTTCATTCAAATGAGGTACAAACTGGAATCATCAAACTCTTGTGGTGCGGGCATCTTACCCGTTACAGGTGTACCTCCTATCTTCAGAAACTGCTGTATATTTAAATTTCTTCTTAAATCTATTATAAATGATTGTCTATTATTGCAGTATTACTACTTGAATAAATTAAGTAAATTTGAGTGCATTGGCTTAACCTCCCAACATCCTCAAACATAAGAATATCAAATAACATCTTGCTTAAAAGCACCAGGTTTGATATAATCATCGTGGCACTTAAAGTATAAATTGTTATGAAAAAGAGTTTTCTTTCACTATCTCCTTTGGTGTTAATTCCTACCCTCGCTGTGGGATTCACCATGATTTCTCCTGATGATGTTCAAGCTCTCACTTTTGTTGATTCCTGGAACTTCAACAGCAACAACTTTAATTCTAGTCAAGGTAATGGTACGCTAACAAGTAATTTTGCGCCTGCAAACATTAACTATTTCCCAGGTACAACTGTCAATGCAGTAGGTAGCGATCCTGCTGGTAATGCTCTTGTCCTGCAAGCTGGTACATCTAATATTAATAATGGCAGAAATATTACACTTCAGTTTAATCTCTCTCAATATTCTGACCCAATTCTCTCATTTGCAACCGTGAGAACACCCAACGGATTCAATAACAATTCAGTTCAATGGTCTACTAATGGTTCTACATTCTCCACAGCAGGAATTATCGGAACGAATCCCTACATCCCAGTATCAAGTGTAAGTATACAAACTTTCGACTTCAGCAATGTCAATGCTCTCGATAGTGCTTCTACAGTGTTCTTTCGCATTACTTTTAACGGTGCTACCACTGCTACAGGCGGTAACGGGATTGATAATATACAATTGAATGCTACTCAAAATACTACTGCTGTTCCTTTTGAATTCAATTCCACTTCCGGGTTACTGATTCTAGGGGGAGCTTTTGGGTTACGCTACTGGCGGAAGCGCCGCTATAATTATCACAGCAATTCTCTACTTAGGGATGGAGTCGCAACAAGTACGGAAAGATAAGGATACAAACAATTTACCCATACTGCAACTTTAGTTAATAACACTCGTTGCGAATCTCCAGACAAATATAACTCCAAATTAAATGATGAGATGTTTGTTTTCTGAATTGTCAACTATACCAGGAGACAAAGATGATAAATTTTGGCTCTTGGAGCAGAATTAATCAAAGCAATAATGTTTTTTTACGTCTTGGATAATTTCCCATGTACAAGACATACCAGCCGGAAAAGTAACTAAATCCCCTTTACCCATTTGCACTGGTTGACCACCATCGGGAGTTACAATGACTTCACCTTCTAAAAAGTAGCAAGTTTCTTGAGAATCATAAGTCCACGGGAATTTGGAAGCTTCTTTTTGCCAAATTTCCCATTTGTATACACCTAATTGCTGAAGGCTCTCTTGACTAGGTTGATGCTCGATCTTAATTTCCATCTGGTGTTTGATCTAGTTGTATTTAGCAGTAGGATTGGATATCCTCTCCACATTGATCTACTAAATAACACAATGCGCGAAAACGCAAGCCAACTAATTGATCATACAGTGGATTTAGCTTGCACATTGGGGGAATGTGAGCAATTTTATGACCGAATAAAACTATATCACGTTCAAAGGGACACTGAGCAGGAATTAGTTTAGCAATCAATTTGGCGAGTTTACGGTTGTGAATTTCGATAGCATCTAACCATTGACGAATTGGTTGTAATAAATCAAATTTATTTCCTTGTTGATGATTTGCGCCAATAGGACTAATTAAAGCAGGAAGAATGATAGTTTGAGTATTTGTGGTGACCATAGTTATAAACCCTGTTGTCTTTAGATTGATGAAATTTTTTCAATATGGGCTATGTCCATGCAATTTGTTGCATAACTCTGCGTTGTCTTGGTAATTGTGTTTAAGACAATTTTGACTTAGATATCTTACATGGAATCAGCAGAGACATCTTTCAACTAATTGTTATTTAAACTCACAGTGTGTTGAATAACTGTCCCGTTAAATACAAAATAACAAAGAAATAATAAAAATGGTATTACCTTAACTTATTAATTACTGATATCGAATATTGCGATCCCCTATATCAATCACAAAAAATAGGGTGATAAAAGTATCCAGTGCTACAGAAGGTCACTGTAGAAATTAAAATATAGCTGAACTGAAGCAGTATCAATGTTTGAGAAATGTTTGCCTATTCTCTCAGTCAATTGTAGAACGGATAATCTCTATAAAAATGTCATATACGTTACATAAGCTAACCTCAATATTATTTAGTTAGTAACAAGGAATCATCTGATAAGTACAACTTAATTAATCAGTAAAATTAGCTGCTCAAAACCTCGTGTATGAATACGTTTTAATCCTTAAAATTATTTATCGATGCAAGTAATAGTTCATCAGGAACAAAAAAATTAAAAAACAGTCTCCCTGGCTTTGCCAAACTTAATTAGGAATCCTATCGCAGTGAACATGGCTATGAACAAAAACTATTTCTTATTACATATTTTTTAGCTTCACAAATATGATATAATGGTTATATATCTTTTCTTATTTAGCTTTTACTGAAGCTTGTGATAACTCAATCTCACAAATTAAGAGTATTCCTGGACTTTCAAATTGAACGCTGATTTGAATGTTGACAAGATATGTTTCTTGTTTAAAAAGGGAATAGGGAATAGGGGAGCAGGGGAAGCAGGGTGGTAGAGGAGAAAATAAATAATTACGAATTACGAATTACGTTCGCGCAGCGTGCCGGAGGCACTATTACGAATTACGTTCGCGCAGCGTGCCGGAGGCACTATTACGAATTATTCAGTTAAGCATCTTGTGGGTTAAGACGAATCATTTCCCAAGTGGTATATGTGCCAATGGGACTCCACAATAAATAAGGAACTAGTAATAATGCAGCCCAAATAGAAACGGGTAAAACTGCGAAGGCGACTAAAAAACAGATGATGAAACCTGTACCACCAAGTATTGTACCAACTTTGAGACTACGTAACCTAAACATGACAGGTGTATAAGCAATGGTAAATATTTCTAGCAGTAGGTATAAACCCATCATTAACCAAGTTATACTATTATTGGGTTTGTCTTCCCAGATAATATAAGCTGACCAAGCGCCACAAATAAAGATTACTGTCCAGATGAGCGGAATTGCGCCTTCAAAAGTCAGCCATCTAGGTCTTTGTAAATGCCTAAACCACTGGCGATCGCTAGGTGTAATCCGGTTACTCACAAAGGCTACTAAGAAAGCCACACCCCCGATTACCATCCAAGATTTCATCATAGTTTCCTATCTTTGGTGCTGACTTTCCAGAAGAACAACACAGTAATTTTATCAGGAAATGGTGTGGTTAATTGTACATATCGGGGAATGGAGAAGAACAGGGGCTGGGATGTGGGTAATAGCCTGATTCCATGCTTCTTAATTGCCTATTCTTCCACGCGATAACCTAATTCTGCTAATCTTACTCGTGAGTGTCGCCATTTTGGTTGTACTTTTACAAATAATTCTAGGTAAACTTTACCCGCAATTAGTTTTTGGATTTGTTCACGAGCAGCACTACCAATTGCTTTTAGCATTGTGCCACCTTTACCAATTAAAATTCCTTTTTGGGAATCTCTTTCCACGTGGATAGTTGCAAGTACACGGGTAATGCTTGGGGTTTCTTCTACTAAATCAATGGCGATCGCTACTGAATGAGGAACTTCTTCACGAGTTAATAATAAAATCTGTTCCCGAATTAATTCCCCCATGATAAATCGTTCTGGCTGGTCTGTCACCAAATCTGGTGGATAGTAAAAAGGACCAGGTTCTAAATGTTCAATTAATAATTCTTGGGTTTCTACTAATCCTAAACCTGTCTTAGCAGAAAATTTCACAGCTTGCCATTCATGTTCTTTAGCTAACTGAAGATAACTAGCATCTATTTTTTCTGCATCTGATGGTTGTTCGTCAATTTTATTAATTCCCAAAATTACTGGTGTGTGACTACGGCTAAGTAAATCAGCAATAAAGCGATCGCCACCACCACAAGCAGCCGTTCCATCAACTACAAAAAGTACCACATCTACCGACTCAATGGCGATTTTGGCATTTTGTACCAGCACTTCTCCTAATTGATGATGTGGTTTATGAATTCCTGGAGTATCGACAAAAATTAACTGCGCTTTTTCTGTGGTTAAAATACCTCTTAACCGATTTCTGGTAGTTTGCGCTACTGGTGATGTAATAGCAATTTTTTGACCTACTACGTGATTCATCAAAGTAGATTTACCGACATTAGGACGACCAATAATGCCGATAAAACCAGATTTAAACTCAGGAGGAGCTTGGGGAATTGTAACTGCTTCTGAAAACGAGAAGCTATAATTATCACTATTACTCACCTTTGACTCCACCTTCATATTTTACAGCCGGGATAAATTGGTTTTTTCTCAAATCAAAACTAGACATAAAATCACCCTGGTATGTGCCAGAATGTCCTTATGTTTAGTTTAATCTATTACAGAATATATAGGAATCCGGTTTGATTACTAAAATTATTTGTGGGGGCAGGGAATAGGGAATAGGGAATAGGGAATAGGGTTTTAGAGAATTTAGGTGTACTGAGTTTTGTAAGGTTGCACCATGCAATCTATCAAATATCAAATATAAGTCTTAGATTTTTATTTTATTGTTGAAGCACGCCCAGGACAAACTCACCTTGATTGACAGCCTGATTAGTTGATACATCATAAACTAAGCCATCTGCTTCTGCATTAATATCAATTACAGCAGGTAATTTACCTTCTTTATTAAAACTGATAATTTGATACAGCCTATCTCCCGCTTTGACAACACTACCCAATTCAACTCTAGATTGAATCATACCCCCTGCAATAGCATAATACCTTTTTCTCTTGCTACTGGCAGCAAAATACATTTGATGAGATTGTGTTTGCGAGAGAATTAAGTCAGGAAGTTGTAAAACCTTTTTTTGAGCTAAATAATTTTTTATACCCTGCACACCTTTAGCAACTGAATCAGGTTTCATTTGCATTCCTGTTCCTAGTTCCAATGTCCAAGCTTCGATATCAAATCTGATATTTTTTCCCAGTGTTTGCAAAGCAGCTTCTAGTGCTAACCAAGGTTTGATAAAAGCTTCATCAAATGCATCTCCATCATATTTATCTAATAAAACGCCATAATCAAGCAGAAAGTATTTGGCGCTATCTTCCCGATTTTGGAAATAATAAACGTAGTCTAACCCTTGATTATTAGAACTATGTAAATCAATCAAGTAGTCTGCATCTAAAGACAGGGATTGTAGTTGATAGCGAAAGATATCACTATAGGGTACACTGGCAGGAGAATTGATTTTTGCTAAATTTTGGGAAAATTTCCTGCTAATTGCCGTTAAATAATTTTTTCTGATGACCTCTATATCCAGATCAAGTTGAGATTTAGCAAAATCTACCACATCATTAGCTTCTTTCTCATAATCCCAAAAAATGCGATTCCAGTCTTTACCGTCATAAGCACAAAATCTCCCAGGAGAGAAATGTTGAGCGCGTTGATTTGTTCCCATAGGATTACAAACAGGAACTAACCAAATTTCTCCAGCTAAATCACTGTCTTTGATCGTTGATAAAAACTCGATTAATTGATAGATAACTGCATTGCCAGAAATTTCTGCTCCATGCAAATTAGATTGAATATAAACCTTCTTTCCTGGCTGAGAACCTATAAATTTGTAAACTTGAAGGGATAAGATATCACCCGAAGCCATTTGACGTAAAGGAATAGTTTCAATAACAGGAAACATAATAAAACTCCTAATAGGTGATTCAATTTTGGATTTTGGATTTTGGATTTTGGATTGTTCTTGTCATCTCCAATCTAAAATCTAAAATTTTCTTCCCCATCTCCCCATCTCCTCATCTCCCCACCTCCCCATCTCTACTGCCTTCTTATGTTCCTCCTAAGTTTCGTAATCTTGCATCCAAATGAGTCCGGTCTGCTAAAGTTTGCAACATTGGCCCATGTTCAGTAAATTCTACAATACTCACAGAACCAACAGGACATCCCCAACGATAACGAAAACGTCCTACATCAATTCCTAGCAAACTACAAAGAATAATTCTGATGGTTGCTTTATGGGTGACAACTAAAACATTACCGCTGCTATAAAGATGCTTAATTTCTTCAATTACCTGCATAGCACGAGAAGCAATTGTGACTGCTAATTCTCCTCCATTGGGTGCATACCAAGCAGGGTCAGCAGACCAGCGAAGATAATCATCATGATATTCCTGGCTAATCACTTCTGGGGTTTTTCCTTCCCACGCACCATAGTTAATTTCTCTTAAACCATCCCGCAATTGTGGTTGCATTCCTATAGTTGTATACAAAGGTTTTGCTGTTTCTATAGTTCTTCGCATAGGACTAGAAAAAATCGCCCTCCAAGGGGTAGAACTGTATGCAGCAGCAAAAGCCTTGGCCATTTCTACACCTTCAGGAGTTAATTCTGAATCTATCGAACCACAAAAGGCATGATTTCGACTGCATTCTGTTTCTCCATGACGGAGTAGGTAAAGAGTGAGACTCATAAAAATTTTGGATTTTGGATGTTAGATTTTGGATTTTAGATTTTGGAGTATGGCTATATTAGATCAAGTAACTTCATAAAACTCAACAATAACAATGGTAGCAACCGTAGTAAATCCCTATTTAGATGGTAATTTCGCACCAGTCCGCCAAGAAATTACTCAAGACACCCTGAAAGTCATTGGAGAACTACCCCCAGACCTTTCCGGGATGTTTGTCCGCAATGGACCCAACCCCCAACATTCACCCATTGGTCAGTATCACTGGTTTGATGGTGATGGAATGTTACATGGTGTAGAAATTAGCAACGGTCAAGCTACCTATCGCAACCGTTACGTCCGTACCAGAGGTTGGAACATTGAATATCAAGAAGGTAAAGCGGTTTGGACGGGACTTTTAGAACCACCCCAAATAGACAACCCCTACGGACCTGGTAAAAATACCGCCAATACTGCCCTAGTTTGGCACGCAGGACAATTTTTAGCCGTGTGGGAAGGGGGTACGCCTCACAATATTCGACTTCCTGAGTTAGAAACTATTGGTGAATATACTTACAATAACAAACTGATTTCCCCTTTTACTGCCCATCCTAAAGTAGACCCTGTTACCGGGGAAATGATGTTTTTTGGCTACTCCTTTGCACCTCCATACTTGCAATATAGTGTAGTTTCAGCCCAAGGGGAATTATTGCGGACAGTACCCATTGAAATACCAATGGGAGTAATGATGCACGATTTTGCTATTACTGAAAATTACACGATTTTTATGGATTTACCCCTAACATTCAGTGTAGAACGGATGCAACGGGGGGAAGCAATGATGATGTTTGAGAGTCATCTTCCCAGTCGTTTTGGCATTGTCCCACGTCACGGAGACAACAGCAATATCCGCTGGTTTGAAACTCCTTCATGCTACATCTTCCACACCCTTAACGCCTACGAAGCCGGAGACGAAGTAATACTTATTGCTTGTCGTATGAGTTCCACAACTGTATTGGAAAATGGTTCATCAACTGATCCCACAGCAAACCTACCTTTCTTACATCGTTGGCGGTTTAATCTCAGCACAGGTGCAGTCACAGAAGAAATGCTAGACGACGTACCAGCAGAATTTCCCCGCGTTAACGAAAACCTGGTGGGAAGAAATACCCAATACGGCTATGCTGGGAAAATGGCTAATAGTCCCGTACCTTTATTTGACGGCGTAATTAAATATAATTTTGCTAGTGGCAAATCTCAAACCCATGAATTTGGACAAGGACGTTACGGTGGTGAAGCCGTGTTTGCACCTCGTTTAAATGCAACAGCAGAAGATGATGGTTGGCTTGTCACTTTTGTGCATGATGAAAATTCAGAAACTTCTGAATTAGTAGTTATAAATGCTCAAGATGTCAGCAGTGAACCTGTTGCAAGAGTAATTATTCCCCAACGAGTACCCTATGGTTTCCACGGTGCTTGGGTGACAGCAGCACAGTTGATGAATTCTATCTAATTATAGCAGGAGTCAGGAGTAAAACCCTCTTGTATAGGGAGTTTTATTATCAGTTGATGTCCTAACCATCCTGTCCACGGCTATAGCTGGTAATTGGGGATTAGGTATTGGGTAATAAACAAAACATTACCCATTCATTACCCATTCATTACCCATTCTCCACCAGCAACATCGTTTAATTCAGGAGTTATACACCTGGAGATAGATTAAATTTATTTAACATCATCACGGATAAGAAAAGTAGTAAAATAAAATATTAATTCCAACTCCCAAAATAATAGTAATTGCTCACATCTAATTAAGTTATTTCCTAAACCGTAAACTTACCTGTTTTTTTCATGCCTAGAAAACCCAAGTCTGCATCACCAACATCCCCCAGCACAATACTGGCACTTTCGGATCTGCATATACATTTATCAGCTTTAGAAAAAGAACATCAGTCACTTCTAAAACAAATTAAGAAAAAGCGAACTGAGTTAAACAACTTTGTAGAACAAATGCGTTCTTTAGCCACAGAAATATTTCAAAAAGCCAGTCCCAGCTTTAAAAGGATGGCAGACTTAGATCAAGAAATCCACGCTTTGTTTAAGGAGATTTTTGCTACTAGGAAATTTGGTAAGCAAACCCAAAAAAATATAGAATCACTTTACTTCAACCTGCAAATGTCAGGAATAATTAGTCCAAAATCTAATCACGAAGAAGAGGAAGAAGATGCAGAACTAGACGAACTATTTGAGAACCCAGATACAGAGGAAGATGAACCTCATAATAACCGTCGTCAATATTGGGACTCACAAGAAGAAATACAATCTACTGCTGCTGGTAGAACGGAAGAATCAAGAAAAGTCCGCCAGACATTTTTGAAGTTAGCTGAAATCTTTCATCCTGATAAAGTACAAGACAGTGAAACTCATAAGTCCCATACAGAAATTATGAAAGAAATCAACAAAGCCTATCAGGAGGGAGATTTAGCAAGACTGTTAGAAATTGAACGACAGCATCAGTTAGGGGAAACTATTGATAACAATAGCGAAGATGATTTAACTCGCAGATGTAATAATCTAGAACAACAAAATGAAATCCTCAAAACTCAATATGAGAAGCTGAAACAAGAACTACGTCTTGCTAAAAATACTCCCGAAGGCGCAATGGTTTCAGATGCTCGCAAAGCAGCTAAAAAAGGTATTGATTCTACTGGTATCATGCTGAAAGCTTTGGAAACTCAGATTAATGTCATTGCTGATATTCGAGACTTTATCAAAGATTTTAGAGAACAAAAAATTACCATTAAAGAGTTTCTCGCAGGACCTCCCAGTTTACGTTCTAGACAAGAAGAAATGATGGAAGAATTACTAGAACAAATGATGGAAGAGCTAGGAGGAGTAATTATTTTTCAGTGAGCATTAAGCTCAAGCTTGTTTAAAGATAAAGTTGTTTGTGGGAATTGACAACTACAAACTACCCTCCAAGTCATTTTTGAGTGAAGAAGTTGGTTTAGTTTTTTCGGTGTTATTTGTGTTGGTAGGTGTAGTGGGAGAATTAGCAACTTGACAACAGTTATTCACAGGAGCATTAGCTAATTGTTGCAGTTCCACAGATTCTAAAAGTTCATCCCATTCTATTTCTGCTTGAGGATTTTCACGCAAAGATTCAAGAATTTCTACGGTTTCATTCCAAACACCAAATTCTGCATACAATTTAGCTTGTTCTAGTGGTTTTTGTTTAAGTTGCTCTATTTTATCCATTTTTTCTGAAGTTAAAGATGTACGTTCTATCCATCCTTTTAATAATTTATCGTCAGATGAATCATCAGGATCACAAATGACTTTAAATTCCCAAGTGTAAATTTTATTTGGTTGTAATTTCACTGTTTTTGGAAGTTGGACTTTCACTATTCCCTGAATATGAGGTAGTGAAAAATCGGTTGTATAAACTTCTTTTTTTGTGTCTTTTTCAACTACATGAAATTTAACTTCTGTATCTATAATGACGGGAATATGTACGTAAACCGAAGGGTTAGGAACTACGGTTGTAATCATGTTATTGATTGGTACT
This sequence comes from Sphaerospermopsis aphanizomenoides BCCUSP55, assembly GCF_001586785.1. Lineage (GTDB taxonomy): Bacteria > Cyanobacteriota > Cyanobacteriia > Cyanobacteriales > Nostocaceae > Sphaerospermopsis_A > Sphaerospermopsis_A aphanizomenoides_A. Next base: position 37,241 of record NZ_LUFH02000029.1, read on the forward strand.
ACAGCCGTTAGCTTGATTTTGCTGGAATTAGAGTCTGATGGTGTTGCTTCTTCTATGAGGTTATCCAAATCACAACCGCCTCTTCTTCCTCCTGGTGCAGTTCGTTCTGGCGCTCCCCGGTTAGTTGCTAATGGAAATTTAACGCTAACTAAATATCCAGGGGTTAATTGTGCTTTACCCTGTGTTGGTAAGCTGGAGATGATGAAAATAGCAGTTAACAATCTAACAGTTAGGGTTTTTAAGAAAAACCCAGTATTTTTTGTCACCATAAATACTGTTCTAAGCTAGGAGAACAAGAAAATTTATTACGAGATGTATACTATATGCGACCTAACTTGCTTAATTTGGCTTATTCAGTAATTGTACCGTTTTTTGGCGGTAGTATATAGATAATTCCAGAAGCTATGGTTAAAATTACGGAAATCCAAAAAGCAATTAATGAAGAGATTTGCCAAGCTGGTGATAAAGGTGCTATGAGTAGGGCTATGGCAATGATTTGACTGACTGTTTTTAACTTACCCCAAATATTTGCACCAGTGATAGTGGTTTGATTAACACGCCAACCTGCGATCGCTAATTCCCGTGCTAGGATGATAAAAACTCCCCAAGCTGGTATTTTCCCCAATTCCACCAAAACTAATAACGGTGCAAGTACCAATAATTTATCTACGAGGGGATCAAGAAATTTCCCTAAATCAGTAATTTGGTTAAGTTTCCTAGCTAAATATCCATCTAACCAGTCTGTTAAAGCCGCAATTAAAAATATAGTTAAACATATCCATTGAGCTTGGGACGTAGGAATATATAAACCGTAAAGTAGAAAAGGTATTCCCAAAAGTCTGGAAAAAGTAATCGTGTTGGGTAGATTCATATAGTTGTGATGAGATATGCAGTTGATGATTGTCTACAATTTCAGCCAATCAAATAATTGTCCCAAAGTCAAATGTAAATCACCAACTAAATCTGGAACTGGTAATATATCTGCTGAATTTTCTAAAAATATTGGTTGCTGGTTCTGTGGATAAATTATGATATTCAATTCTTCTGGAATAATTAACCAACCCAAGCTAGTACCATGATTTAAACAATGCAAAATATTTTTGGTAGGCTTAGTTATACTTTGCTCAGGAGAAAGAATTTCAATTGTCCAGTCTGGATAGGTATTAAAAGCATTTTCAATATTACCTTTTTCATCTACAGGAATTCTATCCCATGCAAATACAGCGATATCAGGAACTATGGAACGTCCCCCAAATGTACACCTTAACTCTGGAAAAGCTAAAGCGATTTTAGCATCTTCAACTACATTGTTAATGGTGTTAACTGTTTTCCCTTGTAATCTGCTATGTTTACCTTGTGGCATGGGTTTTTGAATTATTTCTCCATTGATATATTCACTTGCAGGTTTAGTTTCTGGTAGTTGTAAAAATTCTTCTAAACTTAATTGACGGGTTGGTGTGGCTACCATAATATTTTTACCTCTTAGTATCTAACTCCCAGTGTACTCTAAATTAAGTTTACTTGTATTTAGAGGTAAGAGCAGGTGACAGGTGACAGGTGACAGGTGACAGGTAACAGTTTTAAAAGCCTTTGAGTGTATAAGTTTTAGTTTTGGTTAATGTCCTCAACGCTTTGTCTACGGCTATAAGAGCAAAATCAGACAGTTTAATATTGTATAATTTATTTGGGATATTTTGTAAATTTAGGCATTTTATGAACAAAATTTTACAAATTGGTACTGTTTTGAGAGAACGTTACAAAATTACCAATATTTTATCTAGTAATACAGGATTTGGAATTACCTATAAAGTCAAAGACTCTAATCATCCAAATCAACCTACTCGGATTTTAAAACAACTCAAAAAACCAACAGCAGCTAAATTAAATATTGAAAATCTCCCAATTCCAGAACAGCAACAAATATTAAATCAATACTGGCAGGAATATCTGAGACTTTTCCGAATAGAAACTCAAGTGTTAGCAAAACTGGGAGAAGAATATAAACAGATACCGACAATTTACGAATATTTTGATGAACAGGATGAATATTTTTATGTGCAGGAATATATTGAAGGAGATTCTTTAAAAACTGAAGTTAAACAAGGTCAAACATTATCAGAACAAAAAACCATATCTTTATTAATTGAGATTTTAGAAGTTTTTGAATATATTCAAACTAATCCTGGTTATTCTGTAATTCATAGAGATATTAAACCAGAGAATATTATTCGTAAAAGTACCGATAATAAATTAGTTGTCATTGATTTTGGTTTAGCGAAAGAAGTAACTGTTCCCGGAACAAAAATAGGTTCAATTCTTGGCGGTACAAAAGGATATATTGCACCGGAAATATTATTGGGTACAGTATCATTTGCTAGTGATATTTATTCTATAGGAATGATTGGGGTTTTTGCAGTCACGGGAGAAGACCCCACTTATACACCTACATTAGCTGAAAATTGGCAACCAAAAGCAAATGTCAGTCCAGAATTTGCTGCTGTATTAAATCAAATGATTTGTGAAAGTTATAAACAACGCTTTCAAAATGCAACGGAAGCATTAGCAGCATTAAGAACATTAAATAAAAAACCAGTTCCACCACCTCCACTACCAAAAATAAAACTTCCTATTAAATTAATTGCAGGTTTTGTTTTAGCTGTTGTTGTAGTTATTGGGATCACTTTAATAGTGAGAAACCCAGAAAATCAATTAATAGCAGATGGAAAAGAAAAAGCAGGACAATTAACAACATCAGATGATAAAGAATTTGGTGGCGGTAAAAATTTTGATGGTTACAAATTCAAAAGTGATAAAAAACAATATTTAACAGTGCAAATAGTGAGTCAAGAGTTTAGTCCTATTTTCACCGTTCGTAAATTAGATGATCCGAATTTTATGACTGTGAAAGATGTCGCAAATAAAGACAATAATTTCACAGCTTCTATTATGGTAGACAAAGGTGAATATGAGTTGAAAATTAAATCAGAAAATGCAGCTTTAGGAGACTATGTAATTAAAGCTTGGGTGACAGATATTAAGTAACCATATCTCATTATCTCGTTCCCAGTCTCCAGACTGGGAATGCTTTGATAGAGTCTCTGACTCGACACAAACAGAAGTCAAAATCTCGGACTCTACAAAAACGGAAGTCAGAGACTTCCTTTATTCATTCCCACACAGAGTATGGGAATGAGAAAGACGTAATTAAACAAATATTTACGTAAATTTTATATACATCAACTCTCTATGTGAGGCATAATATACTACAACAAATAATCTAATATACCCACAAGTGCAATTATGAAAAGTTATCAGTGGTTGTTATTCATGATTATGTTTAGTTTAAACCTGATCTTAACAGGATGCGAAGAACCTAACAAAGTAGCTTTCTCCTGTGAAACAGACAAAAATGGAGAACACACAACCAAAGTTAAATATCAAAACCAAACACGAGATTTAATAGTGTGGAAACGCACCGACTTTGTAAAAGCAGGGTTTCCTCCACAACGGAGATGTCAAGAAGTCACACCAAAATTACAAGATGCTTATGATAATGGAACTTTGAAAACTTTAACTTGGGGTTATTCTGAAGATGAAAACGATCCTAATAAAAGATTTAAATCTTTATGTACGACTACAGGAAAAGAGTGTCATACTTTGATTTTAACATTATTAGAATCAGATGATCCTGATAAAGAATTGAAAGACTTTACTGCTGTTTTAAATGGTGATGCTTCTAAAGCATATCAAAATTCTTCCTGTACAGTACCACAACAAACAGGTGCTAATTTAACTTGTACCGTTGATATTTTCAAGGTGTTTAATAAATAAGGAGAAATAAAACCTATGTTAGCAGCAATGAGTGAAGAAGCTAGAACAATAGCAGAATGGAAAGATAAAGGTTTAAAACAGGGAACTCGTTTAGGAATGAGATTAGCAGAGAGAATAGGAATTAAACAAGAAACAGAACTAGGAATTAATCTAGGTGTTAAATTAGGAATGGAAATAGGAATAGAGATAGGAGTGAAATTCTTACTAATACGACAGTTAAATAAACGCTTAGGTACAATTCCTCGACTGTTATCAATTCGACTTCAGGAATTATCAACAGATAATGTACAAGAATTGAGAGAAGGATTTTTAGATTTTTCAACTTTGGAAGATTTAGAAAAATGGGTAGATAAAAAAGAAAATAAATCTGGAAATTACCAAGAGATAATAAAATCTCAAGAGAATGCAGCGATAAACTTTGTTATGCGACAATTAAACCGTCGTTTTGGTGCAGTTACTCAAGATTTATTACCAAAAATTGAACAGTTAACTAGAGAAGAAATAGAAACATTAGCTGAAGATTTGTTAGATTTTTCTGTTCTGTCAGATTTGGAAAATTGGTTGCAACAAAATCAATCTAATCAATAAAAATTGTAGGTTGGGTTAAGCGATAGCGCAACCCAACAAAAACCTTCTTAATGTTGGAAATGTTGGGTTTCCTTGCGTCAACCCAACCTACATATAAATACCAGGATTACCATCTATGAAATTACCTAAAAACCTCTATAAATTATCCCATCTATTATTATTCTTACTCCTCCTATTTCCCGCTTCTCCGATTATTATCACTGGTTGCAGTTCTTCCCTATTCGCACGCAAACCGGGGACATTTTCAGAATCAGAATTAAAGAATATCTTAAAAGAAATTACCTTCAAAGTCATAGTAGATGATAAAGAAACCGCATCAGGTACGATTATCAAAAAACAAAACGGGTTTTATACAGTTCTCACTAATGCTCATGTCATAGAAAATGCTAAATCTGTAAAAGTTGTCACTCCTGATAATAAAACTCATGATGTGGAATTTTCTAAATTAGATAGACAAGATAATAAGAAAGATGATTTATATGATTTAGCTAAGTTGACTTTTAGCAGTGAAACTACTTATTTAGTTGCTGGTTTAGGGGAAGAGGATATTAAACCAGGGGAAAAGGTTTTTGCTGGGGGATATGTGAAGGGTAATTTGCAAACTACCAAAGGTACAGCGAAATTATTTTTAAATCAGCCGTTAATTAAAGGACAGCAAATAGCTTATGACAATGATATTCAACAGGGAATGAGTGGGGGAGCAATTATTAATGAAAAAGGTTATTTGGTGGGGATAAATAGTAAGCTTGCTAATCCGGTTTTACAAACTGATTTTCGCTATTTACAAGGTGAACAACCTGATGAGAAAACTTTAAAAGAATGGGGTAATTATAGTTGGGGTATTGCGGTTAATTTAGTTGATGAAGCTGCACCTGATTTAACTTTGTTTCCTGAGAGGGTAATTAGGAAAGTTGGCGGTATTCCGGCTAAGGTTTTAGATATTGCTAAACAGTCTTCGGTGAAAATTCAAGGTAAAAGTGGTATTGGTAGCGGGGTAATTATTGCTAAGGATAAAGATGTTTATTATGTGTTAACTGCTGCTCATGTGGTGGAAAATAAACAGGAGTATCAAGTTGTTGCACCTAATAAACAAGTTTATAAGGTGGATAATGAGACTATTCGCACTAGGAAGGGACTTGATATGGCTGTTTTACAGTTTCGTAGTTCTCAGGTTTATCAAGTTGCTACTTTGGGGGATTATGAGTTAAAGGAACAATATGTTTTTCTTTATGGTTGGAAGGGGGAAGAATTAAATCATCCTTCTTTGTTTAGTGTGGGTAAAATACAAAGTGCGGAGAAAAGAGATTATTGGGCAAAACCAAGAGGGTATGAATTAGCATATAGTAATGAAGGATATCCCGGAATGAGTGGAGGTGGTATTTGGGATACAGAAGGGCGATTAATTGGTATTCATAATTATTCAGAAACGGATGTTTTAGGATTTAGTTTAGGTTTATCTATTCAGACTTTTTTATTTTATCAAAAAGATAATGTATGGAAGTTACCTCAACCTCAATTAAATGTTGCTAAAAATGAACCTAAATCAGCAGATGCAGCTTCTGTTATTTTAGCATTTTTTCAAATTACTTCTGAACCTAATTCTGTAAATGCTACTGGAATACAGTGGCTTAATTATGGTATTCAATTATGGCGAACTGGTGATACAGATAATGCAATTAAAGCAATGGAAAATGCAGTTATCAAAGATCCAAACTCTTGGCAATCTTATTACAATGTTTCTTGGATTTGGGCAGGAAAAGGAAAATATCATTCAGCCTTAGCTGCTATCAATACAGCAATTATAGAAAAACCAAGTTTTTATCGTTCATATTTATTCAAGAGTGTAATTTTTCGGAATTTAAAACAATATCAAAATGCTTTAGAAGCAATTAATCAAGGATTTTTACAATCTAAAGAAAATCATAAAGAAGATTTTTTGCTTTATGCAACTCGTGGAGAAATATTGAGTAACTTGGAAAAATATGATCAGGCTATTGCTGATTTTACTCAAGTTATTAAAATTAATTTTCAATTCACAAGAGCTTACTATAATCGTGGAGTTATTTATTATGAGCAAGGAAAGATAGATTCTGCTATTCAAGATTTCACCCAAGCTATTGCTATTAATCCTCAATATGCAAAGGCTTACTATTATCGCGGGACTATTTATGGTAATCAAGGAAAAATAGATTCCGCTATTCAAGATTTCACCCAAGCCATTATTATTAATCCTCAATATACACAAGCTTACTATGACCGAGGAATTGCTTATAGTGAGCAAGAAAAAGTAGACTTAGCTATAGCTGATTTTACTCAAGTTATTAAAATAAATCCTCAATATGCAGAGGCTTACTATAATCGAGGATTTATTTATGGTAATCAAAGAAAGGTAGATTCCGCTATTCAAGATTTCACCCAAGCTATTGCTATTAATCCTCAATATGCACAAGCTTATCATAATCGCGGGAATATTTATGCTCAAAAAGGAAAGCTAGAATTAGCTATTGCTGATTTTACCCAAGTTATTAAAATAAATCCTAAATTTGTAGACGCTTATAACAATTTGGGATATACATATATTCAACAAAGAAAACTTGACCAGGCACTTCAAAATTATAAACAAGCTATTGCCATTAATCCTCAAAATCCAAAAGCTTATTTGGGTCGAGGATTAGCTTATGGTTTGCAAAGTAATAAACAACAAGCAATTAAAGATTTAGAAACTGCAAAACAACTATTTCAACAACAAGGTGATAAACAAGGATATCAAAACGCACAGGAAATAATAAATAAGCTGTAAGTTATATTCCCATCCCTGAATTTACCTTCTATTCTCTACCAATGGGTTAAACTAATCAAAAATAACCAAACTAACACCACAACGACTAGCTGCTGCTGCTAACCGAGAATCAAGAGTTGCTAAAGTTATCTGTTAGCTTCCACACCCGCCATGAAATGAATTTCATGGCTAATAACCAAAGTTTACTAAAGTAAACTATAGATTGATGGGTATTTGTATTTTTAGTCATCTTTAGATGACTTTTGCTATGAGACTGGGAATTCATTCCCAGGCGGGTTATCGGATTTATTGATAATTCATTCTAAAAATATGCTAAAATATCTTTTATTATCACCTTTAATTAATTAATTAATTAATTAAATCAATGAATGAACTATTAACTAGAATCACACAAATACCCGGTCAATGTGGAGGTCGTCCTTGCATTCGCGGAATGAGAATTAGAGTTAGCGACATTTTAGAAATGTTAGCAGAAAATGTCAGTGTCAATGAAATTTTAGAAGACTTTCCCGATTTAGAAATAGAAGATATTCAAGCCTGTTTGATATTTGCTGCTAGACGCACTGATTTTGTGAGATTAACAGCATGAAAATTATGAAAGGATATATCCTCAAACAATTATTCTCGAAGACAGTTTACCGGATACCTTACAAAATGGTGATGAAGTGGAAATTGTCATCATTCCCATCAAAAAACGTAAGTATCATTTTCCTACATTTAAACTGGATGTCAAAGCAGAATATTTAGACAGAGAAAAGATTTATTTATAATAATTAGCTCATTAATGTTAAAATCAACATAGATTTAACCCTCAGAAAAACCATGAAAAATGCCTAAAAAAATCAGAGAATTAAAAAGTTTACTCCAAAAAGCTGGTTTTATTTACCGTTCAGCAAAAGGAAGTCATACCCGGTGGTATCATCCTTTATTACCTAGTGATCCGATTACCATATCTGGTAAAGATGGAGATGATGCTAAACTATATATAGAAAAAGAAGGTAACGAAAAATTAGCTAAATTAAAATTAATTCAAGAACAGGAGTCATAAGAATGAATTTACCATAGACTATTATTATTCAATTGAGTAGTGAAGATAAATGTTATTTAGTTCATTTACCAGAATTTCCTACTCAAAAATATCATACTCATGGTGATACTTATGAGGAAGCTGTTAAAAATGCTCAGGAAGTTATAGAAATGCTAATTGCCGAATATCAAGAAGATGGTAAACCCTTACCTACAGCCAAATCTTTAGAACAACTAATTAATGTAGCTTAATATAGCGTTTTCCAGTCTAATGAAGTACAAAGTTATCTGCGTTTATCTGCGTCCATCCGCGTTCAATTATTACTGCTTGTACCTCGCTTGAATGGGAATGGCTATATTCGATTATATTATAGAAGTTGAGCAATTCTAACACCCTAAATTTGTGTTTAAATAAAAATATAAAAAACATTCAATTTGCAAATAATAAAAAAAGATATATCACAACATCTGCGTATATCCGCGTTTATCTGCGTTAAACTAAAAATCATTACCTATTCTCAATAAATCCAAAATAAAACATTGCCAAATTAGACGTTTAGCATCCTAGCATGGGATGATCTGTATTTTGAGATTATCCACACAGACTATGACTGACAATACAGATTTTCGCATTGAACGAGACTCGATGGGCGATCGCACCATCCCCAATCATGTTTACTATGGTATCCAAACCCAAAGGGCGATCGAAAACTTCCCTATCAGTGGTATTAAGCCCCTAGCTACTTACGTAAATGCTGGCTTATATATTAAAAAAGCAACTGCTATTGTTAACGGAGAACTTGGTTGTATTCCCGCAGACATCAGCCAAGCCATCATTCAAGCCACTGATGAAATTTTAGCAGGAAAACTACGTGATCAGTTTGTCGTTGATGTCTACCAAGCCGGTGCAGGAACATCCCACCACATGAACATTAACGAAGTTCTCGCAAACCGGGCTTTAGAAATTCTCGGAGATGAAAAAGGCAACTATAAGCGCGTTAGTCCCAACGATCATGTCAACTACGGACAGTCTACCAATGATGTCATCCCTACTGCTATCCGTCTTGGTGGGTTATTAGCACTTTCCCAAACCCTTCATCCCGCTTTAGAAACAGCAATTTCCACCTTAGAAGCCAAAGCAGTAGAATTTCAAGATATCGTCAAATCTGGAAGAACCCACTTACAGGATGCCGTACCTGTGCGCTTAGGCGAAAACTTTCGGGCTTGGGCGCAAATTCTCACCGAACATCAAAACCGATTATACATTGCTTCTGGGGATTTAATGGTACTTGGTTTAGGTGGGAGTGCAGCCGGTACAGGAATGAACACCCACCCCCAATATCGTCAACGGGTGGTAGAAGTGCTTTCCCAGTTGTTAGAAATGCCTTTAGAACCAGCACCCCATTTAATGGCTGCTATGCAAAGTATGGGTGCATTTGTGAATGTATCCGGGGCAGTGCGAAATTTAGCCCAGGACATGGTTAAAATCTCCCATGACCTGCGTTTAATGGACTCAGGCCCCAAAACCGGGTTTAAGGAAATTCAACTCCCTCCAGTCCAACCTGGTTCTTCAATTATGCCAGGGAAATATAACCCGGTGATGGCAGAGATGACATCAATGGTATGTTTTCAGGTAATGGGATACGATAATGCGATCGCACTGGCAGCACAAGCGGGACAATTAGAATTAAATGTGATGATGCCCCTCATCGCTTACAATTTAATTCACAGCATCGAAATTTTAGGGAATACAATTTCTGCCTTAACTAACAATTGTATTCAAGGAATTACCGCTAACAAAGAAAGATGTTTAGCCTACGCCGAAGGTAGTTTAGCATTAGTTACCGCCTTAAATCCCCACATCGGTTATCTTAACGCTGCTGCTGTCGCTAAAGAATCTTTAGAAACCGGAAAATCACTGCGGCAAATAGTTCTAGAAAAAGGCTTAATGACAGAAGCAGAATTAGCAACTGTTTTAGATTTAGAACAAATGAGCGCAATTGTTCCTTTAACATAATACAATCTCCCCGACTTCTTCAAGAAATCGGGGATATGATTCACAATCATCTGCGTTTATCTGCGTTTATCTGCGTTTACTTCTCTATCTTAGTGACACAGTAATTGCTATGATCAGAATACTCTCAATATGTCAGAGTTATGAAAACTATTCATGATTTAAAACAACTCTACGAAATTGATGATTCTCAATGGTTAGAAGAAACCATCAAATTGCTAAAAAATCACCAATTTCAAGAATTAGACTTAGATAATTTAATTGAGGAGTTAGAAGATTTAGGAAAAAGAGATAGAAATGCAGTAGTCAGCCTTATAGAACAAATTATTCATCATTTATTAATACTGCAATATTGGACAATAGAACAAGAAAATAATGCAGTTCACTGGCAAGGAGAAATTTATACTTTTAGAACTCAATTAAACCGCCGACTCAATACCACCTTGCGTAACTATTTAGAAACTGAATTAGATTCTATTTACAAAGATGCGTTAGGCTTTGTGAAAATCAAAACTCAAAATTCTGTCAATTTCCCCTCAGAATGTCCTTACTCCCTTGCGGAATTACTGGATATTGAATGGTTGTGTTTTCCTCTTACCTGAATTTTAGCTAAAAATCGTCTATATTGTGAGATAATAACGCAATTATTAATTATGCAGACACCAAAACCATCCGTTAGTTTAATTCGGGCTAAATCCTACGAACAAGAGGCTTTAAGAGAATCCTTGACAACGCTGCTAGAACCTTTAGGGGGAATGGCAGCTTTTGTTAAACCAGGTAATCGTGTCCTTCTCAAACCCAATTTACTCACAGGTTCTCGTCCTACTAAAGAGTGTACCACCCGCCCGGAATTAGTCCGCGCTGTTGCCCAAATGGTTATAGAAGTTGGTGGTAAACCATTTTTAGGAGATAGTCCCGCTTTTGGTAGTGCAAAAGGTGTAGCCATAGCCAATGGTTTATTACCAATTTTAGAAGAATTAAATATTCCCATTGTTGAGTTTCACGGTAAACGTTACCAAACCGTGAACGACAATTTTAATCACCTGCTGCTATCAAAAGAAGCAATGGAAGCAGATGTAATTATTAACTTGCCCAAAGTAAAATCTCATGCCCAATTAACTGTAACTTTGGGTGTAAAAAATCTCTTTGGTTGCGTTCCCGGTAAAATGAAAGCTTGGTGGCATCTGGAAGCGGGAAAAGATGCTAACAGATTTGGAGAAATGTTAGTAGAAACTGCTAGAGCAATTAATCCTAATTTAACCATTTTAGATGGTATTATTGGTCATGAAGGTAATGGACCAAGTGGTGGTGAACCTCGTGATTTGGGTGTTTTAGCAGCATCAACAAATGTGTTTGCTTTAGATCGGGCAATATTGGAAGTTCTGCAAGTTTCACCTCATCAAGTTCCCACAGTAGCTGCTTCTCAAAGATTGGGAATTTGTCCAGAATTAACAGATATTGAATTTCCGAATTTATCCCCTGATTTATTACAAATTAATGATTGGCAACTACCAGAAACATTAATGCCTATTGATTTCGCTATGCCTCGCGTGATTAGGTCTACATTTAGACATCTTTACATCCGGTTTATCAAAGAACCTATGAGTGCATATAGCAAAGGTTGAGAAAATGTAAGTATCCCTAGCTTAAGTAATCAGTAATCCTGACAATGAAACAATTATCAATTGTCAATTATCAATTATCAATTGATAACTAGTAATAACCCTCTGATTACTTAATCAAACCGCTTCTTCCTAGAGGCGGTTTTATTATCAAATTATGATTAGCACATTTATTGTTGTTTGCGATACATTTTTTATCTTGTCTAACCGTTTGCTATTGTTAACCATTTATTAACCAGAAATCATATACAGCATATTGCAGATCAATAAGGTACAAATTTTCATGACAAACCTTTGCACCAAAAGGCTTTTACTGCTGACTCCTACTGTATATAGTTATCAACAATTTATATCTCATCCTCAAGGAAATCTCTACCTATATATAGATTTGTAGCCCTAGTTGTGATCCAACTCACAGCTAAAAAATCTATTTACGGAGATTATAGGTTGATGTTTACGATGCATCAATATAGTTCCCTATTAATAGGGGTAACTGTATTTGTACTGTAAATATGCTTGTTACCCAAAATAGTTTTTTACTAATTTTGCGGAATGGTCAAAATTCAGAGTGTATATATAGCTCAACAATTTATGACACCCACAAGCTTTCAGTGACGTAAGCCTATATTTTCTTAGGTCTATTTTTCCATGGACAGCGCAAATAGCTATAAACAAGGCATTTTGACTGTCATACTCAAACAAAATCGCGTCTATCAACTTTGTTGATGCAATGTCAATTCAATCAAACAGGTAAAGAATAATGCTTTAGCAATCATCTCAATGTCAATGATTGATGACTTAGTGTCAGTGATCATCTAAAAACATTAGTTACAGTATCAAACATTTGGTGTTTGGCATCCAATTTGTAACAAAATTGTTGTGAACAAAAACTTAGTATGCCACTTTTCAAACTGGATAAGATTAATGATGAATACAAAGTTCATTGAATAAAAATCGCTAAAATAGAATTGAGACTCTCTCATCGAGAGCAAACCTAGCAGTGATCAGAAAAACTGAAATTTTGTATGAATTCAAATAGCCAGTCTGCCAATTCCCCCGATGCATATTCCCAACGTTTGGCAGACATTGTGGGTACGATGATCGCACTCGTAACTCTTACCCTACCTGTATTTATCATTTCCCACTATTCTTCACCAGAAGTTCAGAGTAACCAGCAAAATCTGACTTATCACCTAGCCAGAAGTAAGAAATAATTGTTTTTAGCCCCAATTTAGTTGTACTCAAGCAACCCTAAATTATAAGTTCTGCGGACAAGCTGACCGTGAACTACAAGATCCCCAACTTCTCCTGGAACTTGGGGATCTGTGTTTTCTGCACAAAGACTTTGGGAAGAAATGCAAAATTGCCCTAAAATCTATCTTACACGGGGAGCAAAATAACGTGCTACCTAGATTCAATGTTAGCAAAGGAGTTTAGTTGTGGATTTATCTCTTATTCCTGCCCAACCAAAACCGGGTGTGATTAATGTTCTGATTGAAATTCCAGGCGGGAGTAAAAATAAATACGAGTTTGATAAGGAATTAAACGCTTTTGCTCTGGACAGGGTGCTTTCTTCTTCCGTAAAATACCCTTATGACTATGGTTTCATACCTAACACCTTAGCTGATGATGGCGATCCTCTGGATGGCATGGTAATCATGGATGAACCTACTTTCCCTGGTTGTATCATTGCTGCCAGACCAATAGGTTATTTAGAAATGATTGATGGTGGCGATCGCGATGAAAAAATTCTTTGTGTTCCCGACAAAGATCCACGTTACGCCCATGTAAAATCATTGAAAGATGTACCTCCCCACCGTTTAGACGAAATTGCTGAATTTTTCCGCACTTATAAAAATTTAGAAAAGAAAGTGACAGAAATTCTCGGCTGGCAGGATGTAGACAGGGTTGCACCCTTAGTAGAAAAGTTCATCAAAGCTGCTAAATAATAAAAGATGGTAATGGGTATTGGGAAAGAAAAGGGTGTAAGGGTGTAAGGGTATAGGTGGAAAAATAACTTCTTGCCTCTTGCCTCTTGCCTTTTGCCTCTTGCCTTTGTCCAATTACCCATCACTAACCTACTTCACAGAATTCAACTACTTCCGTTTGTGGCGGAAAAACCTGAAACGAAATGCAGCGGACTCTCCTTTTGGCTAAAATTCATAACTGTACCCTCACGGGGGCAAATATTAACTATGTGGGTAGTATTAGTATCGACCAAGTTCTTTTAGATAAAGCTGGTATTTTGCCTTACGAGCAAGTACAAGTAGTGAATAATGCTAATGGTCAGCGTTTTATTACTTACGCCATCCCTGCTCCAGCTAACTCAGGAGTCATTGAGTTAAATGGAGCGGCCGCACGTCTAGGCATTATTGGCGATCGCTTGATTATAATGACTTACGGGCAGTTTACACTAGAAGAGTTAAAACATTACTCTCCTACAGTTGTTATCGTGGATGAAAAAAACCAGATGTTAGAAGTACGAAACTACGATGATCTGCTTAGTAAGCTCTAATTTCAAGGAAAATGTCAAATTTTGAGCTGTCCAATTTCCAAAACTGCACCAATGAACAATTAACTTCCAGGCACAATTACCTTGCTGGGGAGTTTTGGGCTAAATTTTGGGGTGTAAGAGGTCTAATTCCTACACCCAACAGTCATACCTGCCGTTATGGTAGTAATACTGCTTGTGTAGAAATATATGTAGCGGGTCAACACTTAATTTTTGATGGAGGTACTGGCTTACGCATCTTAGGGAAAATGTGGCAACAGCAGCAAAAACCCTTAGAAGCTCATTTATTTTTTACTAACTCCCAATCAAATCGGATTCAGGGATTTCCCTTTTTTGCTCCTGCCTTTATTACAGGTAATTGCTTCCATATTTATGGAACGGCTGCAAGCAATGGTGCATCAATTAAACAATGTTTGTGCGATCAGATGCTCCAACCCCACTTTCCTTACCCTTTGCAGGTAATGCAGTCAGATTTGCATTTTTATAATGTGACTCCTGGTAACACAGTAGAATTAGGCGAGGTAAAAATAACAACGGCAATCATCAACAAAAATCAAAGATCAGTTGGCTACCGAGTGACTTGGGGAGACCACAGCATTGTCTATGCGACGGATTTACATAAGAGTCTTGATATAGAAGAGCAAAAACAGATTTTACAAATTATTCAAGGTGCTGATTTACTGATTACTAATGCTACTTATACTCCACCAACTGATAAAAACCATGAGTACGCTGAATTACTATGGAAAACTCCAGTAGATTTAGCTCAAAGTGCTAATGTCAAAAGATTAGTGATATCACACCATCACCCAGATGATGATGATGTCTTTCTTGACAAAATTCAAGACCAAGTGAAATCTGCTTTTCCTAATGTCTTACTAGCTTGTGAAGGTATGTTATTACCTGTGGGGAACAGGGAGTAGGGGAGCAGGGGGAGCAGGGGAGAAAATAAATAATTACGAATTACGAATTACGAATTACGAATTACGAATTACGAATTACGAATTACGAAATTAATTCTTTGAGTTTAGCCGCTACTGAACCGCTGCTAAATAGTTCTCTGGCTTTGTCTATGGCGGTGGGAATATCTGGACAAATACCACTATGCCAAAGATAGAACCCACCATTCCATAAAGCTGTGTCCATAAGTTCACCGGGTTCTCCAGCTAGAATGGAGTGCATATCCTTGATGAGTGCTTCTGTAGTACCGAGGGCAACATTTTTGCTAGTAAAGCCATATTCACGGGCTGCTAAATTTAACCGTTCTAATTCTTGCTTGTCGGATGAAGAGAAACTGATAATAGCGGTGCGATCGCGTGGTAAGTCACAGCTACCTTCTAAACCTTTGATAAAAGTATATTTTTTCACTCCTTGCCGTTTTAAAGCAGTGTTAAACATGGCTTCGGTAGGTGGGTGAACAAACCCAGCAATAATGTGAGCATCACCAGTGTATGGACACCAAATTAATTCCATTGTTGCTAATGGTGGACGCTTGCCTAATTGGTCGCGGTATTCCCAAATGGTTTGGGTGAGAGGAAAATGTGCCGGTGTGTAAATAAAACCAATACCCGTTTTTTCAAATACCTGCTGAGTTTTTTCCAGAGGTAAATTAGTCCAATCTACTCCTAAGCCTTGCCAAATCTCAATTAAGGGTAAACCGTATTTAGTCGGATAGCGATCGCCTCCGTGCATAATTACAGGTTGTCCAGCCGCAGCTAATAATAAAGTCGTAATGATATTAATTTGTGAAGTGCGAGTTCTACCATCATAGGGAATGCCTAAAACGATAACAGGTTGAGATATGGGTTGTAACTTAGGGCCAAGTTCATAATAAGCATCCAGCATTCCTGCTAACTCTTCACCAGTAGGACGCTTAATACGGTGAGCGATTAAAAACGCCCCAATTTGTGCTGGTGTTGCTTGAGCTAATAACATCATTTTCATAGCAGTAGCAGCTTCAGCACGGGTGAGGTTTTCTGATGTATGGCTACCACTACCAACTTTTTGGATAAATTCTCTAAATATATTGGTCATTAGTTATTAGTTATTAGTTATTAGTTATTAGTCATTAGTCATTAGTCATTAGTCATTAGTCATTAGTCATTAGTCAGTTACTAAGGAACTGCAAAAAATAAATTATCCAATTTCTGTAATCAAAACGGCTTTTCCTCCCCCTACACCCCTACAC
>NZ_LUFH02000002.1 GCF_001586785.1 Sphaerospermopsis aphanizomenoides BCCUSP55
TGTGGGGTGTGGGGTGTGGGGAAAAAAAACTTACTACTGCCTCTTGCCCCTGCTCCCTCTCTTCTTTCCCGCTATCATTGTAAATTGATGGTGGGTGTTGTTTATCTACAATTATCGCCAATTCAGACAATACAAAGAATTTTTGCCAACTTGATTTTTTGACGGAAGTTTTTATGAAAATGGCTGGTCAAAACGCAATTGTTATCGGTGCAAGCATGAGCGGCTTACTGGCTGCCAGAGCATTAGCGGAATATTATACACAAGTAACTATTCTTGAACGTGATATTTTCCCTGCTCATGGCCATAGCCGCAAAGGAGTTCCTCAAGATCGTCATCCTCACGCACTCTTAGCTAAGGGTAAGGAAATCATAGAAGATTTTTTCCCAGGAATCACCCAAGAGTTAATAGACCAAGGCTGCATTTCTGCGGAAATATCCCAAAATTCCCGCTGGGTTGCGGATGGTAAATATTTTTGTAGATATGATAATGGTTTGAGAGGATTGCTGGTTGGCCGTCCTTTGCTAGAAGCTCAAGTACGTCAACGTTTGTTGTCTTTACCTAATGTCCAAGCTATTCAGCAATGTCAAGTTTTGGGGTTAGTGACCAATACAGATAATAGTTGTGTGACTGGAGTCCGCTATATAAATTTAGGTGAGGACAATTCAGAACTAGTCTTAAATGCAGATTTGGTGGTTGATGCCAGTGGTAGAAATTCTAAAAGTTCGAGTTGGTTAGAATCTTTGGGTTATGAACAACCTCTAGAAGAAAAAGTCAAGATTGACATAAGTTATACTACTCGTGTTTATCGTCGCCAAGCTGGAGAGTTGCAAGGTGATAACTTTGTGGTCGTGGGAGCGTCTCTTCCTAATTGGCGCAATGGAGTCATTTCCGCACAGGAGGGCGATCGCTGGATTGTGAGTATCAGCGGTTACTTGGGTGATCATGCACCCACTGAAGAACAAGGATACCTAGAATTTGCTAAATCTATACCTGTTCCAGATATCTATGATTTCCTCCAGCAAGCCGAACCTTTATCAGAATTTATACCCTACAAATTCCCCTCCAGCCAACGTCGCTACTATGAAAAACTCAAGCGGTTTCCTGAAGGTTACTTAGTATTTGGTGATGCCATTTGTAGTTTTAATCCTGTTTACGGTCAAGGAATGACGGTTGCAGCTTTAGAAGCAGTAGCACTGGGAAAATGTCTAGCCACAAAACCCAAAAATCTATCCCAGCGTTTCTTTGCGGCAATCAGTAAATTATTATATGTTCCTTGGAATTTGGCGGTTGGTGGTGATTTAAGAATACCTGAAGTTCAGGGTAAACGTAGTCTGATGCTGCGTTTTCTCAACTGGTATATCAGCAAGTTATACGTTGCAGCAGAGCATGATCCAAAGGTCGTAATGGCTTTTATCAAAGTCGTGAATTTAATGGCTAACCCTCAGAGTCTAATGCATCCAGAGATGATGCTGAGGATACTTTTAGGCAACTTGTGGGTTAAACCAATAGCCCAGCTATCTCCCATCAATGTGAAGCTGTCAGAGGTTTAAAATTACTATCAGATATAGCCGTGGACAGGGTGGTGAGGACATCAATTGATAATGAAACTACCACTACAACAGGGTTTTACTCCTGACTCCTGCCTCCTGCCTCCTGCTATAAATCCCCAACTTATTGAATAAGTCGGGGGTCTGGGTAGCAAAAATTTTGGGAAATGAAAAAATGACCGAGTTACATGAGATGCTATTAAAGCAATCCATTTTTAATTTTTAATTTTTAATTTTTAATTGTCAAAATGCCTGTAATTTCTACTGTTACTGTTAAAGTTCCCGCCACTACTGCGAATTTAGGCCCTGGTTTTGACTGCATTGGTGCAGCTTTAAGGCTCTACAACCAATTTCAGTTTACTCGTCATAACGATGGGTTAATTATTCAAGTCTCTGGGACAGAAGCTGAAAAGGTACAAAAGGATGAAAGTAATCTGTTATATCAGGCTTTTGTAAAGTTATATGAATATATTCAGCAGACACCGCCAGCTGTGAAAATAGAGATTAAGTTGGGTGTACCACTGGCGCGGGGTTTGGGGAGTTCGGCGACGGCTATTGTGGGTGGGTTGGTTGCAGCTAATGAGTTGGCGGGTTCGCCTTTGTCTGATTTGCAGGTGATGGAGTTAGCGATCGCAATGGAAGGACATCCTGATAATGTTGTTCCAGCTTTATTAGGAGGATGCCGTCTGGCGGCTACTAGCAGCAGAGGTTGGGAAATTTGTGAGATTACCTGGCATCGGCATATACTTCCAGTGCTAGCAATTCCTGATTTTGAGTTGTCAACTTCAGAAGCGCGTCGAGTTTTACCCACAGAAGTAAGTCGAGCAGATGCAATTTTCAATACTGCCCATTTTGGTTTATTGTTGCGGGGTTTGGCAACTAATCGGGAAGAATGGTTAAGGGCAGCTTTAGAAGATAGGTTACATCAGCCCTATCGTCAAGCCTTAATTCCTGGTTACGATGAAGTAAATGCTGCGGCTATGGCGGCTGGTGCTTATGGCATGGTAATTAGTGGCGCAGGACCGACTTTATTAGCTTTGACAGATGAATTACATAGACAAGCCGTAATAACAGCGATAGCAGATGCTTGGAAGCAGATGGGAATCAAATCTGTAGTGCGATTGCTTCCCATTGATGTTCAAGGGGCAACTATTTTGTAATGGGTAATTAACAAAATCTAGCTTTGCATAATTGTATAAAGAAACTAGCTAGGAAGGAGAGAAGCGATCGCTCTCGGCTTTTATGCAGTTGATGAGTTCGCTAACTTAATCTTCATTTTTCATTACGTTAACGTGAATTCGATAAACCTCTCCCCAACCCCTCTCCGACGCGGAAAGGGGCATTTTAACCCTTTATTACAAGTATGAAATCATGTTTTTAAGCCTCTCTCCTTTCAGGGGAGAGGTTTGGAGATGGGTTATATAAATTTCGTCGAACTCACGTTACGTTACTTTTAAAATGTGGGTAGGGAGTAAAATCAAATTCCTCTCCATACAATTGAAAAATCTTCTCCTTGATTTCTTTGTGTTCTTCACTTGCTAATCCACGCCCATATACCTGTCTATTTAATTCTATTTTATTGACTAGAAATATGAGTTCTTCTTTATCAAATAATTCAAGATAAGGAGATACAGCTTGCTGAAATCGAGAATCTGCTTGATCGTAACTCCTGCTTGAACAGTAGTAGCTAGATACTATGCGACAAAACAAGTGTTGCCATTCTTCTGTATCAGATATCTCAAATAAGAACTTTAACGATAAATCCTCAAACTCATAAGTGTTACTCTCTACCAAGGATAAGATATCTTGATAATACTGCTCTAAACTATCCTTGAGAAGCCATCCACAAATTCTACCTATATTAGTATTTTCAACATGATGCTGTATTTTAATTTTAGCATCCTCATTAAGAAGATCATAAATTTTGTGATTCTTTGCTAGATACAAAACTAAGTAATTTAAGATTCTTGGATCTGATGAAACATTACTATAGTAGTCTTTCTCTCCTGATATTTTTTCTAAAATTCTTACAGAGTTTTGATTTCCAATTACCTGAAGTGTTCTGTGATTGATGTATCTATTTTTTCTACATTTATCGTTATCAAGTTTAAATACGAATTTCCACAAAGTTCTATAAATCGAGAGTTGAACTTCAGGTTTCAGTCTATTTAAGTATCGGCTATTGACATATTTTTGGACTTTTTCTAGGTTATTAAGTATTTCTGCTGATTCAGCGATATCAACCAAAAATTCATCAATTATTTTTTGTGTGTAGAAAGGAGGCTTTATGAGTAAACCCTCCAGAGTATTTCTGATTAGCGATCTCACAGTTTCCTTATTTGGACTATGCAATTCTCTGTCTGCATTTAATGTAGGGTGAGCAGACAAATGGCGTTGCTTTTGAAGATATCGTAAATTTTCATATTCTGAACCATCTAGCAGTTGTGTTTTGTTATGAGTATCTTCAATTAGTTTAAGTTCCCAAGAAGCTGATTTAGGATCATTTGTTTGCAATGCCGTAAGCTCATCAAGAATTGATTTTGCAACTGGATCTTGGTATAAATCAACAAGATTTTGAAGTTTATAAACTATGTCACAAACAGCAACAGACCAAAGCATCACTACCGCAGAACGATAATTACCATTGTGGTATGAAGAGAGAACCTCTTGAAAATAATCCTTTGTTTTGCCGTAATGTATTCTTTCCGAAAAACTTTCTAAAGAGAATTCTGTCATCACCAATAATTACTCCACTCTATTCTTCCAGATAGTCAAATAGCTAACTTGTAATTGTATCGCAGATGGGGTACAATTATTTATGTATAATTAAGTTACCGCATAACCGTAGTGTGTTCGCCGCTCTTGTCGGTTGGGTTGACAAAAGAAATTTAATTTTCTCCGACTAATTATGAACTACCGAGATTACATCACGATTGAACCAAATAAACGCGGTGGTAAGCCTTGTGTGCGCGGTTTGCGGATAACGGTTTATGAAGTGCTTGAGTACCTAGCTTCGGATATGACAGAAGCAGAAATACTTGAAGACTTTCCCGATCTGAAGCGGGAAGATTTTAAAGCCTGTATCGCTTATGCGGCTGACCGCGAGCGTCGGTTTATGACTGTGCCAATATCCGCATGAAATTACTTTTTGACGAAAATCTCTCTCCCAAGTTGCCACTCCGTTTGACTGACCTTTTTCCAAATTCCCTCCACGTTCGAGATGTTGAGATGAAATCAACTATCGATCCAATAGTTTGGGATTATGCAAAGTCTAATGATTTGATGATTGTCTCAAAAGACGCGGATATGCACGACCTCAGTTTAGTATTTGGGAATCCACCGAAGGTTATTTGGATTCGGCTTGGTAACTGTTCGACTTCACAAGTTGAAAATTTGCTGCGTCGAAATTTTGACGCTATCGCCTTATTTTACCAAGATAAGTATTTATCACTGCTTGCCTTACCATAAAACTTTAGTTGGGTTTTGTACATCAAAAAAGCCTCTACATTTTAGTATATTTTTAGCCGACATTTTAGGGCGTTCGCCTAGTATTCTTTCTCTAATGTAATACCTGACTATTAAAGAAAAGGAGCATTTACTATCAATGACCAATAAAGAAGATATGCTCGTCAGAACAGAGGCAATTTTTAATTCTGCATCTGATAACTTTGATGCTCCAGCATTATCATTTTGGAATCGCTTTGGACAACGAACAATTGATAGACTTGCTCTTCGTAATGGCGATCGCGTTTTAGATGTTTGTTGTGGAACTGGTGCTTCTGCAATTCCCGCCGCATTATCTGTAGGTTCGACAGGAAAGGTACTAGGAATAGATATTGCTGAATCTCTTCTACAACTGGGACGGAATAAGTCAAAACAGCAATGTCTGGAAAATATCGAGTTTCAATATGGAGATTTTCAAAATCTCGGTTTACCAAATGAGAGTTTTGACGCTATTGTTTGTGTGTTCGGAATTTTCTTTGTTCCTGATATGGTTGCAGCGATTCGGGAACTTTGGCGCATGGTTCGTCCCGGTGGTAAACTAGCTATTACTTCCTGGGGAAAAGATGTCTTTGAACCTGCTAATCAAATATTTTGGAATGCAGTGGAGGCTGAACGTCCAGATTTAGTTAAAAAATTTACACCTTGGGATCGGATCAGTGATCCTGCTTCCCTCCAAGCATTACTAGAAGCTGGTGGTGCAACACAGGTAGAGGTGTTTGCAGAAGCAGGTATTCATGAACTGACTAGCCCTGAAGATTGGTGGACAATGGTTTTAGGTGGTGGACTAAGAGGTACAATTGATCAGCTTGATCCGGTGGTAAGGGAGCGTGTCCGACAAGCAAATGTGCGTTTCCTTCAAGCTAATGAAGTTCATGCACTCAAAGTCAATGTTTTATATGCTATCGCCCAAAAGCAATAATGGCTTGTTCACCTATCCTTAATCATTATATATATGGATAAAATTCAGATAGAGATTAAAGAACTCAATTCACAGATTCAATCATTACAGGCAGAACGCGCTAAACTCAGTAATAATCATGTAGAATCTGGAAATAATACTTCAAATTTAGCAATAGTAGAAGCTTATCGTCGTCAAGCTAGGGAAAACCCGGAAATTGCGGCAGAAATTCAAGGTATAGATAGTGCGATCGCTTTTCTAGAACAACAAAAACAACAAAAACAAGCGCAGTTAAATAGTTCACTAACTTTTTCTCAACGTCTTTCTCAACAACAACAGGAATTGGAAGCAGCGAAAAAAGTAGCCCAAATTCATGCCCAGCGTGTGAATGAACTGGCACAAGAACTTGCCGAGGAAATTAAACTGCTCAAAGCCTGCGCTGATGAACTTAGCCCCATGTATTGGCAGGTTTACTATAAACCCTTTATTACCGGATTTAAAACCATCTCTGTTCCCCATGTACGTTCTGATGGGGAAGTGTGGACGATTGTCAACCGTATTGTTTAGGTATTATCAGGAGGCAGAAGGCAGGAGGCAGGAGGCAGAAGGCAGTAGGCAGGAGTCGGGAGGCGGGAGGCAGGAGGCAGGAGGCAGGAGGTAAATATTTTTCTCTGCACCGGTTAGCTGCTTTATTAAATCAACATCAAAATTTTAAACAAAAATTATAACTTAAATTGGCGGCAAATTCAGCCGCTTTTTTGTTGACGTTACAAAATTTTACTCTTAGAATGGCTACGAGACGATGTTAGTAAGTATTTATTACTAAAAATTGTCTGATTTGAAAATATGTAAAGGAAATTGTTTACAAAAGTAACGATTCCTTAATATAATCTAATTAAAAGAAAAATCAAAAATTGATTGTCAACAGTGATGAATCCGATACAGATTCCTTGGCTATCAGCCATAATTTTCTTGCCCTTGGTGGCAACCCTAGCTATTCCCTTTATTCCTGATAAAGACGGTAAAACAGTTCGCTGGTATGGTTTAGGAGTAGCCTTTGCGGACTTTGCATTAATGATTTGTGCCTTTTGGCAAGGTTACGACTTCCAAAGTTCAGCCTTGCAACTGACAGAGAGCTATGCTTGGGTTCCCCAAATTGGCTTGAACTGGGCAGTCGGGGTTGATGGTTTGTCAATGCCCCTCATCCTGTTAACAGGTTTAATCAACACACTTGCAGTATTCGCGGCTTGGAAAGTAACTAACAAGCCGCGTTTATTTTATGGGTTGATGCTGGTGATGTACAGCGCCCAATTAGGCGTATTCCTCGCCCAAGACTTGTTATTGTTCTTCTTAATGTGGGAAATCGAGTTAGTACCTGTTTATTTATTGATTTCCATTTGGGGAGGAAAAAACCGCCGCTACGCAGCTACCAAATTTATTATCTACACAGCCGCTGCATCTATATTTATTCTGGTAGCTGGTTTAACAATGGCTTTCTATGGTGATAACTTCACCTTCAACATGACAGAATTGGGATTGAAAGAATATCCCAAAGTCTTAGAATTGGCTCTATATGCAGGTTTCTTAATTGCTTACGGTGTAAAACTACCAATTTTCCCCTTCCATACCTGGTTGCCTGATGCCCACGGTGAAGCATCTGCTCCTGGTTCAATGGTATTAGCGGGTGTGTTGTTAAAGATGGGTGGTTATGCCCTGATTCGCTTCAACATGGAAATGTTAAGCGATGCCCACGTTGTTTTTGCTCCAGTCTTAGCAATTTTAGGTGTAGTTAATATTGTTTACGGTGCTTGTTGCGCTTTTGCTCAAACCAACCTCAAACGCCGTTTAGCTTATTCTTCAATTGCTCACATGGGGTTTGTATTAATCGGGATTGCATCTTACACAGAAATTGGGATCAGCGGTGCTGTGTTACAGATGGTTTCCCACGGTTTAATTGCTGCTAGTTTGTTCTTCCTCTCTGGTGTAACTTACGAACGTACTCACACCTTGATGATGAATCAAATGGGTGGTATTGCTAAGGTAATGCCCAGAACCTTCGCTCTGTTTACTGCTGGTGCAATGGCTTCTCTAGCTTTACCCGGTATGAGTGGTTTCGTTGGTGAGTTGATGGTGTTCCTGGGTATTGGCACCAGCGATGTTTATAGTTCTAGTTTCAAAGTTGTAGTTATCTTCTTATCAGCAGTTGGTGTAATTCTCACACCTATCTATTTACTCTCTATGTTGCGTCAAGTGTTCTACGGCCAGCAAAGTGAAGAGTTGCATTTAGATGCTGTAGTCGCTGATGTTAGACCTCGTGAATTGTTCATCACTGCTTGTTTGTTGCTACCTATCATTGGGATTGGTTTCTATCCTAAATTAGCTACACAAACCTATGATGTGAAGACTGTGGAAGTTGCTGCTCATGCTCGTCAAGTGTTACCAGTTGTAGCTCGTCAACAACCAGCTAACTTGTACTCACAAATCTTTACTGCACCAACTTTAGCTAGTTCTGAATTCGTTAATATATCTGAGTAATTATAAGGCTCGTCAAGGGCGCTGCTAAATCTT
Organism: Sphaerospermopsis aphanizomenoides BCCUSP55; assembly: GCF_001586785.1. GTDB lineage: Bacteria > Cyanobacteriota > Cyanobacteriia > Cyanobacteriales > Nostocaceae > Sphaerospermopsis_A > Sphaerospermopsis_A aphanizomenoides_A. The sequence continues at coordinate 8,518 of NZ_LUFH02000002.1, forward strand.
ACATAAGAGGGGTTTTAGGGGTGGTTGTGAAAGCTGCCCCTATAATTTTCTTATAATCTGACTTCTGGAAGAATTAGGGTATTTTTTACTACACAAGTAGTAAAATCTAATTTTCAGGACAATCAAAACAATTATGAATACCAGACTACAGCATATAGATATAGCAAAAGGTATAGGCATATTGTTGGTTGTATTTGGTCATAACAATATAAAAGGTAAGTTATTCTACATCATATTTTCTTTTCATCTCCCATTATTTCTATTTTTATCGGGCTTGTTTTTCAATGCTGATGGCAAATTAAAAGAATTAATGTGGAGTAAATTTGACTCAATTATCAAGCCATATTTGACAACGTTGATAATTGTGTATCCTATGTTTCCGAATAATTCAATTATTAATTATTTAGCTGGAATCATTTATAGTACCAGTTTTACCATTCCTCTTGTATGGGGACCTTTGTGGTTTCTTACTCATCTTTGGGCTGTTTGGGTGTTTTCTTGGTTGTTTGTCAGGGTAACAAAACTAAGTTCTATCAAAAGAATTTTCCAAGTTTTGCTGCTGTTGTTATTACTATTAATAGGTTTTTTAATTCGTCGTGTTTTTTGGCAAATCCCTATTCGTTTTGGTGGAGTTACATTTGATTTATTTAGTCAGAATTTTTTACTACCAGGTCTTCCCTTGAGCATTGATATTGTATTTATTAGTGGTTTTTTCTTTTTACTAGGATTTTTGTTAAAGCAAAAGATTTTTGATTTTAAAGTTAAATACAAATATTTGATATTTAGTTTATTATTATTTGGTTTTTGTCATTATTATTTTCAATATACGATTGATTTAAACTTGAGAAGATACGATCACTTAATAATATCAACGTTAGAGGCAATTTCTGGAATATATATGGTTTTGTGTATTTCCAGTTGGATATCTAGATATAAGGTCATAGGAGAGATATTTGCATTTATTGGTACTGGTAGTTTATTTATTTTAATCTTCCATTATATTTTCCAAAGCACAGCATATAATTTTTTGACAACATACTATGAGTCCAACTATTTCACTAAATTTTGTGCTTTTATTATTGGTTCTACGATTCCTTTGTTGATTTGGGAATTGGTCAAACGAAATGACTACTTGTCTTTGTTGTTTTTACCATTAAAATCTAATAAGTTGATGACAAAGAAGAAATGATTTAGGTTGTTAAGATTTATCGTCAGCAAATATGACTGAGTTCTTTGTCAGACTGTTTTATCCGACAGGGGGTTTGAATAATTGTATTGTTGGTTTTTCTTGTTTCAACTCAACCTACTACTATTTCTGGATGATAGTTACGCTTAAAAAGTTTTTATTTTGCTTATGCACAGAAGATAGTTCTTCCTCATCAAAATAAGTATAACAGGTTTTTAGGTCGGTGGAAATGGGTTTTGCTCTTATAAATGCGAAAAAATTAACATTAGGTTTAACAAGAAAGAATCAAATTTAAAACATTCAACTCATTAGAATTTAACAGATATTTTTCTGTAAATATTTTGTTTCTAATTTCTTCTAAGCTATAACTTCTAAATACCACAAATGGGAATTCTTGATAATTATGACCTATGGGTAAAACGTTACCAACAGGATATAATGAACGAATATATATAGATAAAATATCTTTAAAACGTTGATCTTCCGGTTCTTCTGGTTTAGTTTCAAAATATTCTTTCATCACTGCACCACTAATAAACGCAAATAATGGTAAAGCATAATATTGATCTGTGTGTTGACTACTCTGTTCAAGTCTTTGTGTTTTTTCTACCCCATCGCTTAACTTTTTCACCAATTCTATAACATCTTTAATAGCAGATCGTAAATTTTCTGGATAAGAAGATTTGCGACGGGTAATTTCCTGCATATTTTTCCACAGTTCTTCATTAGCGTAGGTTGTTATATCAGCTAGTCGCATTTGATAAGTTTCTTCTAACTTATTAGCAATAGGAACTACCAGTAAAGCTCCACTCATATAACCAGATTCAAGTTTACCAAAATCTAGTAACTTATCGAGAGTATGAGCAATTTCTGAAAACTTACTGTTGAAAGACTTTTGTAATGCTAAATAATTAGACTCAGTTGCATTTTGAATTACAAAATCTGCTCGTCCTAGCAGGTTTTCTAAGTTTGTATAAACTTGTTTCAGCAATACATCGCTTTTAGTGCGTTGATATTCTGTTTTTAATTGACGGATAAGGTTGACCATTTGAGCAGAAAATGTTTCTCCAGCAGCAAAAACAGATTTTCCACCGATAGGAATCAGAATAAAATTATCTCGACCTATGCGACCATAACCAAAAATTCTGGTCATGATAGCAGCTTTTAAAATCAATAAAATATTTAACAGACTTAGCGCACTTTCTTGTAAAGATATTTCTGCGTCATCTTGATAATAAACTGCTCGTTCTGCTAAGTAAAAAATTAGTTCTTTATCCTGATTATCTATATTCTCATTTCCTCGACCTCTATAAATAACCTGAATTATTTCCATCAGGTTTTTTTCGATTTCAAATTTGGGAATTTCTACTAGAATATGTTTAGCTTTAGGAAAAGATAAACCCCGACTACCGGAAGCAGTCATAAAAATGACTTTGACATTTTCCTGAAATTTTTTAATTTCTTTCTTTTCATTCTCAGAAATATTTGCGTGTATTTCTAAATAATCTATACATTTTTCAAATGTTCCCCTGTGTCGCTTAATTTTATCCATCAGTTCTGCTAATTTACGCTTGTTTTGAATATAAACAATTACCTGTTCCACATCTGATCGTTGAAGAAGAGATTCAATATCCATTAAAATTTCATTTTGTAATCCAGATTCTAAATTATATTGTTGCTTTAATCCGGATTTTTCGCTAAATTTAGAAGATTCAACCAATGCTTGATAACTTATAGATAAACTACTTGCTGGGTAAGAGTTAGTATTAATAACAGTTGATTCTAAACCTTTAAATGTCAATGGTTGAACAGAAAGAGGTTGAGCAGTATCTACAGCACGACGAAAATATATTTTATCTGGTTCTGGAGAAGTATCAGATAGGTGTTGAATAATCACATTTTTATCAACAATTGAAGCATCAGCGACAATTACTTTAGTATTAAAACCATGTTGAGAATCCATTAATTGATACTTTTCTATTATTTGATGGATTCCATTTAAAAACTCTACACCTCCATCATCACCTGTAATTTCATCAATCATGATGAATAGATCCTTAATTCTCCCAGATATTTCTTGCATTTGTTGATGTAAAACTATACCATCTGTGGTATTGTAAGCATTGTTAAATAACTGATCAAAATGCTTTAAGGTGTTACCCGCATCAGTTATTTTCAAGGATTGAATAGAAGCGGTTGCGATAATATTATTTGATATTTTTTGTTCCACAATTGTGGAAATAGCTTCGCAAATGCTATTGAGAACACCCTGCTTTTTTTGTCCAACATCTTGAATTACATCTTCCTTCGTTCGCTGGAGTCTGTCCGCACGTCTGGCTTTTTGTTGTTCAATATCCCTACTATCGAGAAAGTGAACAGACTTTTTCGTAAATTTACCCTGACGCTGGTTAGATGTGTATTGAACAGTGTAACGTCCAGGGTTATCTGTAAGTAGGTTACTGTTTGTATTTATAGCTAATAATTTGTCATCAGATAATTTTCCAGTATTTTTATCTTTAAATTTTTCGATGATATCTAGATTAACTTGTTTGCGAGGACTGACATAAAAGAAAAGAAAACCTTCATCTATATGTGTTTTCAAGAAATCAACAATTGCGGTGGTTTTACCAATTCCCGGATTTCCAGTTAAAAATATATAAGTAGATTGAGAAACTAGAGCTTTTTTAATTAATTCAGCATGAGCATCTCTTAATGTTATAGTTCCAGTTAACCCTAACTCATTCATCAATTCTGAAGGAACTTCTCCGACAGAGTTCATAAATCCACTAATTTTCTCTGTGTGACGAGGTAAAATATTAATCTTGTCAGCAGGAATTTCTAAAAGAGAATCAACAAACTCTTTACCGCGTTCAAAACTCTTGTAAGCACTGTTTTTAATTTTATTTAAAACTTGTTTGCGTGCTTGGGGAATTTCTTGAGGACTAGAATCATGTTTGTAAATCTGATAACAGGTTTTTAAGATATCTACATTTTCTTGTTGAATGGATATTGTGCTAATGCCGCGATCACTATATCCTATAGAATTGAAAACTACATTTGCTTTATCTGGGAGAATAGTAGTTTTTTGCAGAAATTCATAGAAGCTATGGAGATAACAAGCAGCTTGAATTGATTTGGTACTTTCTTTATCTCTGTATTTAAAAGCAGTAAAGTATGTCTTTAACCCTTCCGAGAATTCTAAACCAAAAGACTCAGTAACAATACGAAGAATAGAAAAGACACTTTTAAAACGTAAATAGCTAATATCACTCATTAAAAAACGTCGGATAATTGCTATATAATCAATATCTTCAATATCTTCATTAGTAATAATAGAAAACACAGATAAATCAACACAAATAACTCGATATTCTCTACGATTACGTAATAAAATTAAAGTATCTGCATTCAGAAATTCACCTTTTTTCTTATAAGCTGTAATATATTGAGAGATGTTATCTAAGTTATCAAATTGAGTTAATACTTCACCAAACCAGTGAAAATCATCCTTGGTGTCATAAGTACCAATACTGTTATCACCATTAAACCGACATTGATAATATAATATTTCCACATTTGGTAACTTATGTGGTTTATCCCAACCTGTGGATTTGATGTATTCTCGAAAGAAATTAAAACCACTTAAAAAACCCTTTTGAATAAAAAATATACTCCATTTTTTAGCCATTTCTCTTTCTACAGTGCTGATAACTTTATCAACAAATCGCTGTTGGATTTTCTGTAACTTTAGCTGCTGTAATTCTTGACGATATAAGTTACCAAATTTATGCTTAATTTTCTTTTCTTCAATATAAGCAAGAACCCCAACATTAAAACCTACTTCAAACAAACGTCCCAAATCTTCAGCTATTTTAGATTTCATGTTAATCTCCAGATAATTTTTGTGTTAATCTTTGCTTTACTTTGCGTTTAAAATTGTTCTCACAAGAGTTAAAAATGCTAAAGAGTTAAATTCACCTTTTCCTTTAAAATGATTAAACAAAGAAAGCTTACCAACGGATTTATCTCCGATCAAATTTTCGTAAGGATCTAGTTTAATGTGAATTTGTTTGTCAGCTTTTTGGTAGCGCGAGAAGTGAAATAAAGTCAAATATTGCAAGATATCATCTTTTAATAAACCATCAAAAATAAGTCCTTTGTGGATATCTTCATCGTCAAGTATTCCTTGATAAATATTTAACAGTGTCGCATAAGAAATCACACCTCTATAATATCTTTCTTCCTTTTTACCTACTGTTATTCCATTAAATAAATTGAAAAATACAACAGATTTTTTGCTAGGATCTTCGAGTAAATTAGTCAGTTCTGTTGTATCCTGAATATACAAAGAACTTGCTGCGATATTTTCTAGTTTAACCGCATAGTATTTATCAAAAAACATGGGATAGATTTTAATATCATGATATTCAGATTTTAAACCTCTAATTACATCTCTGGACATAAAGAAAAGACCATCATCATCTTCTGTCTGTGTTAGATGTAATGTACTGGTATAAGGTGCTTTAGCAATATAGACAATGTGCTTATATCCCATCCGATAAAGCTGAGTAACTTTATCGATAATCACACTGGGATTTGTAAACATTTCTTGGTTGTTACAGTTGTCAGAAAAAGTTGTAATTAACTGAAATCTAACAGCACTATCTTTCCTTTGTACACCTATAATTTCTCCCATTAAGTTGGATATTTTTGCAGAACCACTCCACCCTCGATCACTTTCACGACTGGAGACAATAATAATGGCTAATTTGTCTAATTGGGGAAATTTTGAGGAACTATGGAAACTAAATTTTTTGGGTAAAACAGAGTACAAAGAACTCATGGTATTAGGAATTTTAAATCCCAAATCTCGGATATCAATTCCTTGTTCATTAGCACGATGTGTTTCGTTAAATAAATGAGATAAAACAGCAGATAAAGAAACTATAAATTTTTCTATCGGTGCATCATCATCTTTACCATGTAGATGTAATCTGAGAATAGGAATAAATAATCTTTTCTGCTTGTCTAATAAAATTTTAAGACAGATATAAGCAAGCAAACCGTAAGTAAATTTATAAACGAAAGCTTGATGAGGTTCTAATTTTTTATCTTCTAAACGATAGGGAAATAATAAAAGTTGACTATTTTTGAAATGTTGACTGTAAATCTTTAAACATCTTGGATCATTTAAAGGTGCAAAAATTACTGGTAATGCACGAATACCATTTAAATCATATTCCATGCTAAAGGTTTCTTGATCATCTGTAGCAAAAAAGTGAATGTCGTTGATAGTAACTTTAGCTGGTAGGGTACAAAGAGAATTTGTTTCTGTATTTGGTTTTCCTAAAGATATGTATTTTAGAACTTCTTTGGGATTTTTTCTCAGAACAGGTTTAAAAAATGTATTGTTATTGAAAATATTCTGGGTATCTTCTTCAAGAATGCCGTTTTTTACAGAAATATGTACAGGATAATCTCTTGTGGGAAAAGAAGTTTTGCGCTTGAGGATATTTTGCAGCACACCCTTGAGACGATTGATTTTAAAATGAACATTAAATTCAGTAAAATCTTCAAAAATTTTCCGTAATAAGTCTTGTTTTGCTATATCGTCAGAACCTTTAAGAATTGAAATTATTCCTTGTTCAAATCCTGCGATAGGATCATATTTTAATTCATCATTGAGATTATAGTCGTCTTTTTTTGGATCTTGGAGAGATGCAAATAAAAAGTAGTACAAAAACGCTATTCTTAAGACATTTTTTGCAAATGATTCTCGTTGTAAAGGATCTGCAAGTGCATCTTTATGTTCTTGACTATCTGGGTTAAGGATATTAAGACGATAATCAAAAACGCTTTTACCACCGTCAGTATGAACTTTACCATCAAACTTTAATTTTAGTCCAAATACAAATTGAATTTCTCCCCCATTTTCATCTTTTGTTTCTCCCAAAAAACCTTCTACTATGGGAATAATTGGCAGCTTATCAAATGCTTCACCACGAGAAAAAGCATCTTTGTAATTAACTTCAGCACCTGCATAAGTGACGAGGTAATCACCATCAGCTTTGTTGCTATCGTTGATATATTCTTCTATAAGTCTGAGTCTTCTAATCAAATCTTCTAAATAAATAGCACCTGCGGCATTTAGATTGCTAGTTTTGGTGTTAATATTTTCTAGCAGAAACTCTAAATAATTTATTTGTGCTTGTTTTTTGAGTTTTCCTAATGTTTCTTTATTGACAACATCTCGCAAACGAAAAAGATCAGAATTTTTATCTTTTTCTAAATCTTCAAGAATGTATTCTAAGTCTTGTTTTTCTTCAGCATTTGCACCCGCAAATTTAATCCGACTATAATTTTCTAAACCCTTTCGCAATTCTGTATCAAAATCACTGGTTTTCTGGACAGAAATAGTTAGCTTATGAACTTTTAGTAATTCTCTGTTTTCAGGATTCTTTTTATTAAAGGTTAACCGTTGTTTTTGCAAATTGTCATAACCAGGAAAAGTATAGGTAAAGTCTAATTTAGCTGTTGTCCCTTTAAATGTCTGTAAATCTGTAATTAATTTACTAATAAATTCCTCTATTGATTCCCTATTTCCTAATGATGATTCTAATATTTTCTCAACACAATCTTTAATTGCATGAATTTGAGTCCGAAACTTTGCTTCAGAACCTGGACTAATATTTACGGTAGCAGAACGGACGCTGTTTGCAGATGCTCCCAAGGGATTTTCTACCTGCAAATTAGCTATTTCAGTAGCTATCTGATCAATATTGATTCGTAACCGTTTTTTATCATCGGAAATTTTAAATATTTGCTGATTTGGTAATACTAATAAAATTTTCGTTAATAAATCAGTATAATCCACATTGGCTAAGTCTGGATTTATTGCTATTTTGTTCATTTACACCCTTCCTTGTTGTCTTGAAAATTACAATTGTTAAATAATAAACCTTTGCAATTTGACAAGTCAAGACACAATAAGCTTGAAAATACCCGACTCCGCGATGAAGCCGGGTATCTATTAAACCAAAGCTGCTACCTTCCCCAACAAACCCGCAAACAAGCGCAAACCATCGCTATTACCTAACGCTTGATCTGCTGCTCTTTCAGGATGTGGCATCATTCCCAAAACATTACCTTCTCGATTACAAATCCCAGCAATGTTGTTTAATGAACCATTGGGATTTTCCCCGTGATAACGAAACAGAACTTGTCCGTTATCTTCAATTTCTGCTAAAGTCTTTTCATCAGCGTAAAATCGCCCTTCTCCGTGAGCAATGGGTAAAGTGATAATTTCACCTTCTGCATAACCATGAGTCCAAGGTAAATTATTACGCTCAACTTTCAACGGAGAGCGATCGCAAATAAAGTGCAAATTTTCATTTCTAGCCAAAGCCCCAGGTAATAAACCCGCTTCAGTTAATACCTGGAAACCATTGCAAATACCGATGACAAACTTACCTTTTTGTGAGTGTTCAATCACCTGTTGCATCACAGGAGAAAAGCGTGCGATCGCCCCACAACGCAAATAATCACCGTAACTAAAGCCACCAGGGACAATAATTACATCTATATCACTAATATCAGTCTCTTGATGCCAAACCATGCGCGTTGGTTGTCCTAGCAAATCTCTAGTAACATACGCAACATCACGGTCACAGTTAGACCCTGGAAAAACTAAAACACCGAATTTCATAAATAAGGGAATAGGGAATAGGGAATAGGGAATAGGGAATAGGGAATAGGTGACAGGTGACAGGTGACAGGTGACAGGTGACAGGTGACAGGTGACAGGTGACAGGTGACAGGTGACAGTAAAAAGAAGAAACTCTACACCCCACACCCCACACCCTACACCCCACACCCTACACCCTACACCCTACACCCTACACCCCACACCCAGTCCCCATTACCTAAAAAACACCAGTTTGTGATTCCACTTCAATCAAATCAAAGCGATAATTTTCTATCACTGGATTTGCTAACATTTGGTCACACATTTGGTTGAGGTCTTGACGTGCTTTCGTCTCATCAGGTGAGATGAGAGTTAGTTCTATGTACTTACCGATACGCACCTGTTCCACGTTATCGTGTCCCATTTGCTTGAGGCTAGATTGTACAGCCACACCAGCAGGGTCTAAAACTGAAGGACGAAGGGTAACGAAAATTTTAGCTAGATACTTCCTTTGCATTAGGCTTTTGCTGAATGCTGCGATCGCTATCCTATAACTTTTATGCTGCAACTGAGTGAAAATAAGATCACAAACTAGTTAGAGTTAATTTATCAGTGAACAGATCACAAATCCTCACTCTCAATTTCTCAGTCTAAAATTCTACACCTAAAATTCTAAATCGGTATGAGAGCTATACGCACACGCAGTCAAGACCGGATATTGAACCTTCTAAAAAACCTTAAACAAGGCATTTCCGCACAGGATCTGTACATAGAACTACGTAATCGTAGTCAAAGCATGGGTTTAGCAACTGTTTACCGTTCACTAGAAGCCCTGAAACTGGAAGGGAAAGTACAAGTACGGACTTTGGCTAACGGTGAAGCCCTCTACAGTTTAACGCAGCAGGATAAACATCATCTTACTTGCTTACAGTGTGGTCTTTCCATCCCCATTCATCAATGTCCTGTCCATGAACTGGAAACCGAGTTACAATCCAGCCATAATTTTAAAGTTTTTTACCACACCCTAGAATTTTTCGGCTTGTGTAGTCAATGTCAGGAAGAAGGGAATAGGGAATAGGGAATAGGGAAGAGGCAAGAGGCAAGAGGCAAGAGGCAAGAGAAGAAATTTCTCCCCTGTCATCTGTCACCTTTTACAGCTAAGTACCCAAGCAAAATTAATTTAACATATAGAGTGAAAACAAAAATGTTTGTATTCCTTACCTGTTCCCTCTCCTAACTATAAAATTTATTTTGCACGACTACTTATTACTATAGTTGGTGAAAACCTGGTAGAGCAAATTCTGACGTAGAATGTAGAATCTCCGTGGCTTTAGCCTGGAGAGTGTCAATTTGTGATTAACTACATCTAGACAATCACTATTTAAGGAAAGCTATTTTTTATTAATTTTTACATTTATGATGATTTCTACTCAGCCAATCATGAATTGCTCAAATCCTGATTGTAATCAACCCATTAATAATATAGGCGATCGCTTATGTAAAAGTTGTCAAACACCCCTAGTTTACCGCTATCTTTGGGCGACTGGTTCAATGGCAGCAGAAATTACACCAGGTACAAAAGTTGCGGACAGATATGAGGTAATAACTGAGCAAATTTGGCTAGATACCCAACCAGGACTAACACCAGAATTCCCGTCAGAATTGCCACCAACAGTTATTCCTTACCTAAAATTATATCCTGAACAATTACACATCCCCCAACCCTACGGCTTTACAAGTTCCTCACCAGAAGAGGTAGATGATATTCTGCTGCTAGAAAATGCACCCATAGATAGCACAGGAAATCTCTACCCCATCATTACCGAAGTTTGGGAAGAAGCAAAAGCAGTTAGACAAGCCTACTGGCTATGGCAAATTCTCCAACTGTGGACACCTTTATCAGAATTGGGAGTAGCCGCAAGTCTGCTATCACCAAATAACTTGCGTGTCCAGGGTTGGTGTGTAAAGCTACTAGAACTGCACCAAACACCAGAAACTCTTACTTTACAGGATTTAGGTCATTCTTGGCAGTCGTGGGTACTAGTCGCAAAAGCAGAAATAGCCCAAGGAGTAGGTAGCATCATTCATCAGATGTGCCGGGGTACAGTAGATTTAGAGACAATTACCCATGAACTCAATCAATTATTACTAGCAGCAGCAGCAGAGTTGCCCTTAATGCTGACAGTGGCAGGAGTCACAGATAAAGGTGCGGTGATGAAGCACAATGAGGATGCCTGTCACCCCAGTAATTCTACTGTTTTAGTAGACAACAATTTAAACCCACATCTATCAATAGTTTGCGATGGCATTGGTGGTCACGAAGGCGGAGAAGTAGCCAGTCAATTAGCAGTGCAATCTCTGAAATTACAAACTCGTGCCTTGTTACAAAATTTGGCAGAACAAACAGAAATTTTCTCCCCCAGCTTGTTACAGCAACAATTAGCAGCCAGCTTGCGGGTAGTCAATAATATGATTTGGTCGCGCAACGACGAACAAAACCGCCAAGGTAGAGAACGAATGGCAACAACTTTAGTCATGGCCATACAATTACCCCAGCGAATCATGACTAACTCCGGCTGGGAGTCAGAAAATACCCATGAACTGTATTTAGCCAATGTTGGTGATAGTCGTGCTTACTGGATAACTACCAATTATTGCCAGTTATTAACCATAGATGATGATATGGCCACGCGGACAGTTTGCTTAGGTCAAAGTTTGTATCGTCAAGCTATACAAACAAGCAATGCCAACGCCCTGACACAAGCACTAGGCACAAAAGAAGCGGAATTTCTCAACTTTGCCATTAAACGCTTAATTTTGGAAGAAGACGGCATTTTATTACTCTGTTCCGATGGTTTAAGTGATCATCACTGGGTAGAACAATCTTGGCAAGATTTTGCTGTACCAGTGTTAACAGGTAAACTAAATTTAGAGGATGCTGCTCATAACTGGGTAAAACTGGCAAATGCAAAAAACGGTCAAGATAACATATCTGTTGTTCTCACCCTGTGCCGAATCTCCCAAGCCCATTTAGTTCCTGTTCCACCCGCATCAATAGTAGTTGAATCTACGGAAGAGGAACTAGCAATAACAGCACCACAGACAGAAACTTCAGAATTAGAAGTATCAACGACAGAAACATTGACTGACAGTTCCCAAGCTTTATTGAATTTGGATCTGGCAGAAAAACCAGCCCTTCCCCCAACCAAAGAAAGAAGTCGAGGCCGCTTAGTAGTGATGCTAGGAGGATTTTTGGTATTGCTGGTGGGGGGTACAGGTTTAGGTTTATTTGCTTGGTGGCAACTTCAGCCTGAGTCATTTGGGAAAGTTTGTCGCCAACTTCCCCCGCAATTAGAGAAATTCTGCCCGAAATAAGTACCGAGTACCGATTTCTGAGTAACGAGTGCTGAGTGCTGAGTGCTGAGTGCTGAGTAAGAATTTGCCTCCCCTGCTTCCCCTGCTTCCCCTGCCTCTTCTTCCTCTTCTTCCTCCACACCCTACACCCTACACCCTACACCCTGCCCCATACCCAATTTCCTGTTTAAACCATTAGATTCTCGTATTCTGTTCCTCAATCTTACAAATATTTCGCCAACCGCGAGATATGGTAAAATCAGCCAAAAGTGAAAAATCAGTAATAAAGTCCGCTTGGTGCTGAAGATGACCATCTAACTCTTGGTAGCAGCAATAGTCTATCTTGAGTAACAGTTCATTAAAGCAATTTCAGTGACGGATAGCTGTAAAGATGGTTTTGGAACAGCAAAAGTTAAGTGTAAGTAATGCTATGAAAGTTGGCGATCGCGTCCGTGTTAAAGAATCGGTAGTAGTTTATCATCATCCTGAACATCGCGGTCAGGCTTTTGACCTCAAAGGCACAGAAGGCGAAATTACTGCTATTGCCACCCAATGGCAAGGCAGACCTGTAAGTGCTAACTTACCGATATTAGTTCAGTTTAGTAAAAAATTTAAAGCTCATTTACGCGAGGGTGAATTAGAAGTTATCAATTGACAATTGACAATTGACAATTGACAACTGTTTCATTCAAGGCTTCCGCCGTGAGCGTCAGCCGAACGGTTTTAAACCTCTCCTTTCCAGGAGAAAAAAAGAAAAAATTTCCTATGTCTCAAACATCTCACTGCCAAGACGAGGTAACTTTCTATTGTCAATTGTCAACTTTTGAACTACATCTATCCCAATTAATTTAAAAGTCCTTAGCGGCGAAGAAACCACCCCATAATATTTATTTCGCCGCGCATTTTTTCTAACTCTCTCCGGTTTTGGTCTGCGGTTTTGTAATACCATTCACAATAGCGTTTAAATTCGGAACGGGTCTCAACTTCGTGGTAAAATTCTACAGTTGTTTGGTGAACAGCAAAGATTTCTTGAGTTTCTGGTTGAGAGGAAGGGACGATATAGGGTAGTTCTTTCATTGGTAATTGATAATTGGTAATTGATAATTGATAATTGACAATTGATAATTAGTAATTGTCCATTTTTGAAAATTCAGAAGTTTTTTAATTTTTAATTTTTAATTTTTAATTTTCAAAGCCAACCCCGTAAGCTATAAATAAAACTGCCAATATATTCTTTTAAAGCGTTGGTGAATTGGTGCAAATTATTGGCATCTGGTAATAAATTCAGGATAGCGCCTTTGGGAGTGCTGGTGAGTTCTTCCAGTTCCCCTTTGCTAACGAGAAAGTCAGTGGGTGCAGGAATTACATCCATACCTTGACGCTGAAATATTTTGAGCGATCGCGGTGTGTGCATAGCTGATGTCACCAACAGTACCTTTTTAATTCCCCGATTTGTGAGAATTTTTTTGACATTAACAGCATTTTGATAGGTATTTAAAGAATCTGGTTCTTGAATAATAGCCTCAGCAGGAATTCCAAGGGATATCAAAATATTAGCCATATCAGCAGCTTCAGGAGAACCACTACCACGCCAATCAATGCGTCCACCACTCAAAACAATTATAGGCGCTTTTTTTTGGCGATAGAGTTGAGCGGCATAAATAACGCGATCGCCAGATTCACTCAAATCTACAGTCGGACGAGGCCACACACCTGATTTTGTCGCACCACCCAATACCACAATAGCCTCAACTTGGGGTATTTCAGCCGAGGGGATATTTTGCCATTCTAGCGATCGCACCAAACTTTTAGCCACCCAGGCGTTACTGCAAACCAATAATAGAACTAAAGACAGAGAAATACAAATCGCAGCAATCTTGGGACGTTTCCATAAAGTCACCAAAGCCACAATTAAACCCACACTAGCTAAACCCAAAGGATAAAAAAACAGAGGTAATAATTTAGAAAGATATAGGAACATAATTCGTAATTCGTAATTCGTAATAATGCCTCCGGCACGCTGCTGCGCGAACGTAATTCGTAATTCGTAATTATTGATTTTCTCCCCTGATCCCCCTGCTTGTTCTGTCACCTGTCACTTGTCACCTCTTTGCCAAAATCGAAAATTGAAACTGCCACTAGGACGACGGTAACGAGGGCTAGATATTCTTTTATTGCGTGCAACCTTTCTTTCATTGGGAAATTCAATATCTTCTTCCACCAAGTCATCTGGTAGTTGAGTTTTAGTTGCTTCCTTACTTCTCCACCAAGCAATAATCCAACCTCCACCTACAGCAGCTATTCCCCCAAATAAAATACTTAGTGGTGCTGGATAACCCAGAAACACAAAACCAAACATAAAAACTAACCAATATTTCAGTGCGGCATCAATGCCATCATTAGAAGCTACATCTGGTATTTGGGGATTCTGTTCATTGACTGTTGTAAACCAACCTAAAGCAACGCCTCCCATAATACCAAAAAACAAACTCAGTATTAATGAAGCTCCTGCAAAACTAGCAATAATGGCTAACAGAAAACCAAATACCAATTGAGAAAAAAAGTTTGGTGAAGAACCTAATATTTCACTGAGGATATTTTTGTTGGATGCCATAATTTTAGGAATTCAAAATTTTAAAAATAGGGAACAGGGAACAGGGAACAGGGAACAGGGAACAGAAGGCAAGAGACAAGAGGCAAAAGTTAATATTCTCCCCCTGCTTCCCCTGCTTCCCATGCCTCCCCTGCTTTCTTCACTGTCACCTGTCACCTACTATAATTGTGCATCTAGAGGTTGAGTTGTATCCAATATTTTAAGATAAGGTTGTTCCTGTTCTGTAAAAGCTTCAAATTGTTTAATTTGAGATGCTAATAAATCCACAGTAGCATCAGCAATATCACCAGTACGGTTAACAAGGCGCTCTTGCAACACTTCTATTGGTGCAGTGCAGTGGATCATCTGTAAAGGTAATTGATGTTTTTGTGCTTGAGATATCGCCTCCTGTCGCAAATGTTGACGGTCATATTTAGCATCTAAAATCACACACCAACCTTGATGAGCCAGTGAAATTCCCAATGACAACAACCTGTCATAAGTCTTCTGTGTCATCTCCGGTGTATATATTTCATCACTTCCTCGTTCCATAAGAGGAATACCCGCCAAATGTTTTCTAACTGCATCAGAACGGAGATGAACTGCATTTAATTTCCGCGCTAAATATTTAGCTGTTGTACTTTTACCAGCACCAGACAGACCAGACATTAAAATCAATTGCCCCTGCTTAGGTTGAGTATAATCCCAGGCTTGTTGATAATATGCAGATGCCGTTTTTCCTGCTTCTTCCTTCACCGTTGCAGGTATATTTGGATCATCCAATAAAAACGAAGTCACCTTAGCGCGAACATAGGCTTGACGACTTAAATACAAAGGTAAAACCTGTAAACCTTCCCAATCTCCCGTTTGTTCTGCATAGGCATTTAAAAAGGCATTTCCTAAATCTTGTCGCCCTTTTGCTTCTATATCCATCACTGTAAATGCCACATCATACATAACATCAACAAACCGAAATGGCTCATTGAACTCGATGCAGTCAAACAACAAAATTTTGTCGTGCCATGTAGCAATATTTCTTAAATGTAAATCTCCATGACATTCACGAATGCAGTTTTTAGCAATTCTACTAACAAACAATTCTGGGCATTGGTCAAAAAAGTTATCTGTATATGCTTTTGTTTGCTCAAATCTTTCTTGTGTCTGCGGACCACCTATATACTTAAAGGTTTGTTCATAATTTTCATCAATAGCTAACCGCACTTGTGACACTTCACCAAAACTACGAATATAATCATTTGTCTTTGTTTGAGCATGGTATTGAGCTACGACTTTACCCAATTCTGCCAAGTGCGTCTCGTTTAACTTATTTTGAGCAAAAAGTTCACTAAAGAGGGCATCTTGGGGAAATTGACGCATTTTGAGCGCATATTCAACAGCCTCTTCTGTACCTCCTAGATGATATTGTTCTCCATCTAAAAATACAGGTAAAACTTCCAAATATAATTCACCTGCTCCCCGTTGATTCAAGCGTAATTCTTGCTGACAAAAATGCTGGCGTTTTTCTAAAGTGGAATAGTCTAAAAAGCCAAAATCTACAGGTTTTTTCAGCTTATAAGCATAATCTCCAGTTAGCAAGACATAAGAAACATGAGTTTGAATTAATTCAATTGGTTCTGTAACTGGATGGGGATAGAATCCAGGTTGTAACATTTGCTGAATTAAAGCTGGAAGATTTGCTTCTGTCATAGGATTTACGTGATGGAAGGGTGTGGGGTGTAGAGAATAAATATCAGCTTGTTATTCTTATAGCTTTTTCCTCCTCACTCCTGCCTTCTGCCTCCTGATAGCTTAACAAAAAACCAGGGATTAACCCTGGTTTAATCAGCAATTATGACAAATTTTCAGTTCCAAAAAAGAACTAGTTTCAGATTTTAGTCTTTAGTAGCAAAGAAACTGAGATGATAAGGTGTTCCTTTTGCTGGATGAATTTGAACTTCGCGGAGTACAGTTTTACCTGTCCACTCAAGGTCAGGAATATTGAGTTCAATTTCGGTTTTGTTGGGTGCTGCTTGTTTGAGCAGACGTTCAACCACTTTGGCATCAACTACCAGAGAAATTGATTCTGTACCTTTGTGACCGTACAAATTAGCGGGGATTAAACCAGCACGACGTAAAGCTTTGGGTTTGCTTCCTTCTGGACGTTGTTGAGATTCTACTGCGATCGCCATATTAGTTTTTATGTCTTAGTTGTGAGTTGTGAGTTGTCAGTGGCAAAAGGCAAAAGGCAAGAGGCAAGAGGCAAAAGGCAAAAGGTTATTCTTCCCTTACACCCCTACACCCTTACACCCCTACACCCTTTTCCCTGACTAAACCGAAACGGGTGTACCGTCTGGCTGTAACAGAGCGCGTTTTGGCCCATGAATTGGGTCTTCAACAATGATGGTTTGATCACGACTGGCTCCCAAGGAGACGATCGCAATCGGGACTTCCATTAATTCTGCCAAGAATTTTAGATAGTCTAGTGCTTGTTGTGGCAAGTCTTCCAAGGTACGGCATTCGGTTGTTGGTACTTGCCATCCTGGTAGGGTTTTGTAGATGGGACGACAACGGGCAAACTGACGGGCGCTGGTGGGGAAGTGTTCGCAGCGTTGGCCATCAATTTCATAGGCCACACAAACTTTGATTTCTTCCAACTCGTCTAGCACATCTAGTTTGGTCAGTGCCATACAGTCCATCCCGTTAATGCGGACTGCATAACGCCCAATTACGGCATCGAACCAACCACAACGGCGCTTTCTGCCTGTAGTTGTCCCAAATTCCGCACCGCGATCGCCCAAAATTTCTCCTACTTCGCCATGTAATTCTGTGGGGAATGGGCCTTCTCCAACTCTGGTGGTGTATGCTTTGGATACACCAATTACCCTGTCTATCATTGTTGGTCCTAGACCAGTGCCTACGCAAGCGCCCCCAGCTACGGGATTAGACGAGGTGACATAGGGATATGTCCCATGATCTAAGTCTAGTAGAGTTCCCTGTGCGCCTTCAAACAAAATGTTACGTCGTTTCTGCACCGCATCATATATTTTTAATGATGTGTCTACTACAAAAGGACGCAACCTTTCTGCATAACCTAAATACTCGGCAATTACTTCTTGAGGATCAAGGGGCGGCAGATTATACAGCTTTTCTAAAATGGTGTTTTTATAATTTATCGTCCATTCCAACTGCTCACGTAAACCCTCAGAATCCATCAGATCTAGCATTCTGATGCCTGTTCGTTCTGATTTGTCAGCGTAGGTAGGACCGATACCTCTACCAGTTGTACCGATTTTATGATTACCCCGCCTTTCTTCTGATGCCTTGTCAATTAGACGATGATAAGGCATAGTAACATGAGCAGTCTGAGATATCAGCAGATTTGCTGTAGAAATATTCAGTTGTTCAAGTTGTTCGAGTTCTTTTATCAATACCTGTGGATCTATGACTGTCCCACAGCCGATAATACACTCGGTATCTGGATACAATATACCAGAGGGAATTAAGTGCAGTTTAAATGTCTGACCTTGGACTACTATTGTATGTCCAGCATTGACTCCCCCCTGGTAACGTACCACCACATCTGCGGAGCGGCTGAGTAAGTCAGTTATTTTACCTTTTCCTTCATCGCCCCATTGAGCGCCTATGACAATGACGTTAGCCAAGAGATTATATTAAAGGGTAAAGTTTCCACAAATATCAATTATTAACAGATTTTTTAGATTTTGTCAATAAATATCATCCAGGTTTTATTGCTGACTACTGGCTGCTGACCACTGAAAGCTTTTGTAAGTGATGAAAAATCTATCTCTATTCCGATTTAAAAGTATTACCCAGCGGTTGATATTTAGTTGTGTGGCCGCAGCGATCGCCATTTATGGGGTTTCCTATTGGCAAGCACGCCAATTGATGTACAAAACAGTAGGTACTTGGTTAATAGATTTATCTCAGTCTCGGATTGACACTGTAGCCAATGAGATAGAAGGAAAACTTCAAGCCATCGAGCGAAGTATTCTACTGTCAATTCACTCTGTAGAAAAATTAGCAACTAATTCCAATTCTGTTAATCAAAATGACCTCGTACCACCGCTAAAAAATCTACTTGATCAACAACCTCAACTCCAGGCAATTGCACTTATTAATCCCAAAAATATTTCTGCTCCTGGGTGGTACTATAACAGACAAAAAAAATATACAAATCTTAATCAGGCAGACACAAAAAATTGGTTGAATCGTTGCCAAATTAATAGTAATAAACCTGCTAATTCACCATTTTGGACAGAACCATACTCTTTCAATAATTCCTCAGTTATTACTTATTGTGTGCCTCTATTGGCTGATAGTAATTCAGCAACTATGAGTTGGTTAGCAATTGAGGTAAATTTGGACTGGGTAGCTGCGACTATTACAGAAAAATTATCTTATTCAAATGAATTGCGTGGCATCGAATTGGGCAATTCCTTTATATTTTCACCATCAAATAAACAATGGATTGTTAAACCCACAAATCCGCAATTAGTTGCCTCATGGTTATCTCAGCAAAATAATATCTTAAATAACAACCAAAAAAGTCGGGAGTTGATTAACAACAGAAAAAATTTCCAAGGACTGTTGATGACGAAAACTGTCACCTCTACAGATTGGATAGTTGGCATCACATTTCCTGCTGCCAAATCAGAACAGTTACAACAACAATATCTGTGGTTGGTAATTGTCTCCATGTCTAAGGATATGGTGTTGATGTGTTTAGTGATTGCCTTCATTTGTCAACTGACAATCCGCCCTCTGCGTCAACTCAACACCAGCACACAAGAAATGGCGCAGGGCAACTTAGATACCATTCTACCTGAAGTTACTTCCGATGACGAAGTGGGGCGGTTAACCCAATCTTTTCGGCGAATGCGGGACTGTTTGCAACTTTATATCCAAAACCTGCAAGAGACAACTGCGGCTAAACAAAAATTAGAAAGCGAACTTTCCATTGCTGCCCAAATTCAGCGCACAATGGTTCCTAAAACTACTGTAGATAGTAGTTGCAATTCACCA
Organism: Sphaerospermopsis aphanizomenoides BCCUSP55; assembly: GCF_001586785.1. Lineage (GTDB taxonomy): Bacteria > Cyanobacteriota > Cyanobacteriia > Cyanobacteriales > Nostocaceae > Sphaerospermopsis_A > Sphaerospermopsis_A aphanizomenoides_A. The sequence continues at coordinate 28,378 of NZ_LUFH02000002.1, forward strand.
TATCAGATATCTGCCCTGCTGAAACCAGCCCGGATTGTGGGTGGTGATCTGTATGACTTTTTTCTCTTGGGAAGCGATCGCCTGTGTGTAATTATTGGCGATGTGGCTGATAAAGGATTTCCTGCCGCACTGCTGATGGCACGCACTGTCACCTTAATTCGCACTCTTACCAAACCTGTGTATACTCCCAGGGAAATTCTGTATACCGTTAATCAAGAGTTATGTGCGGACAATGAAGAATGTTTATTTGTGACGGTGTTTTGTGGTGTGATTGATTTAAACAGTGGCAAATTTACTTACGCCAGTGGTGGCCATGATGCCCCTTTACTCATGCACAATCGACAAGTTCAATATCTAGAATTGGAAACTGGCCCACCCCTAGGACTATATGAAGATTCCGTATTTGAGCAAAGTGAATGTATACTTACAGCTAATGATTTAATCCTGCTTTATACTGATGGTATTACAGAAGCAATGAACTCCCAGGGTGAGATATTCTCTGAAACACGGTTAATTGAAATGATGACCTCCTATCCACCAAGCAACCCAGCCAGGGCAGTGCGGACAATTGTACATTTTTGCCAGCAGTTTGTAGGGGATGCACCGCAATCAGATGATATGACATTGTTAGCTGTGCAGTATTTACCGTCTGGTCCTTTTTCTCAAGTAGCAAATGTTATGGAATGGAATCTGACCATCAATAGCGAGTTAACCGAGTTAGAGGCAGTAAAACAAAAGTTAGGTGAGATTTTGCAGGCCGCTGAACTGACTGTGGAAGTGATTGAAGATGCCCAGTTAATTGTGGAAGAGGTTTTGGTCAACATTATTGAATATGGTTATGAAAATAACAGTGATGCTTGCATAGATTTACGGATTGAGATGAATGAACAGCAGTTAAAAATGACCTTTAAAGATAGTGGTAAGCCTTTTAATCCCTTGACTGAAATTATGCCAGCAGATACAAGTATGGATGATGAGGAGCGATCGCAAGGAGGATTTGGTTTTTTCTTGGTGCAACAATTAGCACAGCAAGTAGACTATGCTTATCTGAATGGTAAAAATGTTTTAACAGTCCGGCAAGCGATCGCTCAAGCCGCTTAAATCACTAAATTTCCGATAAACTACCAGTAAATACTTAATCACAAAATAAAATCTATGGCATTACAAATCCACGTAGAAAATACTAACTCCTGTACCTTGTGTATAGCCTTGGATGGTCGGTTGGATACTTTAACAGCAAATGATTTGGATCAATCTATTAACAGTAGCTTGACACCGGACACCCAAACTTTGATTTTAAATCTTCAGAACTTGAGTTTTATTTCCAGTGCTGGACTGAGAGTATTTGCCAAGGCGCGAAAAACCATGACATCAAGAAAAGGCAAGGTATACTTTACCCATCCTACCCCGCAAGTGAAGAAAGTATTTGATATTGTGAAAGCTGTGCCTGTGGCTGAAGTGTTTGCCAATACTCAGGAGTTGGATGCTTACTTAACAGCCATGCAAGCTGGAGTAGATGGAAAAGGTGATTAATAACACGGACGAATAACAGTTTACGGATTTTTCTGTAGCTTAATTTTGGCTTTTCGCTGTTTCCACTTTCTCAACTTGCTTGGGCGCTTCCATTTCTTGATACAGTTGGATAGCTTTGTTAAAATTGGTGTTGCTGTTTTCAGTTTCACCCATTTTTTGATATGTTAATCCTAGTTGGTAGTATGCTTCTGCTAAATCACATTTAGCACCGATTTTATCTAATAGTTCAATAGATTCTGAATGATGAGAAAGTGCTTTTTCAAAATCATTCTGTATTCGGTATAGTTCTGCTAAACCAGTTAATGCTTTTCCTTTGACTTGAGGATAATTAACTTCTTCTGCAAAGTTAATCGCTTGTTGATAGCTTTCAAAACAATCATTGGTTTTCTCGATATTTTTACAAGTAAGAGCATAAAAAATATATGAGTAGCCTTTACCCCATAGTGATTCTTCATATAAAATGAACTCAAAGTTACATTGATTAAAATACTTTAATGCTTCTTCGTAAAAAGACATTTGAGAATTCAAAAAAGCTAAAATAAAAATAGAGTTTTCTACAAGACGTTCCCTATATTTTAATTCTTTGCAAAGAGAAATCGTATTTTTAAAATATTCTATTGCTTTTTCAAAATCACACAAATCTATATAACAAAGACCAATATTAAATAAAGAAACAACATTAAAGTAATTAATTTTATGAATGTAATTAATTTGATAATTGTGATTACTCTGTTGTATTTTTTCTACTATTTCTCTACATTTTTCATGAGTTTCAATTGCATTATATAATTCTCCTGACATCCAATATAAATCACCAAATATATTGTAAAGACGAGCAAGAGTATAACTTACTTGAATTTTGTTTATGATAATAGATATTGATATTTTTATTTTTTCTAATAAACCGAAGTTATAAAAATTAACTCCAAGAGGAGCATTCTTTTCTATTCCATTATTTCTTTCTTTCGCAATAACATCACCCGCTCTATCATAATCTTCAATATTCAGATAATGATGATACGCTTCAAAAGCTCTGTAAGCCTCATCCACATTTGTAATAGTCTTAACACGCTCAGTCCAAAACTCAGCCGCTTTACGATTTACCTCTTCCCATCCTCCACTTGCTTTTAACCTTTCTATACCCTGTTTCCTAATCACTGGATGCAACCAATATTCACCCTTTTCAAACTCCACTAAACGCAGATTTCGCAAATCTTTAATTACATCTCTTTGCTTCTCTTCAGGAACATCCCAAAGTAAAGCTAAAAGCGCATCAATAGAAACTCTGGATACATCCTGATAACGAAAACACCCCAAACGACAAAGTAGTTTATATGCTTCCTTATCTAAAGTTTGTAAACGGTTAAACTGACTTTCAACTAAATTCTTTAATTCCGTTTCTACGCAAGTAGAATTTTCTAGCCAATAAGCGGACATATCTCCATCATAATCTTCTCTCATCACCCCAAACAGGATATCCATTGCTTTAGCATTACCACCATAAATTTGGTGCATTGCTTCCAGAGATGGGGTATCAATCTTAATTTTGCGAGTTCTAAAAAATTCTTTCCATGCTTCTACAGTTAACACAGCTAAAGGATAATGATAAATACCATTCACACGCTCATCGCATAACCTTTCTCTACTGGTAATGAGGGTGAGAGACTGTACATTTTCATTAGCTAAAACTCGTAAGAGTTCCACATAAAGACTATGTTTTTCAAGTAATCTACCTTGTTTATCTAGTGCAGGTTCTAAGTTATCAATTAATGTGCCAACTCTGCGATTTTGCAATTGTTGTTTTAGCCTGGTTAGGGTAGTTTTAAAGTCTCTTCCTGGTTCTTCTTGAAAATATTGTTTTAGCCAGGTTTCAATTTCACTTTCAACAGCGGTAATATTTTCTGTATCCTTTGCCATCAGTCTGAATTTAACAGGTTTAAGTGCCGATGCGGATGTGCAGTTACTCAATAGTTCCGGTGGTCTGATTACCAGTTCTGGTGCTGGTGGCACTACTTCTGAGTCTATTACCACTCAGTTAAACACTGGGACTTACTATGTGCGGGTCTATCCCTATGGCAGTGCCAACACTAACTATAATCTCTCCCTAAATGCTACTGCTGTTGCACCTATTGATTATGCAGGAAATAGTACCAGTACAGCACGTGATATTGGGACATTAAATAGTCGTCGTAGTTTTAGTGACTGGGTAGGTACAGCAGATACCAACGACTACTATCGCTTCTATGTAGGAAGTCAAAGTAACTTCAGTCTGAATTTAACAGGTTTAAGTGCCGATGCGGATGTGCAGTTACTCAATAGTTCCGGTGGTCTGATTACCAGTTCTGCTGCTGATGGTAGTAGTTCTGAGTCAATTAGCACTCAGTTAAGTGCAGGTAATTACTATGTGCGGGTTTTTCCTTATGGCAGTGCCGAGACTAACTATAATCTAACCGTTTCTGCAACATCCGTTACATCTTCCCAAAATGAGATTATGAGTTATGAATATTTTGTCAATAATTGGCAAAGTTTGTCATGGTATACGTCTCCTCAAAATCCATTTGTTAATTCATACACCGTAAACGGGCAATACCATGATGGCAACTGTACTTGGTATGCCTATGGTCGTATGCTTCAGTTAGGGTATCAACAATCTACTCTAAACACAATGCTGGGAAATGCAGGTACTTGGGATAATACGGCAGGTAATGGAGCCTCCATTTCTACAACTCCACAAGTAGGTTCAATTGCTTTGTGGGAAGCAGGTGTAAACGGCGCTGGTAGTGTGGGTCATGTAGCTGTAGTGGAGAGGATAAATACAGATGGCACAATCACTATTTCAGAGTCTAACTGGGGTAGCCCTCAAAGGTATAGCACTCGCACTATTGCAGCTAACAATCCCAGTAAGTTCATTATTGTCCCAAGAGCCTAATTCAGTCTAAAGCCTGTTCTTTTCATAGCTAAATACCCTGCATTTTCTCTTCAGTGTAGTTAGCTAAAAATTAAATACTGACCTATAGCGATAGCCCTTCCACCTCTAGCCACATTGACTTCACAAGAGCGATCGCTTTTCTCTTTCATGGTATTTAGCGATCGCACTCTCTTCTCTAGCCACGTTGACTTCACAAGAGCGATCCAATACTTGTCGGTTAAGCTCAAAACATTAAATCAGGTAGGTTGGGTTGACGTGAGAAAACCCAACATTTACGGACTTTTGTTGAGTTGCGCTTTCTTTAAACCCAACCTACAAAAACTCTTAACCGAACAGTATTGAAGAGCGATCGCTGTTCTCATTCATAATATTTAGCGATCGCCCTTCCACCTCTAGCCACGACTTCATCAGTGCGATACCTCCGGTAAGCTAACGCTAACGCTTTTCCGTATCTATGGAAAATAGAAGGCGATAACAGTATAATATAAATAGCTTTACCCCTGATTTCTATGACATTAACAGAAATTTTACCCTCACTGCAAAAATTATCTCATCAAGAAAAAATCAAAGCCATTCAATTTTTAGCTACAGAATTAGCTAAAGAAGAACAAATTTCATTAACAGAATCACTTGAGTATGGTCAGATAGATACAGAATTACATTTTCAGCCTCTTAGTGAACAAGACATGATTGAACAAAGCAAATTTGCTTTAGAAACTTACCTAAGTACAGGTTCAGGAGTCAAACATGAACAAGTCCAGAAATGGGCAAATAATTTAATAATTCAACAATAAAACTAATGTCAGAGATAGTTTGGACGGAAACTGCTATTAATGACTTAAATCGTCATTACGATTTTATAGCATTTAGTAATGCTGATACAGCAGTCCGCGCCGTACAAGCAATTGTTTCTTCAGGTGAAAGCCTACAACAAAATCCGCGTCGTGGTGCGATTGTAGATGAAATAGCAGGATTACGAAAACTTGTAGTTTCTTTTGGTAAGTATGGCTTTATAATTCACTACGTTATTCTTGAGGATGATGTAATTATTTTACGTATATATCATGGTCGAGAAAATAGACCTATTTAGTCAATTGAAAAATCGAAACCGTCGCACTCTAGCCTCTAGCCACCTTCACAACAAAAGAGCGATCGCTTTTCATGTTCTTGGTACAAAATATCAATAAATAATCCTGTTAATCCTTTAATCCTGGATATCCTGATTCTGACAAATTCCGTGTTTTATTCCATACTCAGGGAACATTACCACCTCTGACTACTGGAAATCTTCTTTAATCTCAGCCGATTTTCCTCCAGAAACGCATAAACTAACGGTTGGTTTAGGAATAAACTGTAAAGTCTTGACCCTCAAACACGACAGAGACATCAGGAGAAAGCAGGAATGACGAAATATCTAGACACCGCAATTGAAGCTATTGTAGCCCGCGAAATTCTCGACTCACGGGGAAGACCCACCCTAGAAGCAGAAGTACATCTAGCTGGTGGTGCAGTCGGACTGGCACAAGTTCCCAGTGGCGCTTCTACTGGCACATTTGAGGCACATGAACTGCGGGATGGAGATAAAAGCCGTTATGGTGGTAAAGGAGTCCTCACAGCGGTAAAAAATGCCAATCAGGTACTAGCACCGAAATTATTAGGGTTGGATGTCCTCAACCAAGAATTGTTAGACCGGACTATGATTGCTACAGATGGTTCACCTAACAAAGCTAATTTAGGTGCGAATGCAATTTTAGGCATTTCCCTAGCAGCGGCTAAAGCAGGTGCAGCAGCTTTGGATATTCCCCTTTATCGCTATTTGGGTGGACCTTTAGCAAACCTCCTACCTGTACCCTTAATGAACGTGATCAACGGTGGGGCGCACGCAGCTAATAATGTTGATTTCCAAGAGTTTATGATTGTCCCCATCGGTGCGCCTTCCTTCAAGGAAGCTTTGCGCTGGGGTGCAGAAGTGTTTGCAACTCTCAGCAAGGTTTTGGATGATAAAGGTTTGCTGACTGGTGTGGGTGATGAAGGTGGTTTTGCACCTAACCTAGAATCTAACCAAGTGGCTTTAGAATTGCTGGTAGCGGCAATTAAACAAGCTGGTTATAAGCCCGGTGAACAGGTGGCTTTGGCTTTGGATGTAGCAGCCAGTGAATTTTACAAAAATGGGCAATATGTCTATGATGGTAAACCCCATAGCCCAGTTGAGTTTATTGATTATTTAGCGCAGTTGGTGGATCAATATCCGATTGTATCTATTGAAGATGGTTTGCATGAGGAAGATTGGCAAAACTGGCAATTATTAACTCAGAAAATCGGCTCAAAAGTACAATTAGTGGGTGATGATTTGTTTGTAACTAACGCCACCCGCTTACAAAAAGGGATCGAACAAAAAGCCGGTAATTCCATTTTGATTAAGTTAAATCAAATTGGTTCACTAACTGAAACTTTGGAAACCATTGACTTAGCTACTCGCAACGGTTTCCGTTCAGTTATTAGCCATCGTTCCGGTGAAACCGAAGATACAACAATTGCTGATTTAGCTGTCGCAACTCGCGCAGGTCAAATTAAAACCGGTTCTCTGTGTCGTAGTGAACGGGTTGCTAAATACAATCGCTTACTCAGAATTGAAGATGAATTAGGCGATCGCGCCATCTATGCTGGTACTGTTGGGTTAGGACCAAAGTAGGTGACAGGTGACAGGTGACAGTGAAGAAAGCAGGGGAGGCATGGGAAGCAGGGGAAGCAGGGGGAGAATATTAACTTTTGCCTCTTGCCTTTTGCCTTTTGCCTTCTGTTCCCTGTTCCCTGTTCCCTGTTCCCTTCTTATGGATAAAACCCAACTTTGGGCAACCCCAAGGTTTCATCCCAACCCATCATGATGTTCAGACATTGAATTGCTTGACCAGCTTGACCTTTAATCAAGTTATCAATGGCTGACATGACGATGACGCGGCCTGTACGGGGGTCAACTTCTAAGCCGATGTAGCAAGTATTACTGCCGCACGCCCATTTTGTTTGGGGATAAGTGCCGCTATTACAGATTTTTACCCAAGGTGAATTACGGTAAAATGCTGTGTAAATTGTGATTAAGTCATCGCGGACTAAACCGGGATCTCGCAGTGTGGCGTATACGGTGGCTAATATTCCCCGCACCATTGGGATGAGATGGGGTGTAAACTGCACTGTCACTTCGTGTCCTGCTAATTCACTGCAAATTTGCTCAATTTCTGGAGTGTGGCGGTGACGGGCGACGTTATAAGCGGCTAGAGAATTGTCTGCTTCAGCTAATAAGAGGTTAATTTTCCCTTGTCTACCACCGCCAGATGTCCCAGATTTAGCGTCAATTATTGCTGTCTCTGGCACAATTAAGCCTTGTTTGAGGAGTGGTGAAAGTGCAAGTAGGCTGGCTGTAGGATAGCAACCAGGACAGCCGATCAGTTGAGATTCGGCAATGCGATCGCGGTACAGTTCTGGTAAGCCATAAACTGCTGTTTCTGCAATGCTGCGATCGCTTCTTTGTGTTCCGTACCAAGTAGTATAAGTTGTTAAGTCGCTGAAACGATAGTCAGCACTTAAATCCAGTACCTTGCAGCCTTTTTCAATCAGATTAGGCGCAATGTCACAGGCTAAACCATTGGGAAGAGAAAGAAAAACTACTTCACATCGACTAGCAATGATTTCTGGATCTACCTCTTCAATTTTTAAGTTAACTATATTACCCAGATGGGGGTAAAGATCCGCAAAAGACTTGCCGGCGCTACTTTCACCACCTAGATAAACCAGTTCAACTTCTGGATGATCCATCAGGAGTCGAACTAGTTGCACTCCGCCATAACCTGACGCGCCAACAATTCCAACTGGTACGCGCCTTAAATTACCCATGATCTGAAATCCTTATCCGCTTTTGTTAATTCGTTCTTAGCTATCAACAATCAAGCTATTACTTAATTGGTGACAACTTATTATTATTGAACTTTCGCTGCATTGTATAGCAAAGATCCCCTTTTAGCGTACATATCAATTTATATTTGGGAAATATCTTTACCTAAAAATCACACTTATAGTGTGTAGAAAACTAGTCCCAGTAAAGATTATGTTTTTTATGTGACAGAAAATTCTCAACTTCAAAGGTTTGTCAGTATTTATCGGTATTTATCTGCGGTTAATTTTATCAGGGTAATTAGAACAATCTTCAATGGTGGAATCTTGGTTAGACAAGTGTTTAAAAAAGCTGACTGCTAACCACTACTGTATCTTGCATAATATCTAGTTCAGATAAACAGGCTACAATTTAAAATAAGAAATTGTTAAAAAAATTTACGTTGGTAGCTGGAAATTTTCTGTGTCACAGCCTAATAATAGCCAAACCTTTGAATTTGATTCTATTGATGCCGCTTTAGCCGACCTTAAAGCTGGTCGTGTCATCGTGGTAGTAGATGACGAAAATCGAGAAAATGAAGGTGATTTAATTTGTGCTGCCCAATTTGCTACTCCTGACATGATCAATTTCATGGCGGTAGAAGCCAGAGGGCTGATTTGTCTAGCCATGACAGGCGATCGCCTAGATGAACTAGACTTACCATTAATGGTGAGTAACATTACAGATACTAACCAAACCGCTTTTACTGTCAGCATTGACGCTGGACCTCATTTAGGAGTGAGTACAGGTATCTCTGCTGAAGACCGCGCCCGCACGATTCAGGTAACTCTCAACCCGGCCACAAAACCTGAAGATTTACGCCGTCCTGGGCATATTTTCCCAATTCGGGCTAAAGCTGGGGGTGTATTGAAGCGGGCAGGCCATACAGAAGCGGCGGTAGATTTAGCCAGATTAGCAGGATTATACCCCGCTGGGGTAATTTGTGAAATTCAAAATCCTGATGGTTCCATGGCAAGATTACAGCAACTAGTCGAATATGCCAAAGTCCATAAACTAAAAATTATTAGCATTGCGGATTTGATCAGCTATCGTCTGCAAAATGATCGCTTGGTGTATCGAGAAATTGTCACCAAGCTACCCAGTCAATTTGGTCAATTTGATATTTATGGCTATCGCCACACCTTAGATAATACTGATCATGTAGCCATTGTCAAGGGCGACCCAGCCAATTTTCAAGATGAACCTGTAATGGTGCGGATGCACTCGGAATGTTTGACGGGTGATGCTTTAGGTTCTTTGCGTTGTGACTGTCGAATGCAGTTAAATGCTGCATTGAAAATGATTGAAAATGCTGGTCAAGGTGTCGTTGTTTACCTGCGTCAAGAAGGACGAGGCATAGGTTTGATTAACAAGCTAAAAGCCTACTCGTTGCAAGATATGGGACTGGACACAGTGGAAGCAAATGAACGTTTGGGCTTTCCTGCTGATTTGCGCGACTATGGGATGGGGGCGCAAATTCTCATGGATTTAGGTGTCAAAAAAATCCGTTTAATCACTAACAATCCTCGTAAAATTGCTGGTGTTAAAGGTTATGGTTTGGAAGTTGTAGATCGTGTGCCGTTGTTGATTGAAGCCAATGATTACAACTCTTATTACCTAGCTACAAAAGCCAAGAAGTTGGGACATATGTTGTTACAAACTTATCTGGTGACAGTAGCATTACACTGGGAAGATGAACCGGAATTAGTAACGAAACGCTATGAGCGTTTAGAAAAATTGCGGTTTTTAGCAAAAAATAATCATTTACTGCTACAGGAAGAAGCACGTCCATTAGGAACTGCTTTATTTGATCAGCCATCTTTAACAGTTCATTTGGGTTTTGACCAGGCCAATATTGCTGATACTAATTGGTATCAACAAAAAGGTCATCCTTACCTGCAAGCAATTGGTCAAATTCTCGATGATTTGGTAAATTTACCCTATGTCCATCAGCTAGATTTTCTCGTTTCTTCGGGTAGTGATCCTTTAAGTAATTTGCAAGTGCAACTGGATAGACAAGTATTCACTGCGGATATACTACCTTCATCTTTGAGCGATCGCTTTCAGACACAGCAGATTTATAGTTTTAGTAAGTAGAGGTTTGGGAATTTCAATAAATTGATAAAGCTCTAGTTTAATAGCTAGAGCTATTTGTTTATTTTTGTTTATTATTTCTGTATGCTTGAGTAAGCCCACAAATAAAAGTAGATTGTTGAACAATTTACTATAAACCAGGCATTATTCCGCAATTAAATGTATAATTTATCCTGTTTATAACAATTTATGGGTAAAGTGCAGATAACGAATTAATCATAAAGTCATGCTTGTAGAATTTAGCGCAGAAAATTATCGTTCAATCCAAGAAAAGCAAACATTGAGTATGGTAGCTGCTGAAGATGAAACCATGCTAAACAGTAATACTTTTCCTATGCCTAATTCTCAGCACAGCCAAAGAATATAATTTGACCGTTATAACATCAATACCCTGTTTTGAATTTTGGTTTTTACTGCATTATTGCTATACTAGCAGTCCATTTAGCAGTTATAAAGAATGACGTCCAAAACTAGAAGCAGAAATGAGAAAAGCAGGTGTTCTCCAACAGGGAAAAAACTATGATAAAAGTGATAAGTTGCTATATGAAAAGTTTAAACCTAACCAAAAAATAGCAATAAATAACGCTATAAAATTAGAACAAAATCATCCTAATGAAGATGGGTGTACAAACCCATCAACAAAAGTACATCTTCTAATTGAAGAACTAGAAAAACAAAAAGACTTTAAATAAATTCTTATTTACCTTTTCGCAGTATTAACTGTTCTCAACTCCCGAAAACTATGCAACTTATTAAAAAACTTATCAAAATCAAAACTTAACGGATCAACTTTACCATTACCAATATCTACAGCACGATGGGTAGTAATTCTGTCATCAGGAACTTGACTTTGAGCAATTAACCAAGCTAAAGAATTATATTGGGCCTCAGTGTAACCGCTATGTTCCTCAATATTACTTTTTCCCCAAGCATCTGGAGGAGTTTCTAAAGAAACATGATAAGCAAAATTATTTACAGATGGTGGTAACTTAGGATTAGTCTGTACAGTTTCCACACCATTAGCACCCTTGAAAACGGAATTACCAGCACCAAAAGCCCGTTTATCCGGTGGTACTAAATAAATCACTGTACCATCAAGTGCAATTAAAGCATGATAACTAGCTTGTACATCTTCATCATCATGTGGTGTCTGAAAAAAATTAACAGCACTAGAAGCAGAATTAGTAGTTTCATGCAGTACAATCATGGGTTGATTACTGACTCTAACACCATTAACATCTGTGGTATATCGTTCTCCATAATTGCTAGGATCTACTTCTGCTTGAGCCAATTTGGGTTTATATTGGGAAAAAGCCACAGTAGTAGTATATTGAGTACGAATTTTCGGAATTTTATTCTGGTTATTGACTGGTGCTTTGAGTAAATTTTGCTTGTTTTCTGCTTGAGTTATTATTGACTGAAATTGTGCCTGTGGATATTGACTCCCAACAGTAGTTTCTGAATGTGAAGCAGTGCTATGACTTTGTGTCTGTCTTGAACCACCTATAAACACAGCCAAAATCAGACTCGCAAACAGGAAAAAAATGAACATGACTCTGGTTGCCCAGTCCCTAAATCTCATATATTTAATAATACTGATAAAATTGCTGCTATGAATAGTAATACTTTTAGTCCCAGAAAAAAAGGATACTGGTATACTAAAAATTAGCTTAAATAATTTTTTTTTACCTCTCCCTCTGTCTGTAGATTTATTTTAACATTGTCAATATTCAGGTTGTGGGAGATACAACACTAAATCAGCAGATGCAACGCATCATCACCAGGCTGTGCTGAAAGGCACTTTCAAAAATTACAACATTTTATTTCTGTCAATTTTACCTCAAGTATCAAAGTTTTGGAAAATAATAAATATAAGTCTATTATTACCAGATTAACTAAATCTTTTCTCAGAAAATATGACACATCCCTTTCTAGAACGCTTACATAGTCCAGAACGTCCAGTTATCGTCTTTGACGGGGCAATGGGAACTAACTTACAAACCCAGAACCTGACGGCCGCAGATTTCGGTGGCGCACAGTATGAAGGTTGTAATGAATACTTGGTTCATAGCAAACCGGAAGCTGTAGCCAAAGTTCACCGTGACTTTCTCGCTGCTGGTGCTGATGTCATTGAAACTGACACCTTTGGGGCTATGTCCATAGTTCTAGCAGAATACGACTTAGCAGACCAGGCTTATTATCTCAGTAAGAAAGCCGCAGAACTAGCTAAAAGCGTTGCGGCTGAATTTTCCACTCCCGAAAAACCCCGGTTTGTTGCCGGTTCTATTGGACCAACCACCAAACTCCCTACTTTGGGACATATTGATTTTGACACCATGAAAGCCTCCTTTGCAGAACAAGCAGAAGCCTTGTTTGATGGTGGTGTTGATTTATTTCTTGTGGAAACTTGCCAAGATGTCCTACAAATTAAAGCTGCTTTGAATGCTATTGAGGAAGTTTTTGCCAAAAAAGAGGCTAGATTACCTTTAATGGTGTCTGTGACAATGGAAAGCATGGGGACAATGCTGGTAGGTACGGAAATTGCAGCGGTACTCACAATTTTAGAACCTTATCCCATTGATATTCTTGGTTTAAACTGCGCCACAGGTCCAGACTTGATGAAACCACACATCAAGTATTTATCAGAACATTCACCATTCGTAGTTTCCTGTATTCCCAATGCTGGTTTACCAGAAAACGTCGGCGGTCAAGCACATTACAAACTTACGCCTATAGAACTACGGATGTCGTTGATGCACTTTGTTGAAGATTTGGGTGTCCAAGTGATAGGGGGTTGCTGTGGGACAAGACCTGCACATATTCAACAATTAGCAGAAATTTCTAGAGAGTTAAAACCGAAAGTTAGAAAACCGAGTTTAGAACCAGCAGCAGCTTCAATTTATACTACTCAACCTTATGAACAAGATAACTCTTTCTTGATTGTGGGTGAACGTCTTAACGCCAGTGGTTCTAAAAAATGCCGTGACTTACTGAATGCAGAAGACTGGGATGGTTTGGTGTCAATGGCCAGGAGTCAGGTAAAAGAAGGCGCACACATCCTTGATGTTAACGTTGACTATGTGGGACGGGATGGCGTGCGTGATATGCACGAGTTAGTTTCTCGCATTGTTAATAATGTCACTTTACCTTTAATGCTCGATTCCACCGAATGGGAAAAAATGGAAGCGGGGTTAAAAGTTGCTGGAGGTAAGTGTTTACTAAATTCTACCAACTACGAAGACGGCGAACCGCGATTTTTAAAGGTATTGGAACTAGCGAAAAAATATGGTGCTGGTGTAGTAATTGGTACAATTGACGAAGATGGCATGGCGCGGACAGCCGAGAAAAAGTTTCAAATTGCCCAACGTGCTTATCGTCAAGCGGTGGAATATGGTATTCCAGCAACAGAAATATTTTTTGATACTTTAGCTTTACCGATTTCTACAGGAATTGAAGAAGACCGGGAAAACGGCAAAGCAACAATAGAGTCAATTCGCCGCATTCGTCAAGAATTGCCGGGATGTCATGTAATTTTGGGTGTATCTAATATATCCTTTGGTTTGAATCCAGCAGCGCGAATGGTGCTGAACTCGATGTTTTTGCATGAAGCGATGACTGCGGGAATGGATGCAGCAATTGTTAGCGCCAGTAAAATTTTACCCCTGGCTAAAATTGAACCTCAACATCAAGAAGTTTGTCGTCAGTTAATTTACGATGAACGGAAATTTGATGGTGATGTCTGCGTTTATGATCCCTTGGGAGAATTAACTACAATTTTTGCAGGAGTCAAAACCAAACGTCACACAGGCGTTGATGAAAGTTTACCGATTGAAGAAAGGTTGAAACGGCATATTATTGACGGTGAACGCATTGGTTTAGAAGCGCAATTAACAAAAGCTTTAGAACAATATCCACCATTAGAAATCATCAATACTTTCCTGTTAGATGGAATGAAAGTTGTTGGTGAGTTGTTCGGTTCTGGACAAATGCAGCTACCTTTTGTTTTGCAATCTGCGGAAACAATGAAAGCGGCGGTTGCTTATTTAGAACCGTTCATGGAAAAATCGGAATCTGGGAATAATGCTAAGGGAATTTTTGTCATTGCGACGGTCAAAGGTGATGTGCATGATATTGGTAAGAACTTGGTTGATATCATCTTATCTAATAATGGTTATAAGGTGATTAACCTGGGAATTAAGCAATCAGTAGAAAACATCATTCAAGCTTACGAACAGTATAAACCTGATTGTATTGCTATGAGTGGATTGTTGGTAAAATCCACCGCTTTCATGAAAGAGAATTTGCAGGTTTTCAATGAAAAAGGAATTACTGTCCCTGTAATTTTAGGTGGTGCGGCGTTAACTCCTAAGTTTGTTAATCAGGATTGCCAAAATACTTACAAAGGTAAGGTTGTTTATGGCAAGGATGCTTTCTCTGATTTGCATTTTATGGATAAGTTAATACCAGCCAAAGTAGCAGGTAATTGGGATGATTTGCAGGGTTTTTTGGATGAATTAGGAGAAGCTGAAGAATCAACCAATGGTCATAAAGAAACAGTAGATAACACTGTTGAAAAAGTGCCTGCTGAACCTAAAGAAATAGATACCTGTCGTTCAGAGGCTGTAGATGTGAATATTGAACGTCCTCAACCTCCTTTCTGGGGAACGCAATTTCTACAACCTGGTGATATTTCTTTGGAAGAGTTATTCTGGTATTTGGATTTGCAAGCTTTGGTGGCTGGACAATGGCAATTCCGCAAACCCAAGGAACAATCTAAGGAGGAATATCAGGCGTTTTTAGATGAGAAGGTTTACCCAGTTTTAGAAGATTGGAAACAGCGAATTATTGAGGATAATTTATTGCATCCTCAAGTCATTTATGGGTATTTTCCTTGTCAGTCTGAAGGAAATTCTTTACATATATATGATGTGGAAAATCAATCTCAACAAATTGCCAGTTTTGAGTTTCCCCGTCAGCGTTCTGGGAGAAGATATTGTATTGCAGATTTCTTTGCACCCAAAGATTCGGGAATAATTGATGTTTTCCCCATGCAAGCGGTGACTGTGGGGGAAGTGGCTACGGAGTTTGCACAAAAGTTATTTGCTGATAATCAATACACAGATTATCTGTATTTTCATGGAATGGCGGTGCAGGTGGCGGAGGCTTTGGCAGAATGGACTCACGCCAGAATTCGCCGGGAGTTGGGTTTTGGTGATGCTGAACCGGATAATATTCGGGATATTTTGGCGCAGCGTTATCAAGGTTCTCGGTATAGTTTCGGCTACCCTGCTTGTCCGAATATTCAGGATCAGTATAAGCAGTTGGAGTTGTTGGGTGCTGACAGGATGAAGATGTATATGGACGAAAGTGAACAGTTATATCCTGAACAGTCTACGACGGCGATTATTGCTTATCATTCTGTAGCGAAGTATTTCACGGCTTAATTGTGAGATTTTATCCCCCTTCGTTAATTTGATGGAGGGGGATATAATTCAATATTAATAGTGGGTTACGAGCCTAATTCAACCTACTAAATGCGCACAATAAAATGTAAACTCACTTTTTAAATCCTTTACCAATAAATTGTTTTATATCTTGGTATTTAGGCATATAAGCATAATTATCTTTTATTTCTAAACCTAAAAATTTAGCAAAACGCTCCGAGTCATTTCCCATTAACTCACCTTTTCGAGGTATACCTTTGTAGTCGGCTAATGCTTTCTTAGCTTTACGTAACGAACTCACAGCTACAAAAAGGTCTGTTTTATCGTAAGTCCAGATTTCAGATATCTTTTTAGCTGCGAATAATAGTTCACCTAAACCTTCATTTTTTATGTCTTGATTGTATGTTAGAGCTAAATTAGCATCTAGATATATAACCCTACCAGAATTTATGTTTTCTATGATATCTAATGAATGATTTAACTCGAATAGACATTCTTTATATTTAGGGTAGATAGCAGCTAAATGCACAAGAATACCTACTACTAATCCTTGATCGCCAGTTTCTCTGTTAGTTTGATAGTTGTCATGTCCTTCTATCAGCATTGGTAGATAAAATTCTTCAAAAGGCATTTTAAAATTTTCTTTTTGTAGCATTTGTTGTAAACAAAAAGCTAGTAAACACTTTTTAAATGATTTCGCCTGATTCATCTTTTTTAAAAAAGATGAATGATAGTATCGCTTGGTATCAGTTTGATATTTGTCCCATGAAACATAACATACATCTCTAAAATTTCTACTAGTTTTTAATAAAAATTCATTTATTTTTTCCCTTCCATAAAGAGTAAAAAGTGTAATTTCCTCTCTACCGAATTTATGATTCGTTATGATTTCAGTTTTACCAATACGAATTTTTCTGAGTACAGACATACTTCACCTATATTATATTATTGTAATCAAATCAATCACACGAAAGTAGCTTGATACAACCGATTGTACCGAAAATTTTTTAGTAAACTTTAGTTTACTTTGGCTATTAGCCCGGAAATTCATTTCTGGGCGGGTGTGGAAGCTAACAAATAAGCCATCTGTTACCTCAGTTGACACCAATGAACTTTTGCTTTACCCCTACCCCATCATTATTCTTCCCAAAACTTCCTAGTCAACAAAGCATCTACATCGCTGGGAAATGGACAAACATCAGAAAAATAAACATCAGGATAACCATCTCTAACATTTTCCAAAGCCATTTCGTAGCTTTTATCAAAAATCTCTAACACAAAACCTTTCAAACTTGGTGAGTCTTCTAACTCAATTTGTAAACGTTGTCGAAAATTTCTAATTTCAATTTCCCAACCGCGATAACAGTCTGACATGGGTACATAACACCGCTTTAACAAATGTTCTAATAAACGTACCAAAAAACTCCTGACGGCTTTACGCTGACTTTTCCCCAAAGACTCTACCTCTTCAATTAAATTATCCCAATCTAAATTCTCATTGTCTCTGGCTTTTAATTTATTTACTGTATCCTCAATCCAAAGATAAAAATCTTGTTCGTATAAATTTTTAACTGATGTTTTACTCATATTTCCTACTCGCTGTTTATCTTAACTTTATCGGATATTTGACCTAACCATCATCTCTACCAAATTTTCCCCATCTTCAAAACAAACCCCGGTAACACAGGTTCACAATTCACAGTATCAGGGTTTTCCAAACATTCCTCTACTTCCCCAGGACGATAAATATAAACATGACGATTTTTTCTATCAATTAATAAACCTAATTGTATTCCTGGTTCTTGCATATATTCCAACATCTTATCTTTTAAAGGTTGCAAATTATCAGATGCTGACCTTAATTCAATGACAAAATCAGGACAAATAGGAGCAAACTTTTTCTGTTGTTCTGGTGTTAATGTATTCCATCTTTCTAATTTTATCCAGGAAGCATCAGGAGAACGTTCTGCACCTGTGGAAAGTTTAAACCCTGTACTGGAAGAAAATGCAATTCCTGTACCATCTTCATCTGTCCACACATATAGCTGTCCAATAATATTAAATTCCCGATTCCCCGTTTCTGAACCAATTGCAGCCATAATTGAGATTTCTCCGTATTTATTTCTCTCAATTCTTAAATCACGGTTTAATTGACAGAACTCAAAAAATTGTTCATCTGTCATTGATGATGGCATTTGCAAG
This sequence comes from Sphaerospermopsis aphanizomenoides BCCUSP55, assembly GCF_001586785.1. Lineage (GTDB taxonomy): Bacteria > Cyanobacteriota > Cyanobacteriia > Cyanobacteriales > Nostocaceae > Sphaerospermopsis_A > Sphaerospermopsis_A aphanizomenoides_A. The sequence continues at coordinate 46,505 of NZ_LUFH02000002.1, forward strand.
AATAAAGGAGATGAAAGCATAATTATTTCCTCTATCTGAATTAAAATTAATTTTAGCACAGGCTATTACTGAGAATAGTTAATATAAAATTACCAACAATTGAATAATTAGAAGCAGAGTTCAGATGTAGTTGCTGTAGAAATTGCTGATGCGATATAAAATATAAGAGTTAAACAAAGGGTCAGTATGCGATTACTACACACCATGTTGCGGGTAGGCAACCTAGAAGAATCCTTAAAATTTTACTGCGATGTCCTGGGAATGAAATTACTCCGCCGTAAAGATTATCCAAATGGAGAATTCACTCTTGCTTTTGTTGGTTATGGAGATGAATCCGACCATAGCGTAATTGAGCTAACCTATAACTGGGGCGTAGAAAAGTATGATTTGGGTAATGCCTATGGTCATATTGCCCTGGGGGTAGACGATATTTACGCCACTTGTGCAGAAATTAAAAATCGTGGCGGTAAAGTAGTAAGAGAACCAGGACCAATGAAACATGGTTCTACCGTAATTGCTTTTGTCGAAGATCCAGATGGTTATAAAGTTGAATTAATTCAGTTGGCAACTCTCAAGTAGAACAATGGAAAAAATTACCAGCATCATTGCTCATTCAGTAATTATATTCTGAATTTGTCCTATCTTGGAGTAGGGTGGGCAATGCCCACCAATATAATCTGCTTTTGGTTGGTATTGCGAAGTGGTTGTAAACCTACCAAATTCTCGAAGAAATGCGTGTTATTCTTTCCCAATGCCCAATTTATAACCGAAAATCACCAATCTAAACATCTAAAAATCCAAAATTCTACAAATGCAGCCTACAGATCCAAATAAATTTACTGATACAGCTTGGGAAGCAGTTACTAAATCTCAGGACGTGGTACGTGCTTATCAACAACAGCAATTAGAAGTTGAACATTTAATTATTGCTCTTTTAGAAGAACCTACTAACCCAGCCATAGGTATTCTGTCTCGTGCTGAAGTTGATGTAAATCGCTTAAAACAGCAATTAGAAGCTTATACCCAACGTCAGCCAAAAGTAGGTAGAAGCGATCAGCTATACTTAGGTCGGAATTTAGATTTGATGCTCGATCGCGCCGAAGAAATTCGTGCCAGAATGAGAAGTGAAGAAATCTCAGAAGGGCATTTACTCCTAGCTTTTGCTGAGGATGAACGCATTGGCAGACGCATATTCAAAGGCTTAAATGTAGATGTTACCAAGTTAGAAGCTGCTGTTAAAACTGTTCGTACTCCTCAAAAACCTACACAAGCAAGCCCAGAAGCTCCCTATCAAGCTTTGGAACGTTTTGGCAGAGATTTAACAGAACAGGCAAAAGCCGGAAAATTAGACCCAGTTATAGGCCGAGATGATGAAATTCGGCGGGTAATTCAAGTTTTATCTAGGCGTAGCAAAAATAACCCAGTTTTAATTGGTGAACCTGGCGTTGGTAAAACTGCGATCGCCGAAGCCTTAGCCCAAAGAATGGTTAACGGTGACGTTCCTGAGTCTTTGAAAAACCGTCAATTGATATCTTTAGATATTGGTAGTTTAATCGCTGGCGCAAAATATCGTGGTGAATTTGAAGACCGTTTAAAAAATGTTCTCCGGGAAGTTACGGAATCTAATGGGCAAGTAGTTCTATTTATTGATGAACTGCATACCGTTGTTGGTGCAGGTTCTAACCAACAAGGCTCAATGGATGCAGGTAATTTGCTTAAACCCATGCTGGCGCGGGGTGAGTTGCGGTGTATTGGTGCGACTACCTTGGATGAATACCGCAAATATATAGAAAAAGACGCGGCTTTAGAACGTCGTTTTCAACAGGTATTTGTTGACCAACCAACGGTAGAAAACACAATCTCGATTTTACGGGGTTTGAAAGAGCGTTATGAAGTGCATCATAATGTCAAAATTTCTGATTCTGCTTTAGTAGCTGCTGCAACTTTATCAGCGCGTTATATTGCAGACAGGTTTCTACCTGATAAAGCCATTGACTTAGTAGACGAAGCCGCAGCGAAGTTAAAAATGGAAATTACCTCCAAACCTGCGGAATTGGAAACCATTGATAGACGCTTGATGCAGCTAGAAATGGAAAAACTGTCCTTAGCAGGAGAACAAAACGGTATTTCCCAAACTAAGGAACGTTTAGACCGAATTGAGCAAGAAATAGCCACTTTAACCGTTAAACAGCAAACTTTTAATGAACAATGGCAAGGGGAAAAGCAGTTATTAGAAGCTATTAGTGCTTTAAAGAAAGAAGAAGATGCTTTGCGGGTACAGATTGAGCAAGCTGAAAGAGATTATGATTTAAACAAAGCTGCTCAATTGAAGTATGGCAAATTAGAAGGAGTGCAGAGAGAACGGGAAGTTAAAGAAGCCAAACTCCTAGAAATTCAAAGTCAAGGTTCTACCCTGCTACGGGAACAAGTCACGGAAGCTGATATTGCGGAAATAGTTGCCAAGTGGACTGGTATCCCAGTTAACCGACTTTTGGAATCAGAACGTCAGAAATTACTGAAATTAGAAAGCCATTTACACGAGAGAGTAATTGGCCAAGAAGAAGCTGTTTCTGCGGTTGCAGCCGCTATTCGACGCGCCCGTGCGGGAATGAAAGACCCATCTCGCCCTATTGGTTCATTTTTATTCATGGGACCGACAGGCGTAGGTAAAACCGAACTCGCTCGCGCCTTAGCTCAATTTCTCTTTGATTCTGATGACGCTTTGGTGCGTTTGGATATGTCCGAATACATGGAGAAACACTCTGTTTCTCGGTTAGTAGGTGCGCCTCCTGGATACATCGGTTATGAAGAAGGCGGTCAACTTTCCGAAGCTATTCGCCGTCATCCCTACTCTGTGGTATTGCTGGATGAAGTAGAAAAAGCCCATCCAGATGTGTTTAATATTTTACTGCAAGTATTAGATGATGGCAGAATTACTGACTCCCAAGGAAGAGTGGTAGATTTCCGAAATACAGTCATAGTCATGACTAGCAACATCGGCAGTGAGCATATTCTCGATGTATCCGGTGATGATAGTAAGTATGATATGATGCGAAATCGAGTTATGGAAGGTTTGCGATCGCACTTCCGCCCCGAATTCCTCAACCGCGTTGATGACCTAATACTTTTCCACACCCTCAGTCGTTCAGAAATGCGGCATATTATCCGTATTCAACTAAAACGGGTGGAAAATCTCCTGAAAGAACAAAAAATCTCCTTTGAGATATCCCAAGCAGCCTGTGACCACCTGGTAGAAGCTGGATATGACCCAGTTTATGGCGCACGTCCGCTAAAAAGGTCAATTCAACGGGAAATTGAAAACCCCCTTGCGACTAAGTTATTAGAAAATACCTTTATTTCTGGGGATACGATTTTTATAGATAAAGGTGAAAATGGTTTAACTTTCAGTAAGAAAGCACCTGTGAAAACTTTAGCAACTGCTAATACTGTGAAGTTGTTGGAAGCTTCTTCTGAAGTGTAGGTTTTTGTCTCACGCAGAGGCGCAAAGGCGCAAAGAAGAATTCATAGGATGTTTGTAAAGTAAAAAAGTTTACTAAAAAACCTCTCTCCAAACCTCTCTCCTACAAGGAAAGAGGCTTTGACTCCCCATTCCCTTGTAGGGAAGGGGGTTAGGGGGGTTAGGTTTTTGAGGTTTATTTGTTTTTTTGGGCGATGCGTTATGAATGGATGATGGAAGTATTTTTATGTATTGTTGTCGGATGCTTCAAGAATAATTGTCTGATAGCGTAGCGTGGCGCAAGCCATATCAGGATATCCAGGATTATAGGATTTACAGGATGATAGATACAAGAGTGATTATTGTGGATGATTTATGGATTTCACTTGAATCACTGTGTCATTTTCTATCTAAGCAGGTTTATATTTATAGTTTGAGTAGTTGTTCTTAATGGTTTTTGGTAAGTTAATTATGAATTTTCCGGAAATTATACATACTTAGTTTAGTGAGAACTTCCCACAAAATCGCAATATATTGATTTTACTCAAACATGATATTATTCAGGACTTGAGTAATTTATCAAGTATTTTGACACTTATAATCCTGTAAATCCTTAAATCCTGAACATCCTGATTCAGACAATTGGTTTTGTGAGAATTTATCACAAAATCGCACTATATTTATTTGACTCAAACATGAATTATTCAGGATTTGAGTAATTTATCAAGTATTTTGACAATTATAATCCTGTAAATCCTATCATCCTGGACATCCTGATTCAGACAATTTTATTATTACGTATCATCATCTGATGCTGCTGTTTGCTGTTGCAAAGACTCTCGAATAGATGACAATAACTCAGGATTGCTTTCTATCATTTCTAGTAAGGTTAATATTGCTTGTGTATTAAGTTCAGGAAGGTTTGCTTGTCGTGCAAGTGCTTTAAGAATGGTAAATAATTTTTCTTGATTACAATGCAGAAGTTGCATTATATATAGTAACTTTACTGTAGCTGCTGCATTTTGCGTATGAGGATATTCATTACCTAATCTGTTTTGATATATTACTAAAGCTTGGTTGGCTAAATCTTCAGCTTTCAAATATTTACCTTGTGATATATAAAATAATGCCAAATTATTTAAACTAGCAGCAACATCAGTATTATCATTACCTAATTGGCTTTTTCTGATATCTAAAGATTGTAAAAAAAGAAGTTCAGCATCATTATATCTTCCTTGATTTCTATACAATAATGCCAAATTATTTAGACTAGTAGCAACTTTAGGATGATCATTACCCAATTGGTTTTTGATGATATCTAAAGATTGCAAAAAAAGAAGTTCAGCATCATTGTACTTTCCTTGCAATTGATACAATCCTGCTAAATTATTGAGACTTTGTGCAACATCAGGATGATCATTACCTAATTGGCGTTTTCTAATATCTAAAGATTGTAAAAAAAGAGATTTAGCATTATTATATTTTCCTTGCAATTGATACAACAATTCTAATTTAGTAAAACTGGTAGCAACATCAAGATGATCATTACCTAATCGAGATTTATAGATATCTAAAGATTGTAAAAAAAGAGGTTCAGCATCATTGAATCTTCCTTGATTTCTATACAATAATGCCAAATTATTAAGACTAGTAGCAAGATCAGGATGATCATTACCTAATTGAGATTTGTAGATATCTAAAGATTGTAAAAAAAGAGGTTCAGCATCATTGAATCGTCCTTGATTTCTATATAATACTGCCAAATTATTTAAACTAGCAGCAACATTAGGATGATAATTACCTAATTGGTATTTTTTGATATTTAAAGATTGTAAAAAAAGAGGTTCAGCATCATTATATCGTCCTTGTGAATAGTAAAGTAATGCTAAACCATTTAAACTGCGAGCAAATTTAGTATCTTCATTACTTGCACACAAAGTAATCATCTTTTTGAGATGTGGTTCAATTAAATTGAATGTTTCCAGATTGGTTGATTGATCAATATTACTAGCAACATTAGTCAAAACCTCACAAAATGCTTGTTTAATTTGGCTATAGTCAAAATGCTGTTTAAGATGTTCATTAAAATAATCGTGAATAAGTAAATGTAAGTTATAAATATTTTCTTCAACAGTTATCACTAGATGCAGCTTGCGGAGAGATTTTAACCAACGGTCTTTTAAATTATCCTCACTAAATGACTCACCTTGCAGACGTTGATAAATTTCTGTAACAAAACGCCAATAAATAGGAGAAGGTGCGAATGCTGCTAATACACAAGCAAGATGTTTAGCTTCTGGTTTTAATTCATCCCAACTTAAATCAAATGCAGCTTGCAGTCCTCTTTGTGCTTGCATTCCTCCCGGTACTTCTTCTGGTGACAATGAAGGATGTTTGATTTTTTCTTGCAACTTACCACGCATTTTTTCTAGCGTTAGTTCTTGATAGTCTTCATCATCTAAATAATATGCCACCAATTCTAAAGCTAAAGGCAAATATCCTAACTCATAACAAAGTAGTTTAGCTTGTTCTAGTTCTGCATCTATTCGTTCTTGTCCAATAATTGATGCTAATAAATCTACTGCTGCATCTTCTGATAATACTTGTAATTCTAATTTTTCCGCAATGCGTTTATCCGGTGTTTCCCGCGAAGTCATCAACAACCGCATGGAAACTAAATCTTTTGGTGGTAAATAGGGTTTGATGTTCTCCGCTAAATTAGAAACATCATCAAGAATCAATAATACCTTTTCTGTTTGATATTTCCATGCTTGCCAACAAGCCGTTACCATTTGTTGAGGTGTTAAATTTTTTGGTAATTCGCTTTTAAATCTCCACTCTGTCAATGCGACTATTTCCGCAGCTATATTTTGCCTATCTCTAGCATCAATATAATAGACTCCACCAGTAAAAAATGATGTGCATTCGGTGAGATTTGCATATTCTTGCACTAATCTAGTTTTGCCAACTCCACCCATACCGGAAACAATGCAAACGTTTTTACCACTTTGCAATAATTGATGGAGTTCTTTTAATTCCTCTTTCCGTCCAAACAGTCTACCTTCACGGGGTTGGGGTGGTGTGAATGGGTTTGTTTCTAGTTGTTGTGGTTGGGAAGGAATGGTAATATTTATCTGATTATCTTTTCCGTCTTGTGTGATATTTATTTGTTTATCAATGTTGTTAAAGTTCATAGGATAATTACACTTAAAAAGTATTCACATACTTGATAAATAAAAGAGTTTAGCAATGCTAAACCCTTACTTGCTATTTTATTTAATTGGCATTTTCTAAAATTAAATCAATAGCTTGTTTTAATATCATTTCCTTATCTACCATTACTGCTAATTCTTCAGTTTCATATTTACCTTCAAATGCTTCTTTTGCTGCACCATTCAATGACAATTCATAAGCATCTTCTAAAGTTTCTCGCAATTCTTCACTAGTAAAGTACATTCCTCCTGATTTACGACGCTTGTTTGTGCGTTGAATTTCTTTGACTGCATTAGCAATAGACAAATTCCATGATCTAGTGGTACGTTTTTCCGCTGCTTGTTTAATTAGATGCAGAAGAATAATTTTACCAAAACTAAAAATTTTATTCAGCTTATCATCTTTACTCATTTCCGTCATTTCTTCAACTAGCAGCAATGCACCAGGAATATTGCCATTTATTAGTAATTGTTGAAGTTCTAGTAATTCTTCCATAACTCAAACCTCCTGAACTGAATTGCTCAATTTGATTATAAAATTAAAAACAATTAGTGTGAGAATGAGGATTTAGCATTGCTAAACCCCTACTGTTCCTTACATTGTGATGTTGTTAGTTTGAGTATTGCCTGAACCAGCTTGGGAAAGGTTAAGCTGTTTACCGATAATGTTAATTGTGCCACCAGCTTTGACTGCTTGATACTTTTCCTTAAATGTGGCATTTTTTTCTACATCAGCAGTAGCAACCAATTCTGCAAAAATCGGATCATCAGGAATTTGTTGTAAAACTTCTGGCTTGAGAGATAATACTTCTGGATTACCTGCTGCTAAAGCTGCTGCTGTGTCTGGGGAATGTTTGCGAATTACAGCAATTGCGTTTCCAACCTTTTGCATTAAAACATCACTAAAATTTTCACCCTGTTTTTGTAACATTCCAGTGAGAAATATGGTAGCAATAGCAGTAGCTAAAGTTATGGGTTCCATTGAACTATTCCTCAAGATAGTTGAATATACCCATTATCGTCATCATTCCTGGAAATCATCAACTAAGCTGTTGTGTATTTGGTTGGTATAATTCTAGCGGGCAAGATGCCGGCACCACAATTTACTTAATTTTTCTACCCAGTCCCCTTACCCCTAACATGGTAGTGTAATCCGAATCATAATTTAGAGGTATTCCTTACCTCAAAAAAGACATACATAGCCGAAAATTGATCCTCAGAATGATCTCTGCCAGTAAAACAGACAGATAACTATGCTAGAACAAGGCACTATCAGTATACATACTGAGAATATTTTCCCAATTATCAAGAAATCTCTTTATTCAGATCATCAAATTTTCTTGCGGGAACTGGTATCCAATGCTGTGGACGCGATCCAAAAGCTGAAAATGGTCTCTCGTGCTGGTGAGTATAATGGAGACATAGGGGAACCCGAAATTACAATTGCCATTGATAAAGATAACAAAACTCTCTCCATCTCCGATAATGGTATCGGTATGACCGCAGAGGAAGTCAAGAAATACATTAACCAAGTCGCTTTCTCTAGTGCGGAAGAATTTATTCACAAATATGAAGGAAAAGCAGACCAACCAATTATTGGCCATTTTGGTTTAGGTTTCTACTCCTCCTTCATGGTGGCGAAAAAAGTAGAAATTGATACCCTTTCCTACAAAGAAGGTTCTCAAGCGGTTCACTGGAGTTGTGATGGTTCACCAGAGTTTACCTTAGATGAATCTTCCCGCACTACTCGCGGTACTACTATTATCCTCACTTTAATGCCCGATGAGGAAGAATATTTAGAAGCTGCGAGAATTAAGAATTTAGTTAAAACCTACTGTGATTTTATGCCAGTTCCCATCAAATTAGATGGGGAAGTATTGAATCAACAAAAAGCTGCTTGGAGAGAATCTTCTCACAATTTAACTAAAGAAGATTATTTAGAATTTTACCGCTATCTCTATCCTTTCCAAGAAGAACCTTTGTTATGGGTGCATCTCAATACAGATTATCCCTTTATTATTAATGGGATTTTGTATTTCCCGAAAATGCGTCCTGATGTAGATGTAACTAAAGGACAAATTAAGTTATTCTGCAATCAGGTGTTTGTGAGTGATAACTGTGATGAAATTATCCCTCAATTTTTAACGCCGATGCGGGGTGTAATTGACAGTACAGATATTCCTTTGAACGTTTCCCGCAGTGCTTTACAAGGCGATCGCACCGTTAAAAAAATAGGAGATTACATCGCCAAAAAAGTCGGCGATAGACTTAAAGAATTATACCGCGATGACCGCGAACAATACATTAGTGCTTGGAAAGATTTAGGCACTTTCGTTAAATTTGGTGTTCTCAACGACGATAAATTTAAAAAACAAGTCGAAGATATCCTCATCTTCCGTACTACCGCTAAATTAAACGAAAAACCCGCAGAAACACCCGCAGTTGAAGTCCAATCTTCAGAAGGTGATGTTTGGCAAGATGTGACTTCAGCAAACAGCAGCAGTTTACCTTATACCACCATCAAAGAATATCTAGAACGCAACAAAGAACGCCACGAAAATAAAGTATTTTACAGCACAGACGAAGCGACTCAAGCCACATATATTGCACTGCACCAAAGTCAAGGTTTAGAAGTCCTATTTATGGACTCTTTCATTGATACCCACTTTATTAACTTCCTGGAAAGAGAATATCAGGATGTCAAATTTACACGGGTAGACTCTGACCTTGATAACACATTGTTAGATGATAAATCAGGGGAAATTGTTGACCCCACCACTAATAAAACCAAGAGTGAAATTATCAAAGAATTATTTGAACAATCACTCAACAAACCCAAAGTTAATATTCGCACCGAAGCCTTAAAATCAGACGATCCCCAAGGAACACCACCAGCAATGGTATTGTTACCAGAAATTCTCCGTCGTCTGCGGGAAATGAACGCCATGATGCAACAGCAAAATGCTGATTTTCCTGAAGAACATATTTTGTTAGTCAATACTGCCCATCCTTTGATTCAAAACCTTTTAACTATCAATCAAGGTAGTATTATTCAAGGTGATGGAGAATCACCCACCGCGCAGTTAACAAAAATGATTTGTCAGCACGTTTATGATTTAGCACTGATGTCGCAAAAAGGCTTTGATGCTGAAGGAATGAAATCTTTTGTGGAACGTTCTAATGAGGTGCTAACCAAGCTGACAGAACAAGCGAGTAAGTAGAAAAAAACAATTAAATATAGGGAGTATCCTACAGTTGTTAGAGACGTTGTTGGCAGCGTCTCTATTTGTGAGAATATCGACCTCGGCTGATTACTGGTAATAAACTTGTTACTATTCCAATACTGTTCGGTTAAGGATTTTTGTAGGTTGGGTTGAACAAAGTGAAACCCAACAAACTCTTGTAAATGTTGGGTTTCGTTCCTCAACCCAACCTACTGATTACTGGTAATAAACTTGTTACTATTCCCCTTTCTCTGCCCAAACAGATATGATAAATATTTAGACGGACATGATATAGTCGCTAAACAACATGAAAATGAGAATGGGTAAGATTAGATTAGGTAGTCAGAAATTACTATTGTCTCTAGCTGTGGTGTGTGGAATTGGTGTGCTGAATGCCGATACTGTGTTTTCTCAAACAACTCCTACATTTCGCATTTTAAGGGTTAAAGCTACTTCTGGAACTACTTTTAAGTCACGAGAAAGCTGGTACAAGCAATCAAAAGATATCGCTAGTGATGAAAAATGTCCAGCTAAATCAGGTGAGAAATTTTTTGTTTCTTCTATTAGGAGAGTAATTCAAAATGCACCTGCACGTCCTAAAGGTAATACTGAAAAGTTGAGTGATTATTGGGAAGTGACATTTGAAAAACCACTTCCCTGTGAAGATACCATTGATAATAATCAAACCTGGTATGTTTATAAATCTCACGTGCAAGAACTAAGAGGTGTACTTGTTCCTTAGAGACTTTTGATATTTGTAGGGTGCGTTAATTGTTAGCCCTAGAAATATTAGCAGCACAGCAATACATTTCGGTTACGGTTTTGTTCGCGTAGCGTGCCGTAGGCAATCCCCCCAAACCCTCTGGAAAAGGGTGGCTAAAAATGCAGTTGTTTTTCCCTTTTTCAGGGGGGATCATGTTACCTCTGACTTCTAAATGCTGCGGTTATATTACAACAACTTGTCTCGCAAACTACTGGCTAAATCAAATAAATCTATTTCACCAACATGAAGATAACGAGCTAAAATATCTCTCACAGCAAATGTTTTTTCACCTTCTCTAGAAATCCTCAAACATTCTTCCAAACTGATTGCTAAATCAAATAGTGGCTGGTCTCTGATATTCTGTCTAATCTTGACAGCAACATCATCATTACTCACCAAAAATTCTTTAATAGTATCTAATAGAGAATCACCTAATATTTCATCATTTCCCCAGGTTTCTAACCAATCTCCTTCTACATCTTCAACATAAAGATGAACATAATTGACCCCATATTCTAGCCAGTCTTGCTGCATTCTGCGGGCTGCTGCTAAAATTTCAGCAAATTCATCTACTTGAGTAATGCTGTTCATTTCTTTTTGGTTAAGCATAAATGCTGTCGTAAGCAGGTAAGGATGCAAGGACTCAGGTGTAGGTGTTCAATATCAAAAATTTGATATCAGGAAAAGTTGACATACTTTCCTTCAGCAAGATGATCACTGTTGTACAGCGCCACATTTACCAACTGGTTGATAAAATCATTCTCGGCGGGATTGTAACTTAAGAACAATCCTCTCTCTATTTCCCACATTTGTAGAGCATTTTGCCACTTCTCATATTTTTGGACATGATATTCTTTGCTAACAGTGGTGACTTGAATACAAAGTGGTTTCTGTTGATGATTGCTGACAATTAAGTCTGTAGCCATAGAAAGGTCGGCAATATAACGCTGCCAATAATTACCTTCACGACGTACAATATCTTGAGCTATTGATCTAATAATATCATCATCAAACTGATTAAACTCACCTGCCATCATTTTTTTCTTCCAAATATAAAATTTGGCATCTGTTGAGTTTATCCACTTAGGAAATAAATAACCATACCAATACCTTTCATTTCCCGTCATTTGGTTAAATTTTGCTTCTCGTGCTGCTTGGGAAGGTAAAGATTGAATGATTAGCCAAATTGTAGAGTCCGTAATCACTTCTAGGAGAAAGGCAAGGACAAATGGTTTAGCAGTTAGGGAACCAGGACGAATGTATTTGACCCAACGATAAATCTCATTTAACCTTTTGGCTAACTGAGGATCTATGGTTGAGGCTTTCTCGATCAGTGACTTTAGTTTATCCTTTATCTCTTTTGCTTGCAAACTACGCCCTACTTTTCACTAACTAAACATTTTGTTTTCAATTTATACCTTTGAAGACGAGTATCCTAATCATGGTTGAAAGTTTAAATTTGGTTTAAAAAAGAAATTTCATTGACATTCTTTCCCCAGTCTTGTAAAGGCCAAATTTGGAGAATTTGACAACTCTGGTTTTGACCCAGTGAGTTGGAGCAAAATACCTACAGCAGCGGTCAGTGGTTAACAGTCAGCAGTACAATATTTTCGGTGTAAGGCTTTATCACTCTCATTGTTTACTTTCTGCAACCTGGGATACGCTTTATGAATTTAGCAATACACTGCTATATTACCGTTTAACAAGGTACAAGATGTACAGTTTTTGATTTCCTAAATCATACTTAATATTTTCTTCAGCTTTCATCTATCTTAAGTTCCTCATTCTGGTGGCAATTATGCCAAGTGAGTAACTTGGATATCTATACCTAGCTTAACGAAAATCTAAATACTGTTTGTCAAAAGTTTGTTAACAATAGTTTTCAGTCACCATATCGTTTACATAAATCATCATGTCTCAACCGACTATAGAATCCATCCTACAGGAAAACCGTCTCTTTCATCCTGAGAGTAATTTTTCCCAACAGGCTCATATCAAAAGTCTGGCAGAATATCAGAGTCTCTGTGATCAGGCTAAGGCTGATCCACAAGCATTTTGGGCAGAATTGGCAGCCACTGAGTTAAACTGGTTTCAAAAATGGGACACTGTACTAGATTGGCAACCTCCTTTTGCTAAGTGGTTTGTGAATGGGAAGATTAATATTTCTTACAATTGTCTTGACAGACATTTGACTACTTGGCGTAAAAATAAGGCAGCTTTAATTTGGGAAGGTGAACCAGGAGATTCACGCACACTAACATACTCCCAATTGCATCGAGAAGTATGTCAATTTGCCAATGTGTTGAAGCAGTTGGGAGTGAAAAAGGGCGATCGCGTCGGGATTTATATGCCGATGATTCCCGAAGCTGCTATTGCTATGTTAGCCTGTGCGAGAATTGGCGCACCCCATAGCGTCGTGTTTGGTGGTTTTAGTGCTGAAGCATTGCGCGATCGCCTTAACGATGCAGAGGCTAAAGTAGTAGTCACAGCAGATGGTGGTTGGCGTAAGGATGCAATTGTACCTTTGAAAGAACAGGTAGACAAAGCCTTAGCTGAAGGTGCTGTACCCAGCGTCAAAGATGTACTAGTGGTACAACGCACAAATCAGAAAACCCAGATGGAAGCTGGACGTGACCACTGGTGGCATGATTTACAAAAAGGTGTGTCCGCAGATTGTCCTGCTGAACCGATGGACAGCGAAGATATGCTGTTTGTCCTTTATACCTCCGGTAGTACCGGCAAACCGAAGGGTGTTGTCCACACCACAGGCGGTTATAACCTATACAGTCATATTACCACAAAATGGATTTTTGACCTCCAGGATACTGATGTATATTGGTGTACTGCCGATGTGGGTTGGATTACTGGACATAGCTATATAGTTTATGGTCCCCTTTCCAACGGTGCAACTACTGTGATGTATGAAGGTGCGCCCCGTGGTTCTAATCCTGGTTGTTTTTGGGATGTGATTGAAAAATACGGCGTGACGATTTTTTATACTGCACCTACAGCCATTCGCGCCTTTATTAAAATGGGTGAACATCATCCTAAAACCCGCAATCTTTCTTCCCTGCGTCTATTGGGAACTGTAGGTGAACCTATCAACCCCGAAGCTTGGATGTGGTATCACAAAATCATTGGTGGTGAACGTTGTCCCATCGTGGATACTTGGTGGCAAACGGAAACCGGTGGTATTATGATTACACCTTTACCTGGTGCAATTCCCACCAAACCCGGTTCAGCTACTCTACCTTTCCCTGGCATTATTGCAGATATCGTGGATTTAGAAGGTAACTCTGTTCCAGAAAATGAAGGTGGTTATTTAGCTGTACGTCATCCTTGGCCGGGAATGATGCGGACTGTGTACGGTGATCCTGATCGTTTCCGTCGTACTTATTGGGAACATATTCCGCCCAAAGATGGTAATTATACGTACTTTGCCGGTGATGGTGCAAGGAAGGATGGAGACGGCTATTTCTGGGTAATGGGGCGTGTGGATGATGTGCTGAATGTGTCTGGACACCGCTTAGGAACTATGGAAGTTGAATCTGCGTTGGTGTCTCATCCTGCGGTTGCTGAGGCTGCGGTGGTAGGTAAACCTGATGAGTTGAAGGGTGAGGAAGTTGTAGCTTTTGTGACTTTAGAGGGGACTTATCAACCGAGTGAGGAGTTGAGTAAGGAACTGAAGAAGCACGTTGTCAGTGAAATTGGTGCGATCGCTCGTCCGGGTGAAATCAGGTTTACTGATGCACTGCCAAAAACGCGATCGGGTAAAATTATGCGTCGGTTGTTGCGGAATTTGGCTGCGGGTCAGGAGGTGTCAGGGGATACTTCGACTCTTGAGGATCGCAGTGTGTTGGATAAGTTAAGGGAAGGTGCATAGTTTGGAATAGTTTTTCATAACTGTGTAAAATCTGTATGGGGTGGGCAAAATTGCCTACCCTATATTTTGAGAAGAAGATGATAATTTGAATTAAAATAGGGATATACAGAACACAATGAGGGATGCACTTGGACAGAGAGGTGAATGGCTATTTAGCCTTTTAATGACAGAATTTGACTCAGATGATGGTCCAATTTTTAAACCGCAGTTTTTAGGAGATAAATGGCAGTATGTTGATTTTATTGTTGAGTTAGTAGGTGCTGGTTCTTATATTCCCTATTTCTTTGTACAAGTCAAAACGACTAGACAAGGTTATACTAAAAAAGATAATCGTCTCAATGTGCAAGTAAAAAAAGAATCTGTAATCGGTATAGCATCTTATCCAGCACCAACTTATATAGTTGGAATTGATGACATTCAAAAAACAGGTTATATAGTTTCTGCTAATGGAGAAAATTTAAAATCTCTCTCAAGCCTATCTACTGAATTTCCTCTTGATAAACAAAATAGAGAAATCCTTTGGAATGAAGTCAATGATTTCTGGAAACCTTATACACAGAATAAACAGAAAAATTTAAGTTCCAAGTTTAAATGGAGATAAAGCAATGCAAACAGAACAACCTTGGTATATTGGTTTCCGTTCAAAAGCTTTAGCAATAGTATCTTTAACTGAACGTGACGATTTGATTGTTTATAGAGACACAAAAGATTATGATTTAGACGTTCTAGTTTCCATTAGCAAAAATGGTGAAGATATTAATAGGCTTTTTGGGGTGGAAATAAAAGCTGTAAAATCTACACCTAATATAATTCAAAATGATGATGTTTTCAATATAGAAGGAGCAGATATAAATGTTCTGCTATCACGATTTACAAAATGTAATTTCCCAATATGTCTATTTTTCTTTACCCTGGATAATGATAATGGATATTACAAATGGATTCTCGAACCAGTTATTGATAACGAAAACGGTAACAAATTAAAACGTAATGTAAGTCCAGAATTTAGAAAATTAAACAATGAATCAATAAATAATATTGTTGATTTAGTGAATCAATGGTACGATAATGCACCAATTGATTATAAAATACCTGATGTAATACCAAAACATAATCTATTATCAAAACGTAGAGTGTCTCGGTTAAGTAAGCTAGAAAAAATTACAAACCAGCAGAAATCACAAGATAATATCAATCATTAAGTACATGATGTTAAACCATCTAAAAATTACCATACTGTTCATCCTTTAATCCTGGTTATCCTGATTCAGACTTAGTAATTTTCTATAACCCTTAAATATTAAAATCTACAAGTCTCGACGCGAGAGAAGAAATAACACGCCCAACTCTTACAATCCCACCCCCACCCACACCAACACGGGAGGTGTCCTTCTGGTGCTAAAATTACTTGAAAATATTTCAGTACCACACCAACCCCCCATCCTACCGTCTCTTCAAAGGCTTCCCCAATTTTTGCATCGTAGCTTCTCGTTCCCCCCAAACCTTGATAAATCCGTTTCTGAACAGAAAAACCAAATTTACCATCACTATATTTTACCCACAACTGATCAATGTTGCGGAGGTCTACACAGGGAAAATTATCAATGTGTTCTACTTCTAACCAACCTTCTTCTTCCCGTTTTGCAACTGCTAACATTACCCTTGCTGTTTCCTCATCCGCTTCTTTCCAATTCCCTGCTTCGAGTAAGTCACGCAGTCTCCTATAATCCATCCCTACATCTGATTTTAATTCTACCGCATTACCATTATCCCCATGACTTGCACCAGGAAATAAACCCACCCATTCCTTCATACTTTGCGGACGATTTATAGGTTCTAATTCCAAACCTTTAATAATCACTTGATTTAACCTATCACTAATCCTTGTGTTTATCCTTTTTGGTTCTATTAAATCATTATTTAACATCTTCCTGGCTAAACAAGGTGTGGGAGTATTTCCAGTCACCAAATAAAATAAAGAAGCAGCTAAAGTATAAACATCTATACTTGCTGATTTTTCCGTTTCTAACATTTGTTCCCAAGGTGCAAAAGCCATATTAGCAGCTTGGTTAATACTTTGACTATTCACATTTCCTGCTAAACCAAAATCTATTAAAATTACAGTATTGCTATTTTCTCTCAAAATCATATTACCAGGATGTGCGTCCCGGTGAATAATGCCATTTTGATGACAGAGAGATAAAGCATCAGCAATTTGTTTAATATAATCAATAGCAATTTTTTCTGATAAAATACCTTTGTCTTGGATTAAATGATATAAATTTTCACCCTTCACAAAATCCATGACTAAACATGGTAAATTATCCTCTTCAAAAAAGTCTATAATTCTGACAATATTGGGATGATGATTTTGAGAAATTTTAGCTAATGTTCTTCCTTCTTTGCGAAAACCTTCCACGTATTTAGGATAATTAGCATCTCTACACAACCGACTATTAGGAGTTTTAATAACAACGGGAAAATTCAAATCTTTATGTTTAGCTTTATAAGTAATTCCAAAACCTCCTTCTCCAATTACTTTTTCTATGACGTATTGGGGACGTTGTTTTAATGTTTTTCCTGGTTGTAACATGATGAAATAGTATTTTGTCTAAATTAGGATTAACAGAATTTAGATCCCCGACTTTTTTGATCTAATCATCCTGTATCAAAATCAATTATCCTAGAAGTCGGAGATATTTTAGATATGGGTAAAAATAATGATGCTAATAATACAAAATTTTACTATATATGCGCGCACAGATTCCCACTCATAACATAAGTATAATTTATTTTTCGCGTCTTGTCAAGACTTAAAGCAAAAAAATGAACCCCTAACAAAAACCCATATCCTGTACATCCTTACATCCTGTACATCCTGATTCTTACAAAATTCATGAGTCCCCATTTTCTCCACTACTTTTCCACAATTACTTTGTACATTTAGAACAACCCTATTAATTAACTCGGCTCACTTACGACAAGATCCCCAAGAGTTCTCATACCTGGGGATTTTGATCTTTAGTTAGACACTCAAAGGCTTTTACCACTGTCACCTGTCACCTGTCACCTGCCATAGCAGACAACAGTTTGTCATTAATTGACTTTTTTGTTTGTTAACTTTGTCCTGGTGTTACATACTCAAGTGCGAGATTAAGATATGTTATGTTTGTACAAACTCTTCTATCCCCATCTCAATACACAGTATGACACTCAATTTATATTTACTGCGACATGGTGAAACTACTTTTAGTCAAAGTGGTAATTTCTGCGGTGCAACTGATGCAGAATTGACAAAAGAAGGAATACAGATGGCAGAGAGTTTTGCCGATGTTTATAAAAACTTGAAGTGGGAAGCGGTTTATGTTAGTCCCATGAAGCGCACTATTGCTACTGCCAAGCCATTTTGTGATGCTGTTGGTATAGATATGCAGGTGCGAGAAGGACTGAGAGAAGGTAGTTACGGTGAATGGGAAACCAAGAGTAAATCTTTTGTGCAAGAAAATTACACAGAAAACTATATCAAATGGTTGTCAGAACCCGCTTGGAATGCACCACTAGGTGGAGAAACTGCGGTAGAAATTGCTAACCGTTCTATGCCTGTGATTACTGAAATTATAGACAAACATACTGAAGGTAATGTTTTAGTAGTTTCCCATAAAGCCACAATTCGGATTATCCTTTGTAGTTTACTAGGAATTGATTTGGGATGCTATCGTTATCGAGTAAATATTTTGGTGGCATCAGTAAGTAAGGTGAAATTTGATGTTAATGGTCCTTTGTTGGAAATATTAGGCGATCGCTATCATATACCTGATCATATTCGCTCTCGTCCTGGAACATAATAGCAAAAGGCAAAAGGCAAAAGGCAAAAGGCAAGAGTTCAATTATTATTTTTGAATCCTACTCCTACACTATCTGTATTTGCTTTTGGTTAATCATTCCGATGCAGTCGGAATTGATATAAAACCAAATACTTTAACTCTATTTAATATTTTGATGCAAGGGAATGGTAATTATAAATTCTGTCCCCTTTCCAGGGGCAGAAATACACTGCAATTTTCCCTGATGTTGTTCAGTAATAATCTTATAACTAATAGATAAACCTAAACCTGTGCCTTTACCTATAGGTTTAGTAGTAAAAAAAGGATCAAACAATAGTTTTTTTAATTTCTCTGGGATGCCAACACCGTTATCTATAATGCGAATAATTACTTGTTTGTCATTAGTCAATTCTGTGTAAATTTGAATCTGGAGTTGATCTAAACCTAGAAAGTTTTTGATTTTTCTTTCTTCCAAGGCATCAATCGCATTGGCAAGAACATTCATAAATACTTGATTAAGTTGTCCTGTGTAACACTCTACTAATGGTAATTCACCGTATTTTTTAATCACCTCAATAGCTGGACGATCAGATGCAGCTTTGAGACGATTTTCTAAAATCATTAGTGTACTATCAATACCCTCATGAATATCTACTGCTTTCATTTCCGCTTCATCTAAGCGAGAAAAGTTTCGCAGCGATCGCACAATTTCTGTAATTCTTTTCGCACCAATTCCCATTGAAGTTAATAGCTTAGGCAGGTCTGCCATTAAGAAATTAATATCTATTACTTCTGCTTCATCTTCAATTTCTTGGACTGGGTGAGGATAGTGTTGCTGATAAAGTTTTAACAGTCTCAATAAATCTTGAATATATTCATTGGCTGGAGCAATATTACCAGAAATAAAGTTAATTGGGTTGTTGATTTCATGTGCTACACCCGCTACTAACTGTCCTAAACTTGACATCTTTTCACTTTGAATCAATTGAGCAGCTAATTGTTGTGCTTCCTGCTGTACTTCAGCTAAAACTTTTTCTAGTTTTTCTTTGGCTGTAGTTAATTCCTGTTCCCGTTCTTGAATAGTTTGAAAGGATGTTTCTAACTGTGCAGCCATGCGATTAAATGACAATTCTAATTGACCAATTTCGTCATCACTGAGAACAGATGCTTGTTTTTTCAGATTTCCTTGAGCAAATTCTTGAACTACTTGGGTAAGTGCAACAACTGGCTGAGAAATAGATCTGGCTACTATAATAGCTGCCAATGTAACTAATAAAAGCGTAATACTTCCTAAAATAATCACAATATTGTGGAGTGTTTTTAATGGTGTAAAGACTTCGGCTACATCCATTTTTACCAAAAGTCCCGCATTTAAAGAAGGTAAATATCTCCAGGCTGCAATCGTTTTTTGCCCCCGGTAATCAATTGTGATATCATTTCCTTTGATACCTTGATTTGCTTGATAAAGTGGGTTGAATTTATTGTCGCTAATATTAATTTTTCTCTTAAAAGCTGCTTGTGGATCATGTCTAGTAGGAGCAGTAAAAATTATGCGTTCATCAACTAATGAACTGACAATTGTCTCACCGCTTTTGCCTAAGCCAGTATAGTCATTGACTACTTTATTAAATTCCTGATTATTCAGTTGCACCACTACTACACCAATAATCAGATTATTCTTAAAGATAGGGGCAGCAATAAAAGCAGTGGGTTCATGCTTAGATGTATAATAGGTAAAATTAGATATTTCTACTTGCATTAATGTTTTAGCACGATCAAAGACTTTGGCAATTTCAGAATTTTTATAAGTTCCTTTGTAGTAGTTTTTTCCTTCTTCTTTACCGTTATTTATAGAAAAGATCGTATTTCCAGATTGAGAGATTAACAAAATATCAGAATAACCAAATATATCTAAATAATTAGTAATGAATTGGCGATATTGTTGATCTATTTGCTGATATTTTTGGGCATTAATGCCATTTTCATTAAAAGCCGTTTGATATTTTTCTGCGGCATCAATTATATTTGGTATTTGGGCGATAATTGCCGCATTTTTTTGTTTTTCATTAATATAAAAATCCAAAAAGTTGGCTTTACTATCGGCGATAGAAATTAAATTGTTATTAACTTCTTTTGTTAAAGAATTCCGGGCAATGTAATATTGTATAGATGTAACTATACTCAGGGGTACTAAAGCAATTAACAAAAACCACAACAGCAGTTTATTAACAAGTTTTTTATTTTTCAAATCCTGCATCTCCCAATTTAAGTATTTATTTAATCAGTATTAGAATTAGCCCAGTTTCGATTCCATCCTTGATAAAGATTGTTTATAAATAGTTCCCATTCAGCTTTAGAACGGGAGATAGGATAAGGTACGGGACGAATTGGTTTACCGGAATTCCAAACAATTTTAAATTGTCCATCTGACCGAATTTTTCCAACCCTGACTGTTTTCCAGGTATGTTGGTTATCAGCATCTATATATACAACTCCCTGCGGTGCATTAAAACTTTGATCTTTGATATATTGACGAATTATATTGACATCATCTGTACCAGCATCTTTAACTGCTTGCGCCCACAAATAAACTCCGAAATATCCAGCTTCAATAGCGTCAGATGTAACTCTATTTTTTCCATACTTTGTTTTAAATTTTTCAATAAATTCAAAATTTTTATACTTATTAATAGTTTGAAAATAATTCCAAACTGCATAATCACCTACCACATCTTTACTGGGTAAAGACTTCAATTCTTCTTCAGCAATACTAAAGGAAATAGTAGGTATGATATCAGAGCTAATTCCTGCTTGTCTCAAAGCTTTAAAAAAAGCAATATTACTATCGCCATTAATTGTATTCAAGATGACATCTGGTTTGGTTGCTATAATTTTTTGAATGACAGGTTCTACTTTCTGACTACCCAAAAGTATATATTCTTCCCCTAAAATTTCTCCCTGTAAAGCGGTTACTTGGTCTGTGATAATGGCATTAGCTGTACGCGGAAAAATATAATCAGAACCGACTAAGAAAAAGCGTTTACCTAAATTATCAAAAGACCACTTGACAGCGGGAATAATTTGTTGATTTGGTGCTGCACCTGTATACACAATATTTGGTGACTGTTCTAGTCCTTCATACTGAACAGGATAAATTAGTAAATGATCGTACTTTTCAAATATAGGCTTTACTGTTTTACGACTAGCGGAAGTCCAGCAACCAAAAACTGTAACTACTTTTTCTTGAGTAATGAGATTTTCAGCTTGTTTTGCAAATGTCTTCCCATCAGATTTACCATCAGCAATAATTGGTTGAATTTTTCTACCCAAAATACCTCCTTTTTCATTAATTTCTCCAATGGCGAGTAAGGTAGCATCTACCACAGATTTCTCACTAATGGCCATTGTGCCAGTTAGAGAATGCAGAATACCAACTTTAATCGGTTTTTGAGAGAATTGAATCTGAAGATGAGTTAAAAAATATATTGTTAGTCCTAATGCAAAAGCTACTATTACAAGAATAATTTTTTTATTCATCAGTTTTTTAGCTATAAACTAATTAAGAAAATATTGAAGGGTCAATTGATTCAATAAATTCCAGTCAACTTTAAAGATTTTTATGGATAAAATTAAGAGGTGATTCATTGTACCATCTAACTGCCCTAAAAAAAGATACCCCTCACCTCAGACAGATGAAGATGTATAGACTCAGTATCTATAATACGAAACCCGGATTCATACTGAGAGTATGCCTTTAAATTCTTATCTAAATTTTCATATTTGGACGCTGACAACTACAGATGTCTACAAGACTCTAGCAACTACTCCTCAAGGTATCAGCGAGGCAGAAGCTAATTTAAGATTAAAACAATTCGGTTATAACGAACTTCCCGAACCACAAACACGCCCTTTAATACTGCGTTTCACTGACCAATTAACCCATTTTATGGCGTTGCTGTTGTGGATAGCGGGAATTTTAGCTTTTATTTCTCAAACTCCAGAATTAGGTTGGGCAATTTGGGCAGTGATTTGGATTAATGCTATTTTTAGTTTTTGGCAGGAATATCAAGCGGAAAAAGCTTTATCAGCTTTAAAAAAAATCTTACCTTCCCAAGCTAAAGTTTTTCGTGATGGCAAATTATCTGTAATTGCTGCCCGTGAATTAGTTAGCGGCGATGTCATGCAGTTGGAAGAAGGTGATAAAATATCTGCTGATGCCAGACTGATTGAAAGTCAATCTTTATATGTAGATGTCTCCGTACTCACAGGGGAATCTTTGCCAGTTCCCCGCATTAGCGAACCTGTCACCGCTGCAAATATCCATGCTTCCGAAGCGAGTAATTTGGTCTTTGCAGGTTCTACTGTGGCTTCTGGTCGGGGACTGGCGGTGGTATATGCAACAGGTACGCATACAGAATTTGGTCAAGTAGCCCATCTCACAGCCCATGTGCAGCGGGAAGCCAGCACTTTAGAAGTGCAGATTTCTAGGGTGGTTCACATCATTACTATCATTGCTTTGAGTATGGGGGTGGTGATATTTTTACTGACTAAGTTGCTGGTGGGAATGCAACTCAAAGAAAGTTTCATTTTTGCCATTGGCATTATTGTGGCATTTGTCCCCGAAGGTTTACTACCGACTGTAAGTTTAGCATTGGCAATTGGTGTCAGGCGCATGGCCAGAAAGAATGCTTTGGTGCGGCGCTTGTCTGCGGTGGAAACTCTGAGTGCAACAACGGTAATTTGCACTGACAAAACCGGGACTTTGACTAAAAATGAAATGACTGTCCGCCAATTGTGGATTCCTAATACTTATATTAATGTGACTGGGGTGGGTTATGAACCCAAGGGAGAAGTTGAGGTTATTACGGAAGAGTTACGAACCGCAGAGGCGCAGAGGGCGCAGAGAAATGAGGTGCGGTTAATTTTGGCTGGTGCAGCACTTTGTTCTAATGCGCGGTTAAATCATCCCCCTAATTCTAATCAATGGCAAGCAGTGGGTGATCCTACGGAAGCGGCGTTATTGGTGGCAGCAATTAAGGCGGGTTTGAAGTTGGAAGAGTTGCAACAGCAAGCGCCAAGAGTTCGGGAAATACCTTTTGATTCTCACCGGCGGATGATGACGGTTTTATTAGAAGGACATTTGCAGTTAGACAATGTTGGAAATTCTCAGTATTTGATTTTTACCAAGGGTGCAACTTTGGATGTATTGCAACATTCACGGTATTTATGGCATTCAGGGGAAAGGCTGGAATTGACGGAAACTCAGCGTGAGGAAATTGTGGCGGCTAATGATCAATTAGCTAGTCAAGGTTATCGTGTGTTAGGGGTGGCAATAAGGCAAGGTGGGGCGGAATTAAACCAGGCAGATAATAATTTATTGGAACAGGATTTGACTTTTTTGGGATTGGTGGCGATGATTGACCCACCACGTCCAGAAGTTGCGGATGCGATCGCTCTTTGTCATCGTGCCGGCATTCAAGTTACTATGATTACAGGTGATTATGGTTTAACAGCAGCTGCGATCGCACAACGCATTGGTTTAGGCAACGGTAAACCTAGAATTATCACCGGTGAACAATTAGGACACCTTTCTGATACTCAATTACGGCAAATTATCCACAAGCACAAAACTGGGTTAGTATTTGCCAGAGTCATCCCAGAACAGAAACTCAGGTTAGTTGAAGCATACAAAACCCTTGGTCATGTCGTCGCTGTCACTGGTGATGGTGTTAACGATGCCCCTGCTTTACGCGCTGCAAATATCGGCATTGCAATGGGAATTAGCGGTACTGATGTTGCCCGTGAAGCTGCGGATATTGTGCTGATAGATGATAACTTTGCCACTATCGTCTCTGCAATTGAACAGGGTAGGGCAGTGTATCAAAACATCCGCAAATTCATGACTTATATTCTCGCTTCCAATATGGCGGAGTTTTTACCTTTCCTCGCAATGGTGTTTCTGAAAATACCGCCAGCACTAGTAATTTTACAAATATTAGCTATTGACTTAGGTACAGATATGTTGCCCGCACTGGCATTAGGGGCAGAAAAACCAGAAGCTGGTTCAATGGAGTTACCACCCCGGAAAAAATCCCAACCACTGTTAGATTTACCTTTATTGCTGCGTGCTTACTGCTTTTTAGGACTGCTGGAAGGTTTGGCAGGTATGGCAGGATTTTTCTTCGTGTGGTGGACAAATGGCTATAATATTCCCCAATTACAGGCACTTAGCCCCAGTATTTTATCGCACTCAGCAAATGCTGCCACAATGGCTATTTATCACCAAGCAACGACCATGACTTTAGCAGTAATTGTAGCTTGTCAAGATGGTAATGTTTTTGCCTGTCGTTCCGAACGGTTTTCAATTTTGCGTTTGGGCTTTTTTACTAATCGTTTAATTTGGGCAGGAATTGCCGTAGAATGGATATTGATTCTCTCTATTATTTATTCTCCTCCTCTGCAAAAAATCTTCTCAACTGCATCTTTGAAACCATCTTATTTATTGATGTTATTGTTGTGTCCACCGTTGATTTTAATAGCTGACGAATTAAGAAAGCGAATTATGAGAAACGTTAACAGTGAAAGAAGTTCAGAATCGTAACAGTTGATGGAATCAACAACCAATCACCAATCTAAATACTGCATGATATACGCCTCTTTTAAGTCAGTCCTGTTTTTGATCATTGCCTTATCTTCGCTCCAAATACCAAAGATCTTCAGAAGATGGGTTATTTTCATCTAAGTCTCCAAAAAGCAACTTAGGGCGATACTGTGTATTAACGGCATTTGTTATAAAATTGGAATTACTGCCGTATATAAAAATAGCTTTGGCGTAATTGGAAAGATGGAGTTTATTTGTATCAGCAATAAACTGAAATTGACTGTCGGGTCTAAGATAGTGACTCAAACTGAGTATTCCTATTACGTTATTAGGATAATTGGGAGTAATACTAGTAATGCTAGTCATGATCAGAGGATGGTCATATTTGTTGATTATCCGGGCTACCATTAGGCTATTGCGATAGGTAGCCTGATTGAATGACACCTCTGATTGGGCAATTATAATACAAGACACCGAACCAAGGACAAGTAAGAAAGTGATGATCACTTGCCAAAACTTCTTGTACCAAGAATTTAAGGTTATTAGCTGTATATAAAATAGATAGGCAATAGATAGATTTATTCCTAAGTAGGAGGTAATAAAATAGCGCGAAGCTGCTGAACGTTGACCTTGACTGAAGAAGTCAGAGACAAGTAAAGCAGCTACCGTTATACCAATGAGGCTAAACACAAAAGCCCAAACAGACTTAGGTGCTGTACGCAACAAAACATAAAAAGAAAATGCTATGAGAACAAGTAAGAGAAAAGTTAAATAGGAATAACCTCCTCCTATATTAAAAAACACGTCTCTAAGATTATTAATTACCACTTTCAGTAAAACTGAAAAATCTACCTTTGCTGATGACCATTTAGTTGCATTCTTGACTGTATTCAAGTTGAAAATAATTGCTATTAGCCAGGGTATAAATGCTAGAAATCCCAAAATAGTTGCAATTAAATAAGCAATTTGAGTTTTATTTAAGCGAAAACCTTTGATAAAGAAAATATAAGCTCCATGACTAGCTACTACGAATACTGAGAACAGAAAATTATAAAGATTTAGAACAACAGAAATAGTATAAATAATCCAACTAAGCTTTGTTTGTATTCGTATTGCTCTGAGCAGCAAATTGCTCGACAACAGAATGAACAAAGCCCAGAGAGCAGGAGGACGAGCTTCTTGAGCATAAACTAAGTAAAAGGGAGAAATAGCCATCATAGCAATAGCTAATAACCCTACATAAGAAGAGTGAAATAATTCAAGACATAGCCAATAAAGACAGGGGAAAATTAACAGACTCGTAAAAACAGAAAAACTCCTTACCACTAGCACTGTATTGCCAAAATGGCCAAACCACTCTGTCCAAAGACGTACTGCTATGAAATAAATAGGTGTGTGCTGTGGTTCTTCAGTTACTAATGATTGGATAGTTTCAGTTAAGCTCTTTGCAGGACTAGGATGTTGGTACACCATCAGATCTGCAATGCTCACAATTGATCTGTTTGTAAGTTCTTGAGTAATATCTGCAAGACGATATCCAGCAATACGCATTAAAGTGAAAATTTCGTCACCCCAATATACGCGACTGTCAAGATGAATGCATCGCAATAAACTCCCAAAGACTATCACGATGACCAGGAAAAGATAGAACCAATTAGTTGATGAACTTGGAAATCTCTCAAACTTGCCCACAATAAGTTTACCAATTTAGAATCTTAAAACTGGAGTTTAGTGGGTGATAAATTTGTAGTCAAGACTCATGCAACCAGTTATAATTTTGGGGACAATTGACGAATTTTGGATGTAAATTGCTATGTTTTGAAGTCAGTAGGGTGCGTTACGGCTAATCCTCACTCTATTACAATCACCAATCTTTGCTGGACTGTAATACACAATCTTAATATTTACTTGATTATTTCTTCACATTTTACCAATAAATGTAAGAATTTTTGTGGGCTGGGCATTCTGCCCGCCCTTGTTTCATTAATATCAAATGCGCTGTAAATTCCCTACACACCTTCTCCTCTATTAAGTCTTTCTTCATGTTTAGTCATTACCCAAAGTGCATGAATACTACCGGGAAGCCAACCGAGAAAGGTAAGCAAAATATTAATTATCAAAGTTGGACTAACACCAACTGTCAGAAATACTCCCACGGGAGGTAAGAATAAACAAAGCAGCAAACGAGTTAATTTCATGGTGTTGTTTCTATCTATTTTTTCAAAATTACATTGATTTATGATTCAGTCGTGATATTAGTAGTGCTTGGTAAGCCTATATTCCTTTCTGCAAAGTATTTACTGATGAATGTATTAGCCAAAGATAGAACTACTGGCGCGAGAATAAAAGCGATAATTCCTTGGACTCTAAACCCAGGAACTAAAACTGATGCTAACCAAAAGCAGATTCCATTTACTATTAAGGAAAAGCCGCCTAAAGATACGAAGGTTAATGGTAAAGATAGGGTGGAAAGAGTTGGTTTAACTGAACTATTAATCAAACCAATTACTAAAGCTGCAATTATAGCTGCGGGAAAATTGGCGATATCAACCCCTGGAAAAATGATATCAACAATTAACAAGCTTAATGCTGTAACGAGTGCGGTTAAGAATGTCGCCCACATTATTTTTACCTCTGTAACTGCTATCTCTAGCTTTACAGCAGATTGAAGTTTTAATCTCTATTGATCGATAGGTTCGCTTTATATCGAAAGGAGGATTTTTGAAACGCAGAGGAACGCTGAGGTGAACGCAGAGGAACGCGGAGTATTTTTTAGTTATTCAGGTTGATGGTAGAGGGATGATTTATATAAAAGTTGTTCTTGGTGGGTTTATAATACGCTAGGTGACGATATATTTTTTTTCACGCAGAGTCACAGAGAAAATTTCTGGTTCTTGCGTGCGGTTTTCTTCTATTGTTTCACTGCTTTCATTGATAAGCCAATGCGTTTTAATTTTTCGTTGATTTCTAAAACTCTGACTTTTACAACTTGTCCAACTTTGACTATTTTATTGGGATCATCCACAAATCTATCAGCTAATTGGGATATATGCACTAACCCATCTTGATGTACTCCGATATCAACAAATGCACCGAAGTTAGCAACGTTGGTGATAATTCCTTCTAGTTCCATTCCCACTGTTAAGTCGGTAATTTCTTTGATTCCTTCTTTGAATGTCGCATATTTAAATTCTGCACGGGGATCTCTTCCTGGTTTTTCTAGTTCGTTGAGAATATCGCGCAGTGTGGGTTCTCCAATGGTGTCGGTAATGTATTTTTTTAAGTTGGTTTTTTTGAGGTTTTCGGCTATTTGTGTGACTTGATTTAATGGTACACCTAAATCATTAGCGATCGCCTCCACTACAGCATAACTTTCTGGATGAACTGCGGTGTTATCTAAGGGGTTTTCACTATCTCTAATTCTTAAAAACCCTGCTGCTTGTTCAAAGGCTTTTGGCCCTAGTTTTGTTACTTTTAATAGTTGTTTACGATTTTTGAACGCGCCATTTTGGTTACGGTAGGCGATAATATTGTTGGCGACTGTGGGTGTAATTCCGGAAACAAAGGTCAGCAGTTCTTTGGAAGCGGTGTTTAAATCTACTCCGACATAGTTAACACAACTTTCTACTGTTTCATCAAGTTTCTTTTTCAGGAGTTTTTGATCTACGTCGTGTTGATATTGTCCCACACCTATAGACTTAGGGTCTATTTTTACTAGTTCGGCTAATGGATCTTGTAATCTGCGTCCGATACTAATTGCACCTCTGACAGTAATATCTAATTCAGGAAATTCTTCTAGTGCAACTTTGCTGGCTGAATATATGGATGCACCAGATTCATTTACCATAACTTTAATGGGTTTACGGTCGCAGGTTGCTAATACTTCTGCAACGAATTCATCTGTTTCACGGGATGCTGTTCCGTTACCAATTGCTATTAGTTCTATCTGGTATTTTTCAATTAAGTTTTTGATGGTTTGGGCGGCTTTTTTCCTTTGTTCTGCTGCTTGATGCGGAAATACGGCTTGATATTCTAAGAATTTACCTGTTTGATCTAAAACTGCAACTTTGCAACCTGTTCTAAAACCAGGATCTATCGCTAAAGTCGGTTTCATTCCCGCAGGTGCAGATAGCAATAATTCTCGCAAGTTTGTTTCAAAGGTTTTGATAGATTCAATATCTGAATAGGTTTTCTTTTCGGAAATTACTTCCCCAGTCAGAGAAGTTTTCATCAGTCTGTTAAAGGCATCTTTTAACATCGGCTGATAAAAATCTCTAATTACGCGCACTTTGGTTTTAATTTCTTGGGATTCTAAATAGGAAATCACAAAATCTTCATTAAAATCAATTTCAAAACTTAAGATTTTCTCTGCTTCCCCTCTACACAAAGCCAGCATATTATGGGGGGCAATATTTTTGACTTTGATTTGATAATTACGGTACATTTCAAATTTGGTTGTACCTTCGGGATGTTCTTCTTTGATGCGGGAAACAAACACCCCTGATTCTAAAAGATAATCCCGTAAATAAGCGCGTAATTCTGCTTTTTCAGCAACTTCTTCTGCCAAAATATCTGATGCACCTTTTAATGCTTCTTCTGCGGTTTTTACACCTTTTTCTTCAGCAATGAATTTTGCCGCTTCTGCTTCTAAGTCAGCAGCTACTCCATTTTTAACATTTAATGATTTAATCAATGCTGCTAAAGGTTCTAGTCCTTTCTCCCTAGCGATAGTGGCACGGGTGCGGCGTTTTGGTTTGTAAGGTAAGTATAAATCCTCAAGTTCTGTTTTTTGCAAACAGGCAGTAATTTTTGCTTGGAGTTCATCGCTGAGTTTACCTTGTTGGGCGATCGCATTTAAAATTACTTGCTTCCTTTCTTCTAGTTCGGTTAAGTATGTATACCTATCAGCTAAGTCTCGCAATTGCACTTCATTCATCTCACCAGTGCGTTCTTTGCGATAACGCGCAATAAAGGGAATTGTTGCACCCTCGGCTAAAAGTTCCAGTGCGTTTTGCACCTGATTGGGTTTCAGTTCTAGTTCTGTTGCTAGTAGTTGAGGAATGTTCAACATTGGGTGAATATGATTGAAAATAAGTAGTCGTGCAAAATAAATTTTATAGTTAGGAGAGGGAATAGGGAATAGGTAATAGGTAATAGGTAAGGAATACAGACATTTTTGTTTTCCATCAATATGTACAATTAATTTTGCTTGGGTACTTATGTTCTAAAAAATTACTGAATTTAAGAATATTCATATTTTCAGATCAAGTATTGTAAATAAAACCTACTTAACTGTATAATCAGGATTTGTTATCTCTAATCCAGGTTGAAATTAGTTGATTTCACCTCTCGGCAGTTAGTTCAGGATTTAGTAAAATGCCTTTATTTTTTCTGATTCCACTCTTTACTGGGTTAATAACTGGCTATTTTTTAAACAAAAAAAATGACGAAATTGCGTATATTGCCGGTGTGTTTACGGCAGTTACTTTGATTTTATCGCTAATAATAGCGCCTTGGCAACTTCAGTTAGGTTTGTTGGTACTTGTACTGGTGGGTAGTAACAACCTGCTGCGGAAAATCTATTAGGAGTCAGAAGCAGCGGAGAAACAGAACGCAAGAGTAATTATAGCAGGTGACAGGTGACTCCAGTGAAAAGGCTTTTAGTGTCTACGTTTTATCATCTGTTGCTATAATTACGAATTACGAATTATTTTCTCCTCTCACTAAAATCACCGTGCTTTCCACACCAGAAGCAATAGTTTCGGGAATATTACCGTAAATTGCTTGCTGTAATAATCCCTCACGAGAAGCACCCAAAACTACAACATCATAACCTTCCGTTTTCACTAAGTTAATTACTCCTTCACAAACTGAATCTGCTTGTATCGGTGCAGCTACAACGTTACTGTATAAGTTCCGATGCCGCATTAACTGGCGAGTAGATTCTTCTAAAACTGTCATATCTGGCTTTAATTCTGATGGTTTAAATACTTGAGTGAGGCGAATTTCAGCATTATTTCCCAATGTTACTAAAGCTGGTAATAATTTAATTGCCATTCGTGCATTTGGTCCTCCAGCCATTGGTACTAACCAACGATTAAAATGGTTAGACTCAGAAAGAGTACCTAACTTAACTAAGACAACATCACAGGCGGCTTGACGAATTATAGTATCGACAACAGTACCAAAAATGCGCCCTGGAGTAGAAGTATTACCCTTCCAACCCATAAAAATCATATCAATGTGTCGTTCCTTAATTGTCTCTAAAATTGCCTGAGCAACATCATGGGCAACTCGAATCTGCGTATGTACGGGAATGTGCCATTTTTTTGCTAAGGCTTCCGCTTGTCGGAGTAAGCGGCGACTTTTTGTTGTTCTAACTTGAGTTTCAGACGGTGAACTGTGGCGAGATACAAGGATGATTTGTAAACACTCTAATTCATAATGGCGATCGCGGGCAATAGTAGCAGCCATTTGTAAAAGAGTATCTGCTGTATCTGGATTTGCGAATGTAACTAATAATCTACCTCTCCCAATACAAGGCGATCGCGTTTGGTACACTACATAAGAAGGTTCTGGTTGGGGTCCGGAAACTCCATTGTTACAGTTAAGATGATCTGCTTCCGCCCGAATAATATCTGCACGGGTAATAATTCCAATCAGTTTGTTTCCTTCTAGCACTGGTAAACGACTGATTTGATAACGATCTAATAAATAAAGTACATTACTCAATGTTTGTTTGGGAGTAACTGTCACCGGTTTCGGTGTCATAATTTCTTTTAACGGAGTATCTCGACTCTTAGGTATTTTTTGTAAATCTGATTGAGTGACAATTCCTACTAGTTTACAATTTTCTACCACAGGAAAACCCCGATGATGAGAACGAGAAAACGCCTGAATTAATTCCTCTACAGTCATTTCTGATTCTAAAGTTTCCACCCGTTGCTGCATCACATCTTGGGCTGTTAACTTAGTTAATACTCCTTCTATAGGGGCATCTTTTTCAATTTTGATGCCATTTAATAGTAAAAGTTTATCATACAGTGAACCAGGTACTACCTGATCTGCAACTAGATATGATGTGACAGAAACAATCATCAACGGTAACACCAAATTAAAATCTGTCGTCATTTCAAACACAATCACAATAGCTGTAATCGGGACTTTAGAAACGGCACTAAAAAATCCCCCCATTCCCGCTAAAGCGTAGGTAGTAGGAGAACCAAAACCCCAAATTTGAAACTCACACACTCCCACTAAATGTCCTAAACAAGAACCTAAAATTAGACTGGGTGCAAATAACCCTCCTGGTGCGCCAGAACCAAAGGCGATTAAGGTTAAAAGAAACTGCGTGATAAAAGTAATTGCGGCAAATAGAGGATTAGGATCACTGGCAATCATATACTCCCGTAAACCTGTATTGTCGCGGTAATATTCAGGCAGTACCGCAACTATTAAACCACACACTAAGCCAGCTAAAGCCACTCTTAGCGGTAAACTTATATGTAATCGGCGATAAGTTTTCACACTAAAAATTAAGCCCCGATTAAATATTGCACCTAGCAGACCTGCTAAAATACCCAATAGGAAGAAAATAGGAATTTCTAATAAAGAGAAACTACTCGAATAATCCATTAATTGTAGGTTGAGTTGCAAACTTCCACCGCCTAATAATCGGGAAATTACACCACCAATAAAACAGGCGATAATGGCAGTTCCTAAAGTTAGTCCTGAGACATCTTTTAGTAATTCTTCAATAATAAATAATACCCCGGCAATTGGGGCGTTAAAAGCAGCAGATAAACCAGCACCGGCACCAGCAGCAATCATTTGGCGGCGATGTTCTGGAGAAGTGGGAAAAGCGCGACTCATTCCCGCTGCTAAACTTGCACCAATTTGAACAGTTGGTCCTTGTCTTCCTAAAGTGATCCCCGAACCCAAAGAAATAATAGTACTGAGTAATTTTATACCTGCCACCCGCCAGGATAACTTGATGGGGATATTTGCCAGACTGGCTTTCACTTGCGGAATACCACTACCTGCGGCTTCTGGTGCTAATCTTTGCACCAACCAACCTGCTAAAAACCCAAAACTCATACCAATTAAGGGTAAAGTTAGCCAAGCAGGTAAAAAATGGGTACTATGTACTCGCCATGTCCCTAACCATCCTGAACCCTGTTTAAGTAATACAGCAGATAAAGCAGCGACAATTCCAATGAGACAAGCTTCAGCGTTAGCATATCCCATTGAGGATATCGCTAAACCTTTTCTAGGCTGGCACAAATTGCGAAACCGCTGGGTTAGCATCGCCAGGGAAATCATAAATTTTGAGGTTTTAATTTTTAAGTTTTAATTATATAAAGATTGAGAATGATTTTTTAAATAATCTTTTAGCCAGTTGTAACTTTGTGTGAGTAAATTATCTGGATTCAAATTCCATAAAATCAAATTACAAAGAAAGGCAGAGGGCAGGAGGCAGAAGGCTTTTATGTTTCTGTTTTCTGCCCTCTTAAAAACTTTAATTCTGGGTTTAAAGCCCAGTTTAAAAGAAAATGTTTTCCGAGGCACTCAGTGCGAGAAAAACAGCGTCCTTGCTTAAATCCCACCCTTTTAAGGGTGGGTTCTTTCTGCCCTCTGCCCTCGTACTTCTGCCTTCTGAACTTCTCACCATTGTCAATGTTTGTGGAATAATGAAATTCAAAAACCAGGGGCATTAATTCGGATTAAAGCCCCGAAACAAATGGGTAAACCTGATCTACTCAAAATAATACAGGAAGATAATTATGTAAAAGTGAAATGTGAATTATATCAGATTTATTTTAGCGATCGCTTGCATTGAATTTAGTTATCAAGTAGGAGTCAGGATTCAGAATAATTTTAGATTGTAGATTGTAGATTTTAGATTGGAGATGACAAAAACAATCCCTCCGGGTAATGCCTCCGGCACGCTTCGCGGTAAGCGCAGCTATGCCCGCAGGGCTTTACAGCAGTTGCACCCTGGGGGAAGCCCCCCTTCGGGGGTCTACATGGGGGAAACCCCCAAGACCGCACTGCTTCACCAAAATCCAAAATCCAAAATCCAAAATTGTGTCACCTGTCACCTTAAATTAACTATTTTTCCCAGTAATGGAAAGTCCTTCCACTATTAACGAAGGAGTATAACAAGAACCATTCCAATCTGCATCCCCACCCAGTTTAACTATTTGTTTCAGGGCTGTGTAAACATTACCGGCAACCATTGTATCTTTAACTCTGCCAATGATTTGGCCTTTTTTGACCAGATACCCCAAATCCACATTGATGGAAAAATCACCAGAAATTCCACCACTTTCTCCTAATATTTGATCCACAATTAAACCCTCATCCATATATTGAATTAATTTTTGTAGGGATGCAGTACCAGGTTGGATCAGGAAGTTAAATAAACCAGGAGTGGGATAGCTACCTAACCCAGGGCGAAAACCATTACCAGTGCTGCCAATACCTAATTGTCTGCCGGTGGTGCGATCGCTATAAAAATTCTTTAAAATTCCCTTTTCTACAAATATCAAAGATTTTGTAGGATTACCTTCATCATCAAAAGGACAACTGTAAGGCCCTGCTGCTGGGTCTTGGTAAAGGGTAAGAGTGGGTGCAACAATGGGTTGACCTAGCCTTTCTGCCCAAGGTGAAGCTTTTTCTAGCACTTGTTTACCATTTACAGCGGCTTGGACAGTTCCCCACAGCATATCCGCAGCTTTGGAAGTAAACAAAACTGGCAACCGACCACTAGGGATAAAAACGTTTTCTTGCGCCCAATTTAATCGCTGGAGAATTTGATGAGCGACTTTATCTGGGTTGAGTTCACCACGTTGGGTTTGTCCATCAGCAACACTTAAAAAATCATCACCCCTGACCCATTCTGCGGACATATAGCAGCTGAGGGTGGTGTCAGTATAATGACAATCTAAACCTTTGGTGTTTACTAACCTAGTATTTTCAACATCACATTCCCAATCACTGCTACAGAGAACATCAGAATAGAATTCACGAATGAGAGCGATCGCATTTTTGCCCCATTCTATGAGTTTTTCTACTGGTACAGCTTCCCCCAAGTCCGGGTAAACTTCCAGAGATTTACTGACTAATTCTACTGGTTCAGGTTGATTTAGTTGACTCAAAGCCAGCGATCGCTCTACCATCACCTGTGGATCCACAGAACCGTAAGCCACAGTCAGTCCAGGACGACCGTTTCGCCATAGCCGCAGTGCTGTACCTTCAGATTGACTAGTTTCTAGTTGTTTCAGGCGGTTAGCCTCAAAAAACACTGGACGAGAAAGCGATCGGGACTGATACACCTCCGCAGCCTCTGCGCCAGATTTTAAGGCAAGTTCTAGCAGCTGTTCCGCTAGTGTATCTTGTGACAAATTTGCAGAACCCATTTCCGTTGATTAATGATGGATTTTGGATTGTAAAGCTTAGATAGACGCTGGCCATTATCCCATCAGCGTGCCTCAACAGTTGTAAATTTTGGGGGAATTGGAGGAAGAAAGGGTGTAGGGTGTGGGGTGTGGGGTGTAGGGGAAAACGAGGAGCAGGGGAGCAGGGGAGCAAGAGAGAATAATATATTACCTTTTGCCTCTTGCCTCTTGCCTCTTGCCTCTTGTCTTCTGTCACCTGTCACCTACTATAAATTCACCTCTTGTAACAGCCAAAAACCAGCGAAAGATTGAGCTTGAGGATCAGACTGCACACCAATAAAATGCACTCCATTGGCTTTTTGTTTCGCTTCTTCAAAACCTTGAGCTTCTTTGAGTAGTTGGGGAGTTCTGATATTGGCCACAACCCAACTTTCTGTGCCACCTGTTTCTAAAATTAATCGTTCTCCTTGACTGGTATCAAATCGCAAATAAGCCATTTCTAAACCAGACATCCACCCAGCGATGGGTAAAGCCCTGGATGAAAAAATCAAAATCCCTGGAATGCGGGTTTCTGGTGTTACTTGGGCTAATTCTAGGGGGAAAGCTTCACCAAAGCCAATTTCCCACTCTGGCATATCCGCAAAATCACTGGCTTCTAAACTTACAAATGCCCATTGTTTTCCTTCCAAGGCATCTGGTAAACGTTGGGGTAAAGGTCTTTCTAAGCGCACAGAAGGATTAACTCCTCCTTGATATCCTGGTTCTTGAGGATAAACTTCCTCCAGCCTTTGCTGTAGCCATTGGTTGAGAACTAAAGTCCGCCGACTAGGTAAAGCCGGGATACCCAAATCCTCACAGGCTTTAGTAATCATATTATTCATTTGGCGACGGAAAAAGCGGATTTTGATAGGTGCTTCCCCGGCTTTATTAATCGCTTCTTGCAACGCTGTCCGCAACCAAACAGAATTTACTTGGGTACTAGGGCAATATTGAGCATAGCGAAACAAGGAATCAGTTTTTGTGCGGACATCCACAGGACTTTCACACACTAAGACTTCCCACAGTTTTTTTTGATTTGCGTCCAAAATCGGACGGGAGTAAAAATCGAGTTCCCAAATACTGCCCATGTTATACGATGAAATCTGGCGAGTTGATATTTTATGTTTTTACTGTACCAGTTCATCGCTTAACTGTTTAAATAGTCCCTTAACTTTTCAGCCAAAACCGAAACATTGGGTTCAGACAGGATACTATCGTGATTTCCAGGAACATCATGAACTTCTAAACCACCTGCTGCCAATTCTTGCCATTTTTCCAGATAAACAGCATACTCTGGACTGTGATCCATTGCTTTAAAAAATACTACTTTCCCCCCATAAACTTTAGGCTCATAATTTTTGTGAGCTTGTGCGATCGCATCTTTTAATAATAAGTCCCAGAGTGCATGAGGTACGGGCAGATTCATCTTCACACAAAATTGATAAACAATTTCTCTAATTTTACTATTAACTCGCCGATTAACCTTTTCCCGCATCAAGTTCATCTGCTGTTGCAGTGTCAGATTAGCAAAATTTTCAAAATTACGCTTAATCATGTTCATTAAATCCAACACAGACTGATAGATGGGAGCATATTTTAGTTTCATTGGAGATTTTGAATCTACAACTTTTACAGCTTTATTGACTGGAGGTAGTATTTTCGGAGGATAGGCATCAAAAATAGTTAGTAATTTCACCGTCTCGCCTTGAGCATCAAATTGTTGCGCCATTTCATAAGCTATCATTCCTCCTACACACCATCCACTCAATAAATAAGGTCCGTGAGGTTGAACTGTTTGTATTTCTCGAATATAGTGAGATGCCATATCTTCAATACAAGTATGAGGATATGTTTTCCCATCTAAACCCTGTGCTTGTAAACCATAAACTGGTTGATCTGCATCTAATTTACATGACAAATTATGGATATGTACCAAACCTCCCGATGCAGTATGAATATAGTAAAAAGGTGGTTTTGAACCATGAGGTTGAATTGGTACTAAGGAAGACCAAGAACATGAGTATCCTTCATCTCTAAGTACATTAGCTAATTGTCTAATTGTGGGAGATTGGAAGAGAGTAGCCAAAGAAATACTTTTACCAAAAATCTTTTGAATTTGTGCAAAAAGACGTACAGCTAATAGTGAATGACCTCCTAAATTAAAGAAGTTATCATTTACTCCCACTGGACGAACACCTAAAATGTTCTCCCAAATCTTGATCAGTTGTAGTTCTAAGTTATCCAGAAAATTTATATCTTGGACAGGATTTAAATGAATAAATTCCGGCATAGGTAAAGCCCGAATATCCACTTTACCGTTAGGAGTTAGAGGGAAAGATTCTAACACTACAAAAGCAGCAGGAATCATATAATCAGGTAGCTTTTGTTGCAGATACTGTCGTAATTGATTTGATGTTTCTAATAGAGAATTTTGATGTGTTTTGAGGATGATATAGACAACTAATCTTTTATCACCAGGAATATCTTCTCTAGTGATCACTTTCGCTGCTGTCAGATTTGGATGTTGATTTAATAAAGCTTCGATTTCTCCTAATTCAATTCGGAAACCACGAATTTTTACTTGATTATCAATGCGTCCCAAAAATTGAATCTCACCATTAACTAAATAACGTCCTAAATCTCCTGTTTTATAAAGACGCACTTCTGGAGAATTTGTAAAAGCATGAGTAACAAACCTTTGCTCAGTTAATTCAGGTCGATTTAAATAACCACGTGCTAAACCAGCACCTCCCACATAAATTTCTCCTACTACACCAATAGGTACAGGTTGCAAATAATGATCTAAAATATAAACTTGTGTATTAGCAATCGGTCGGCCAATGGGAACAGAATCACCACAATGAGTCCTTTGTGTTATTTGATAACAACAACTAAAAGTTGTATTTTCCGTTGGACCATAACCATTAATCAATTGGCAATTTTCCAGAGATGCAACTACTTTTTGTACAGTAGCAACTGACAATACATCCCCACCAGCTAACAACTGACGCAAGGGTTTCAAATCTTCTAGTCGTTGCTCTACCATCAGATGAAACAGTCCTGCTGTCAGCCATAAAGTTGTAATTTGATAACTGCGAATATACCCTGCCAAATCTTCCAGCGTCGGAGTCGGTGCAGGAAAAATAACTAACTTTCCTCCATTAAGTAAACTACCCCAAATCTCAAATGTCGAAGCATCAAAAGCCAGAGGAGCAAGTTGTAAAAAGACTTCTTTGCTGTCAAAACTAGCATAATTAGTTTCCTTGACCAATCGCACCACACCGCGATGGACAACACAAACCCCCTTTGGTTGTCCTGTCGAACCTGATGTGTACATCACATAAGCTAGGTTGTCAGAGTTAGCACTGTTGGTAACATTCTCCTGGCTTTCTAATTCTATGGCTTTGCTATTAGTATCTAAACAAACTATTCTGGTTTGATGTTCAGGTAGTTTTGCTACTAAATGCTGTTGTGTTAACAGTATTGATACCTGAGAATCTGATAACATGAATGCTAAACGCTCTTGGGGATAGGCTATATCCAAGGGTAGGTAAGCTCCTCCGGCTTTGAGAATGCCTAATATTCCCACTATCATTTCTAGTGAACGTTCTGTACAAATTCCCACTAAAACTTCTGGTTTTACTCCTAATGTTTGGAGATAGTTTGCTAATTGATTGGCACGTTGATTGAGTTCTCGATAAGTTAGTTGTTGCTGTGCAAACACCACCGCAATTGCATCTGGTGTTTTTTCTACCTGTTCCTCAAATAGTTGATGAATACATTTATTCTGGGGATAATTTGTTTGAGTTTGATTCCAGTCAACTAATAATTCATGTCTTTCTTTTTCTGTGAGTAAAGGTAGTTCCCAAATGCTTTGCTCAGGTTCTGCTAATATCCCAGATATTAACATCTGGAAATGCTCTATCATGCGCTCTATCGTAGCAGCATCAAATAAATCTGTATTGTATTCCCATTCACCGATTAATTCTCCATTCCTTTGTGACATTGACAACGTCATATCAAATTTTGCTGTTTGTACTAATGGTTCTACAACTTTTACACTCAAATTTGGTAATTGTAATTCTCCCATCGCTGCATTTTGCAATGCAAACATCACCTGAAATATCGGAGTATGACTTAAATCCCTTTCTGGTTGCAACACTTCCACTAGCTGCTCAAAGGGTACATCTTGATTGCTGTATGCTTCTAAACAAACTTGCCTAACTCGACTTAATAATTCTCTAAAACTGGGATTATCACCTAAATCTGTCCGCAATGCTAAAGTATTAACAAAGAATCCCATTAATCCCTCTATTTCTTTGCGGTTTCTTCCGGCAATGGGAGTACCTACTATCACATCTTCTTGTCTACTATAACGACATAGTAATATTTTAAATCCTGTCAGTAGGGTCATGAATAAAGTCACTTCCTCTTGTTGACAAAGGGATTTGAGATTAGCTGTTAATTCTGATGATAAAACAAAGGTTTTTGTCGCTCCTGAGTAGGTTTTTACTCGCGGTCGGGGACGGTCTGTAGGTAATTCTAATATCGGTAAATTTCCACCTAATTTTTGTTTCCAGTAATTCAACTGGGATTCTAAAACTTCACCTGTAAACCAATGTTGCTGCCACAGTGCAAAATCTGCATATTGGATGACAAGTGATGGCAATGACAAAGTATTGCATGTAGAAAAAATTTGATAAAGTTCTGCTATTTCTCTTTGCAATATATCATCAGACCAACCATCAAAAATAATATGATGAATATTAAATAATAACAGATGTGATTGGGTATTTAATTGCAACAGTTTCACCCGAAATAGTAAATCTTGCGCTAGATTAACAGGTGTTTGTGCATCTTGGTTAGCTATTTTTGCCGCTTCTATTTTTTGTTGCTCATCAGGCAGATACTGTAAATCAATGACAGGCAATTTGAAGTCAAAATTTTTATTAATTACTTGAGTTGGTTGTCCGTCTATTGACATAAAATTCGTTCGCAGAATTTCATGCCGTGTTATGATTTCCCTAATGCTTCTTTCTAATGCAGTGATATTGAGTGAACCCTGAAGCTGCAAAGTCAACGGCATATTATAAGCAGTGTTATTGGGTTCTAATTGTGCTAAAAACCACAGACGCTGTTGAGCAAAGGAAAGTGGCAAATTTTCTTGCTGTTGTCTTGGTTCTATTGGTGGTAATAAATTATTATTAGTGGTTTTTTGAATGCTAATCTGTGCAGACAATTGAGAAATTGTAGGAAATGCAAATAATAAACTGAGTGGTATTTCTTGGTTTAATTTTTGTCTAATTCTGGATGTTACCTGTGTCGCTAGTAATGAATGTCCTCCTAATTCAAAAAAGTTATCATTCATGCCAATATTTTCCACTTTCAAAACCTGACTCCAGATATTAGCAAGAATTTCTTCTGTAGGTGTTTTGGCAGCCACATAATTATTTTGATTAGCCGAAAAATCGGGAGCAGGAAAAGCACGATAGTCTATTTTACCGTTGGCAGTTACAGGGAAAGATTCTAAGACCACAAACGCGGCAGGAATCATGTAATCAGGTAGCTTTTGTTGCAGAAATTGTCGTAATTGATTTGATGTTTCTGAAAGAGAATTTTGATGTGTTTTGAGGATGATATAGGCAACTAATTTTTTATCACCAGGAATATCTTCTCTCGTGATCACTGTCGCTGCTGTCAGATTTGGATGTTGATTTAAGAAAGCTTCTATTTCTCCTAATTCAATTCGGAAACCGCGAATTTTGACTTGATTGTCGATGCGTCCTAAGAATAGAATATTACCATCAGGAAGATAACGAACTAAATCTCCTGTTTTATACAATGTGGAGTTATCAAAAGGATTGGTAAGGAATTTATCATTTGTTAATTCTGGTCTATTTAAATAACCTTGTGCTAAACCTTCTCCGCCAATATATAACTCTCCAAAAACACCAATAGGAACGAGATTTTTATGAGAATCAAGAATATATACTTTGCGGTTTGGTAAGGGACGACCAATAGGAATATTGCTATCAAATTCTATTGTTGTGATGTCTTGAGGAACTGTAAAAGTGATTGCTGTTATTGTTGTTTCCGTTGGTCCGTAAGCATTAATTAAGCGTACTCCTGTGAGCAAACTGTTGTGCCAAAGTTTCAGCGTTGCTGGTGGCAATGCTTCACCACCACAAATGACTAATCTGAGTTGATTTATGGGAGTTAAAACAGTATTTTCATCTAAAAATTGCAACCATTGAGTCAGGTAAACTGGAGGAATATCAATCACAGTTAAACGATAATCAATCAATTTTTGATGAAATTCCGCAGGAGTTAATGATTTGGCATCAACTAATATGAGGGTTGCACCTACTGAGAGAGTTGGTAAAATTTGCTCCAAGGAAACATCGAAACTGAGGGAAGCAAATTGTAAAATGCGATCGCTGGGATTAATTTGATAGTGTGCTATGATATTTTGACAATGATGTGCGATCGCTTGATGGGAAATCAAAACTCCTTTTGGTGTTCCTGTTGAACCAGAAGTGTAAATAATATAAGCCAGATTTTCCCCAGTTACACAACTTTGCAGATTATTTATAGATGCTGTAGAAATTTTCTCCCAATCAGCATCTAAATTCACAACTTGCAGAGAATTGATCAAAAACTTATTAGCTAAAGATTCTTGAGTCAGAAGAATAGAAACTTGCGAATCCTCAATCATAAATCTGAGACGTTCTTGAGGATAAACTGCATCTAGGGGTAAATAAACACCTCCAGCTTTGAGGATTGCTAACAACCCGATTATCCTTGCTAAAGATGGTTCTAAACACAATCCTACTAATTGATCAGCACCAACTCCTAATGTTTGCAAATAATTTGCTAATTGATTGGCACGTTGATTAAGTTCTTGATAAGTTATTTCTTCATTTGCAAATATCACCGCCACGGCATCCGGTGTTTTTTCTACCTGTTCCTCAAACAACTGATGAATACATTTATTATTAGGAAAAATTACTATATTTTGATTCCATTCTACTAATAATTGATGTTTTTCTCCAGCAGTGAGTAAAGGTAATTGCCAAATACTTTGCTCAGGATTAGTTAATATCCCAGATAATAAAATCTGGAAATTCTCCATCATTCGCTCTATCGTAGCAGCATCAAACAAATCCGTATTATATTCCCACTCACCTATTAACTTGCCATTCCTTTCTTCCATCGACACCGTGAGGTCAAATTTTGCTGTTTGTACTAATGGTTCTAAACCTTTTACACTCAAATTTGGTAATTGTAATTCTCCCATCGGTGCATTCTGCAAAGCAAACATCACCTGAAATATGGGAGTATGACTTAAATTACGTTCTGGTTGCAACACCTCAACTAACTGCTCAAATGGCACATCTTGATTGGTGTATGCTTCTAAACAAACTTGCCTAACTCGACTTAATAATTCTCTAAAACTGGGATGATCACTTAAATCTGTCCGCAATGCTAAAGTATTAACAAAAAACCCCATTAATCCCTCTATTTCTCTGCGGTTTCGTCCAGCAATGGGAGTACCTACTATCACATCTTCTTGTCTACTATAACGACATAGTAATACTTTAAATGCTGTTAGTAAAGTCATGAACAACGTCACACCTTCTTGTTGGGCAAGAAATGTGATATTTGCAGTTAATTCTGATGATAAAACAAAGGATTTTGTCGCTCCTGCGTAGGTTTGTACTCTGGGACGAGGACGATCTGTAGGTAATTCTAATATCGGTAAATTTCCACCTAATTGCTGTTTCCAGTAATTGAGTTGCGCTTCTAAAACTGCACCATTAAGCCACTTTCTTTGCCATAAAGTAAAGTCTGCATATTGGATAAGTAGGGGTAATAATGGAGAAATTATACCTGCACAATAAGCTGGATAAAGTGCTTGCAATTCCTCAAACAACACCCCAAAAGACCAACCATCAAATATAATGTGGTGAATATTAAATAACAGTAAATATTTTTCTGCACTCAATTGCAATAGTTTGACTCGAAATAGAAAATCTTCAGCCAGATTAAAAGGTGTTTCTGCTGCTTGTTTAGCTATTTTTACAGTTTCTATTGCTCGTTGCTCATCAGATAGTGATTGTAAATCAATAATAGATAAATTAAATTCGTGCTGATGAATAATCTGCGTTGGTTGTCCGTCTACAGCTACAAAATTTGTATGTAAAACTTCGTGACGTTGTATGATTTCAGCTATACTTTGTTCTAAAGCATGGATGTTAAGCGCACCCTGGATTTCCCAACTGTAGACAAGATTATAAGCAGTGCTATTGGGTTCTAATTGATCTAAAAACCACAGACGTTGTTGGGCAAAAGATAAGGGTAAATTTTCTCGCTGTTGTCTTGGTTCTATTGGTGAGATTAATAAACTATTATCTGTTGGTTTGGTAATACCAATATGCTGAGAAATTTGGGCAATGGTAGGAAATTGAAATAATAAACTGATCGGTATTTCTTGTTGAAATGTTTGTCTAATTCTGGATATAACTTGTGTAGCTAGTAGTGAATGTCCACCCAATTCAAAAAAATTATCATCAATGCCAATATTTTCTACTTTCAGAACCTGACTCCAAATCTGGGCAAGAATTTCTTCTGTAGCAGTCTCAGGAGCAACATAATTACTTCGATAAATAGAAAAATCGGGAACAGGAAAAGCGCGATAGTCGATTTTACCATTATTAGTCAAAGGGAAAGAATCTAACACCACAAAAGCAGCAGGAATCATATAATCTGGCAACTGCTGTTTGAGATATTCACGTATTTGATGAGAGATTTCTGATTGTAATAAAGTAAATTCTTGATGTTCTTTTTCCTGTTCCTTGTTAAGAGTTCCCTCGTTTGCAGATTTGGGGATAATATAAGCAACTAATCTTTTATCACCAGGAATATCTTCTCTCGTGATCACTTTCGCTGCTGTCAGATTTGGATGTTGATTTAATAAAGCTTCGATTTCCCCTAATTCAATGCGGAAACCGCGAATTTTCACCTGATTATCAATACGTCCTAGATACTCAATATCACCATTGGGTAAATAACGAGCTAAATCTCCAGTTTTATATAGACGTGCTTCTAGTTCATCACTAAAGGGATGAGCAATAAATCTTTGCTCAGTTAATTCCGGTCGATTTAAATATCCACGCGCTAAACCTGCACCTCCTACATAAATTTCACCAGCAACTCCTATAGGTACAGGTTGTAGATGAGAATTTAATATATATAGTTGCAGATCATAAATTGCACAACCAATCACTTTTGATGCAGAATTCAAATCATCTATGTTGATAGGACGATAGGTAACGTGAACAGTGGTTTCTGTAATTCCGTACATATTCACTAATTG
Organism: Sphaerospermopsis aphanizomenoides BCCUSP55; assembly: GCF_001586785.1. GTDB lineage: Bacteria > Cyanobacteriota > Cyanobacteriia > Cyanobacteriales > Nostocaceae > Sphaerospermopsis_A > Sphaerospermopsis_A aphanizomenoides_A. The sequence goes on from NZ_LUFH02000002.1 coordinate 91,284, forward strand.
GGGAAATTTATCCCCATGTCTTTCCACCCAAGGTTTTAAACTTTGAATATCCAGGGATTCTCCCCCAAAAATTACCCAGCGTAAACTTAAATTACTGTGATTATTTAAAGATGCTTCTAGTTGAATCAGTTGTTGAAAAGCCGAAGGTGTTTGATTTAAAACTGTAATCTTTTCGGCAATTAATAAATTATAAAATAACTCTGGTGAACGACTGACATCATAAGGGATAATTACCAGACGACCACCATATAACAGCGCACCCCAAATTTCCCACACAGAAAAGTCGAAAGCATAGGAATGAAACAGACTCCAAATATCATTGTTATTAAATTGAAACCAGGTTTGAGTTGCTGCAAATAATCGGATCACGTTAGCGTGGGGAATCAAAACACCTTTAGGTTTACCTGTTGACCCAGATGTATAAATTATATAGGCTAGATTCTCAGGTTTAACTATTATTTCTGTTTGTTGTATGGGTGTTTTAATAATATGTTCCCAATCGGTATCTAAACAAACTATTCTGGTTTGATGTTCAGGTAGTTTTGCTACTAAATGCTGTTGTGTTAACAGTATTGATACCTGGGAATCTGATAACATAAATGCTAATCGCTCTTGAGGATAGGCAATATCTAAAGGTACATAAGCTCCTCCGGCTTTGAGAATGCCTAATATTCCCACTATCATGTCTAGTGAGCGTTCTGTACAAATTCCCACTAAAACTTCTGGTTTTACTCCTAATGTTTGCAAATAATTTGCTAATTGATTGGCACGTTGATTGAGTTCTCGATAAGTTAGTTGTTGCTGTGTAAACACCACCGCAATTGCATCTGGTGTTTTTTCTACCTGTTCTTCAAATATTTGATGAATACATTTATGCTGGGGATAACCTCTCTGTGTCTGATTCCATTCCACTAATAACAGATGTCTTTCTGTTTCTGTCAGCAGAGAAATATTAGCAAGATTTTGTTCAGGCAGATTAATTATATTTATTAATAGTGTTTCTATATGCCCTAACATTCTAGTTATGGCATCATCTGTAAACTTATTTTGCTCGTAGTCAATTTTGATTAAAATTTCTGATTCAGCCTGAAAAGATAAAAGCAGCGGATATTTAGTCTGTTCATCAGGTTCTGTGTTTACATCTTGATTAAAGATAATAACTGTTTCCAATAATGGTAATTCTGGGTAAATTTCACTCCATTGTCGAATTTGTTCTAGGGCAATATATTCATAGTTGTTTAAGGTAGACCATTGTATTTGTATTGTTTGCAGCCATGATAAAACTGAAGCATTAGGTTCAACCAAAACTCGTAGAGGTAAAACATTGAAATCACCGACTTCAGTAGTTGCACCAAATAAAATATCTGTTTCACCGGTATAGTGACTTAAAAGTAAAGCTACCGCTGCTTGAAGGATGGTATAAAGGCTTAATTCATGATTTTGGGCAAAATTTATCAAATTGGTAGTTTGACTACTTGACAGGCGAATTTCCTGGGCTTGACGGCATTGGCAGGATGAGGAAGAAGTCAAAGCAGGTAATGTGACAGGGGCTGTAAAACCGCGCAAAAAATCTCGCCAGAATACTTCAGGATTTGAGGAGGGATTTAGAAAGCTATCTTCTATATTTTTCATATATAATCTCAATCTTTTGACTAAATCTTGTTGATTAAATGAGCATAACAAAGATGTTTGGGAATTACAGCAGGAGTAAGGAATGAAGGGGGTGTAGGGGGTAGGGAACCCCATAATTAAAATCAGGGGTTTATACTCAAGAATCAGCACGGGCTAAACGCTTCCCTATCGCTTTGCAGTCATGCCCCCAGTTACAGCACTTTGTTGTGTTATAAATCCCCCGTAAAACTTTGGATTTCACGGGGGATTGTCTAGTTTAGGTAGGAAGCATGATCGCCAAAATTGGTATTTCTAGCGAGTTATGGGTTTCCGATCCAAAAAAGCTAACTAATGCTAACAAGCTTTGTTGCTTTTTTTCTGCTTCACCCTAGAAGTGTCGGCACTGTCTAGTCCACAGGCTTTAAGGTTAGCTATTAACCTCCGTAGTAAACATTATCCGCAAGACCAAGACCGTTATTGTAATTATCCAGGTTGGTATTAATTACACTACCAGAATCTATGGAATAGAGAACATTGGTGTTGGATGTATAGGGGCTTGGTAAGCTGGATGCGCTGGAAATACCTTGACTCCAGTATGTGTCAACCGTAGGGCTGCTGACATTGCTGCCAGTCAGTTGGTATATCGCACCATCACCTTTTTTATCGGCATTTTCGTCTGGAGTAATAGCTTGCAACCAATTAATGCCTTCGCTGATGTAGTATCGAGCATCTTTATCAGTTGTGTTGGCAGTATCAATGGGGTTGCCAGCGAGATAATTCAACCAACTAGCGACTAAAGAACGACCAAGATCGAACCGCTTATCTCCATTCGGATGCTGGGAGGAATCAACAATCTGGCGTGCTTGATTGAGAGTGTAGAAGATTGTGTTCTCACCTGTATCAGTTTTACCGTTGCGGTTGTAGTCACCGATGAGTAACCCTATGTCATAGGAGCCATTTACAGGATCAAGAACTTTTCCAGGTTGTGCGGAGTTGGTATAAGGTGCGAACAGAAGATCGCTATCTGCGAAGTTGGCCTCTGTTTTTTGTGATGGTTCGTTGCCTTGGATACCATCCCAGAACTTCTGCCAATCGCAATTTGACCAGAATCCTGGTGTACGTACTCCAGGAGCATTTGGGAGGGTTGGAGTAGCACTCACCGTATCAGTGTCAGTGGCAGTGTTGTTACTCAGGTTGGTGTCTGTGAAACCAGTGGGAGCAGTGATTGTCGCAGTGTTAGTTAAGGAAGATGTACTTTGAACAATCTTGTTCACATTCAGAGTGTCAATCTTGAAGTAATCATCAGGGGTGGTATCTGCTGTAGAAGCCGCAATCACGATGGTATTACCTGCGTAGTTCCCAGCATTCACATCTGCCCAACGAACGCTTCCAGAAGTCGTATCGTTGACTTCAGTAAAGCCAAAGCTATTGAGAATTGAGTCACTCAAGGTGGTGAGCGGACTACTAAAGTTACCAATCCACACAGACAGGTCACTGTCACCGACGACATATCCTAAGTAGGCTTTATCGAGAACCACAGATTCTGAGAATTGGAACAGAACGTAGTTATCACGTCCACCCACGTTATCAACAGTATGTCTGTTGTTATCTCCATTACCTTCACTTCTGTCAATTACACCTGCTCCACCACTATATCTATTGAGAGAGGCAGTTTCCCAAGCGCCATTTGTACCATCAACCCGACTAAAGGCACTGGCTGTCATGGTAATACCATTGTTTGTGAAGGTATTGGTATTGCCATAGCTGACAGTGTTATTGTTGCCACTGAGGTCAAATGTGGCGGCACTACCCAGGGTAGTTGTGATGGGAGCTACTGTACCTTTGACGGTATAAGTGATGCTGCTACCACTTGCCAAGGTGACAGTATCGTTAATATTGCCTGTACCAGTGAGGTCGTTACCTGTTGCACCACCACTGGCCACACTTGTCCAAGTCACATTGGTCAAGTTAGTGGGCATGATATCGCTGACCAGGGCGTTGGTAGCGGTCATTGGACCATTGTTAGTGGCAACGATGGTGTAGGTGATTTGTTGTCCAGGGTTAACAGTTGTCAAACCATCGGTTTTGGTAATTGACAGGTCAACAATATTCTTGATCAGTCCTGCATCAATGGTTAAGTTATCGGTTGTTCCAACTGTGAAGGTCGCGGTTTTGCCTGTAGCTGCATCTACGACATCACTGTCTGTTCCATCGTTACCAATGTTGGCTGTGGTGAAACCATTAAAGCCTGTTGGTTGAACGAATTTGACGCTGTAAGTGCTGTTGGCGTTGGCTGTGAATTGGTACAAACCATTGGCATCAGTGGTGGTTGTACTGATTTGAGTACCTGCTTGATTTAATAGATTAACAGTGACTCCAGATACACCTAATTCACCACTGTCTTGAACACCATTACCATTCGTGTCGTACCAAACGCGATCGCCTATCTTGACGGTTGGAGAGCCGATTGTGTCAGTGTCAGTGGCAGTGTTATTGCTCAGGTTGGTGTCTGTGAAACCAGTGGGAGCAGTGATTGTCGCAGTGTTAGTTAAGGAAGATGAACTCTGAACAATCTTGTTCACATTCAGAGTGTCAATCTTGAAGTAATCATCAGGGGTTGTATCTGCTGTAGAAGCCGCAATCACGATGGTATTACCTGCGTAGTTCCCAGCATTCACATCTGCCCAACGAACGCTTCCAGAAGTCGTATCGTTGACTTCAATAAAGCCAAAGCTATTGAGAATCGAGTCACTCAAAGTGGTGAGCGGACTGCTAAAGTTACCAATCCACACAGACAAGTCACTGTCACCAACCACATATCCTAAGTAGGCTTTATCGAGAACTACCGATTCTGAGAATTGGAACAGAACGTAGTTATCGCGTCCACCCACGTTATCAACAGTATGTCTGTTGTTATCTCCATTACCTTCACTTCTGTCAATTACACCTGCTCCACCACTATATCTATTCAGAGAGGCAGTTTCCCAAGCGCCATTTGTACCATCAACTCGACTAAAGGCACTGGCTGTCATGGTAATACCATTGTTTGTGAAGGTATTGGTATTGCCATAGCTGACAGTGTTATTGTTGCCACTGAGGTCAAATGTGGCAGCACTGCCCAGGGTAGTTGTGATGGGAGCAACTGTACCAGTCACTGTATAGGTGATGCTACTTCCTGCTGTCAGAGTGACAGTATCGTTAATGTTACCTGTACCAGTGAGGTCGTTACCTGTTGCACCACCACTGGCCACACTTGTCCAAGTCACATTGGTCAAGTTAGTGGGCATGATATCGCTGACCAGGGCGTTGGTAGCAGTTACCAAACCATTATTAGTGGCAACGATGGTGTAAGTTATTTGCTGTCCAGGGGTAACAGTTGTTAACCCATCCGTCTTGGTAATTGATAGGTCGCTTGCCGATTGATAAATTCCCGCATCTATAGTGGTATTGTTTTCTCCACTGGATAGAGTAACTATTTGGGATTTACCAGTGGTCAGATCAGCATCCGAGTCTACCGTATCTTGACTATTACCGTTGACATCTTTTTGTGTGAAGTTATAACCAGCAGGTCTGTCAAAAGTGACTTGATATTGTTGCCCAGGAGTAAGATTGGTGAAGTTATAGTTACCACTAGCATTGGTGGTGGTTGTAATAGTAGTATCGCCAACACCGTTAATGATGCCATCCGCTCCTCCACCAGTCAGAGTGACAGTTACACCACCTAATCCTGCCTCACCTGCATCTTGAATACCGTTGAGGTTGCTGTCTAACCAAACTTTGTCTCCCAAGGAAGCTGTTTTATAGAAGCCAGAATCAACTGTAGTGTCATTTTCTCCAGGAGACAGGTTCACAACATCAGAAACCAGTCCATCGCTATCAACGCTATCATCACCACCCACATTGGCTGGACTTACACCGTCAAAGCCTGTAGGTTCAACAAATTGGACTTTGTAGTCTCCTGGTTGCAGATTCGTGAAGGAGTATTGTCCACTGCCATTTGTGGTAGTGCTGGTAATGAAATTACCATTTGCATCTAACAGGTTAATTGTGGCATTACCTATACCTGTTTCCCCTGCATCCTGAATACCATTAGCGTTTTTGTCTTCAAAGACAAAGTTACCTAATCTGGCTAGTTGTACTAAACCTGCATCTAATGTGCCGTTGAATTCTCCACTGGTCAGGGTGACTGTTTGAGTTTTGCCTGTGCTGTCAGCATCACTATCTAGGGCATCATCCCCACCTTGGTCTGGAGTCGAGAAACTGTAACCTGTAGGTGCAGTAAATTGAACTTGATAGTCTCCAGGGGTTAAGCCGCTGAAACTGTAACCACCATTCGCATCTGTAGTAGTGCTAGTAATTACACTGCCATCTGCGGGGTTAATTAACTCTACTGTTACCCCACCTAATCCTGTTTCACCTGCATCTTGAATGCCGTTGTTGTTGGCATCAACAAATACGAAGTCTCCCAAGGAAGCTGTTTTATAGAAGCCAGAATCAACTGTAGTGTCATTCTCACCTGGAGATAAGGTAACTACGTCGGAAACCAGTCCATCACTATCAATGGCATCATTCGTACCCACATTGGCTGGACTTACACCGTCAAAGCCTGTGGGTTGCACGAACTGAACTTTGTAGTCTCCTGGTTGCAGGTTGGTGAAGGAGTATTGTCCATTGCCATTTGTGGTAGTGCTGGTAATGAAATTACCATTTGCATCTAACAGGTTGACACTAGCACCTGCTATACCTGTTTCGCCCACATCCTGAATACCATTGGCGTTTTTGTCTTCAAAGACAAAGTTACCTAAGCTGGCTAGTTGTACTAAACCTGCATCTAATGTGCCATTGAATTCTCCAGAAGTCAGGGTGACTGTTTGGGTAACACCTGTGCTGTCAGCATCACTATCTTTAGCATCATCCTCACCTTGGTCTGGAGTCGAGAAACCGTAACCTGTTGGGGCGCTGAATTTGACTTGATAGTCCCCTGGGGTTAAGCCGCTGAAACTGTAACCACCATTAGCATCTGTAGTAGTGCTAGTAATTACACTGCCATCTGCGGGGTTAATTAACTCTACTGTTACCCCACCTAATCCTGCTTCACCTGCATCTTGAATGCCGTTGTTGTTAGCATCAACAAATACGAAGTCTCCCAAGGAAGCTGTTTTATAGAAGCCAGAATCAACTGTAGTGTCATTTTCTCCAGGAGACAGGTTCACAAAATCAGAGATGAGTCCATCGCTATCAACTGCATCATCACCACCTTGGTTGGCTGGACTTACACCGTCAAAGCCTGTGGGTTGCACGAACTGAACTTTGTAGTCTCCTGGTTGCAGGTTGGTGAATGAATACAGTCCATCAGCATCAGTAGTAGTTGTCTTAATTACAGTGCCAGATGCTTTCAATAGTTGGACTGTGGCATTAGCTATACCTGTTTCACCTTCATCCTGAATCCCGTTAGCGTTTTTGTCTTCAAAGACAAAGTTACCTAAGCTGGCTAGTTGTACTAAACCTGCATCTAATGTGCCGTTGAATTCTCCACTGGTCAGAGTGACTGTTTGGGTAACACCTGTGCTGGGGTTAGCATCGCTATCTTTAGCATCATCTGCACCTTGGTTTGATGCAGTGAAACTGTAACCTGTTGGGGCAGTAAATCTGACTTGATAGTCGCCAGGGGTTAAGCCACTGAAGTTGTAACCACCATTAGCATCTGTGGTAGTGCTGGCAATTACACTTTCATCTACTGGGTTAATTAACTCTACTGTGACTCCACTAAATCCTGCTTCACCGGCATTTTGAATACCGTTGTTATTGGTATCTTTGAATACAAAATCTCCCAAGGAAGCTGTTTTATAGAAGCCAGAATCAATTGTGGTGTTATTTTCACCTGGAGATAAGGTAACTACGTCTGAGACTAGTCCATCGCTATCAAGACTATCATCCCCACCTTGGTTGGCAAGACTTACGCCGTTAAAGCCTGTAGGTTGCACGAACTGGACTTTGTAGTCTCCTGGTTGCAGGTTGTTGAAGGAGTATTGTCCACTGCCATTTGTGGTAGTGCTGGTAATGAAATTACCATTTGCATCTAACAGGTTAACTGTGGCATTAGCTATACCTGTTTCGCCTGCATCCTGAATACCATTGGCGTTCTTGTCTTCAAAGACAAAGTTACCTAAGCTTGCCAGTGGTACTAAACCTGCATCTAATGTGCTGTTGAATTCTCCACTGGTCAGAGTGACTGTTTGGGTTAAGCCTGTGGTTATATTGGCATCGCTATCTTTAGCATCATCTCCACCTTGGTTAGCGGTAGAGAAACTGTAACCTGTTGGGGCAGTAAATCTGACTTGATAGTCACCAGGAGTTAAGCCACTGAAGTTGTAACCACCATTAGCATCTGTGGTAATGCTAGTAATTACACTGCCATCTGCGGGGTTAATTAACTCTACTTTTACACCACTTAATCCTGCTTCACCTGCATCTTGAATGCCGTTGTTGTTAGCATCAACAAATACGAAGTCTCCTAATGCAGCTGTATTGTAGAAGCCTGCATCAACTGTGGTGTCATTCTCTCCAGGAGACAGGTTAATAACTCCAGTCGTTAAGTTCACATCAGCATCGCTATCAACAGCATCATTACTGCCAGCATTAGTAGGACTTACGGAGTTAAAGTCGTTAGGTTGGACAAACTGAACCTTATAGTCTCCTGGTAGCAGGTTGTTAAAGGAGTACAGTCCATTGCTATCTGTGGTTGTGGTAGCAATGATGTTACCGTTTGTATCCAACAGTCTGACTGTGGCATTGGCGATTCCTGCTTCCCCTGCATCTTGAATACCGTTGGCGTTTCTGTCTTCAAAGACAAAATCACCTAAAGAAGCTAGGGCTACTAATCCTGCATCTAATGTGCTGTTTAATTCTCCACTTGTCAGGGTGACTGTTTGTGTTAAGCCTGTAGCGTTGGCATCAGAGTCTTTGCTGTCATCTCCACCTGCATCTGCTGTGGTGAAGACATATCCTGTAGGTGCGGTAAATTGAACTTGGTAGTCTCCAGGAATCAGGTTCTCAAACAGATAACCACCACTAGTATTGGTTGTGGTTGTGGCCACTGTTACGCCATTTTTCACCAGTTCAACTGTGACACCTGCTAATGCTGTATCACCTGCATCTTGGATGCCGTTGGTGTTGTTGTCTGCAAATACGTAATCTCCTAGGGATGCCAAGTTGTAGAAACCTGCATCTAAGGTGGGATTATTTTCTCCTGGTGCTAAGGTGACAACTCCTGTTAATGTGCCGTCGCTATCAATGGCATCATTTCCACCTGCATCTACTGGGCTGGTTTGGGTATAACCAGCAGGTGTGACAAATTGGACTTGATATCCTGTTCCGGGGATGAGATTGGTGAAGCTGTACTTCCCATCTGCATCTGTGGTTGTGCTGGCAATCTCTATGCCATCTTTCAGTAATTTGACTGTCGCATTGGCAATTCCTGATTCATTGGCATCTTGAATACCGTCTGCATCTATGTCATGCCATACAAAGTCGCCTAATGATGCTAATGCTATTAATCCTGCATCTAATGTGCTGTTTAATTCTCCACTTGTCAGGGTGACTGTTTGGGTTAAACCTGTGCTGGGATTTGCATCTGAATCTGCTGCATCGTTTCCACCTTGGTCAGGAGTGCTGAAGGCATAACCTGTAGGTGCAGTAAATTTAACTTGATAGTCTCCAGGAATCAGGTTTTCAAACAGATAACCACCACTGGCATTGGTTGTGGTTGTGGCCACTGTTACGCCATTTTTCACCAGTTCGACTGTCACACCTGCTAATGCTGTATCACCTGCATCTTGGATGCCGTTGGTGTTGTTGTCTGCAAATACGTAATCTCCTAGGGATGCCAAGTTGTAGAAACCTGCATCTAAGGTGGGATTATTTTCTCCTGGTGCTAAGGTGACAACTCCTGTTAATGTGCCGTCGCTATCAATGGCATCATTTCCACCTGCATCTACTGGACTGGTTTGGGTATAACCAGCAGGTGTGACAAATTGGACTTGATATCCTGTTCCTGGTACTAGGTTATTGAAGCTGTATTTACCTTGACTATCTGTTGTTGCTGTGGCAATCTCTACACCATTCTTCAGTAATTTGACTGTCGCATTGGCAATTCCTGCTTCCCCTGCATCTTGAACACCGTCTGCATCTACGTCATGCCATACGAAGTCGCCTAATGATGCTAATGCTACTAGCCCTGCATCTAATGTGCCGTTAAATTGACCACTGGTTAAAGTTACGGTTTGGGTGATACCTGTGGTCGCGTTGGCATCCGAGTCTTTGCTGTCATCTCCACCTGCATCTGCTGTGGTGAAGGCATAACCTGTAGGTGCAGTAAATTTAACTTGGTAGTCTCCAGGAATCAGGTTTGCAAACAGATAACCACCATTAGCATTGGTTGTGGTTGTGGCCACTGTTACGCCATTTTTCACCAGTTCAACTGTGACACCTGCTAATGCTGTATCGCCTGCATCTTGGATGCCGTTGTTGTTGTTGTCGGCAAATACGTAATCTCCTAATGAGGCGTATTTATAAAATCCAGCATCAAGGGTCTTGTTAACTTGTCCACCAACTAAGGTAATAGGAGTAGAGGTAAAATTATTACTGGGGTTGGCGTTAGAATCAAGGTTTATGTTGCCACCTTGGAGGTAAGGACTGACTGTATTAAAGCCTGTTGGCAAGCTAAATCTTACCTGATAAGTGCTAGGAAGCAGAGGTCCAAATTGATACCAACCTTTCTCTACTCCTGCGGTGTTGGGGTTGTCTCCACTAATGGTAGTGCCAAGAACATTTCCGCTGCCATCGAGCAATGTTACCGTTGCACCATCTATTCCAGATTCGTTAGCTTCCTGAATCCCATTAGCGTTCAGGTCTTCCCAAACAAAATCTCCGATACCTGCGGTCTTTACTTCCATTAAGATGGGCTGTTGTCCAGCACCTTTGACTATGACTCCAACTTCTTGTCCTGCCACTGGTACAAAGTTAGTGCCATTAGTTACTGATAAACTCACGAGCGCATCTGCTCTCTGCTGACTGTAGACTTCCAAGGAGCCATAGTCTATGCTATTTAATACAGATGTTTCTCCCAGCAGCTGCCATATTGCTAACTGCACATCACCCCAAGTATAGTCAGTGCCATTGTAGCGGTATTTACCGTTGACTACATTTGCGGCTTCAGTTACATTGTTTATCAGCCAGTTGATTTGCTGAAGTTTATCCAGGTAGGGATCTGCAACAGGGGTGATTGTCTGTACACCTGTATAAAGGATACCAGTGGGGATAGTGCCGTAGCTGGAATATACACTGGCGTTATTAAAAGTACCTTGGGAAATGTCTTGAGTAGAATTAATACACCAAGCGTCATAAGTTCCATTCAGCAAGCCGCCATTAGTGATGGTGACATTTATATAACTTGGTGAAAGCGATACGGTGGTTGTTGATGTATCCCATGAGGTGATTATTTCAGTACCTGTAGGTGGTAATGTTGAATTAAAGATTGAGAGATCGTTATTTGCCATAGTTTTTGATACCTATTTAGTAATTTCAGCAATGGTTTTGGGTAAGCCAGGAATCGTCAGGCTAATATTTTGATGTACAGTGTGTTTGTATAGTTCATGTTATTTATTTAGATCCTGAGTAGAAATGTTGGCTTTGGCATCAGTAATAGTTCTGAAAAATGAAGGTTATGAACAAACTTGAATACTGTTTTTTAGAGCAGAAATAAATAAGGCATTTATTATGTATTAATAATGAGATTTAATTACTTAAAGCAGAAATTTCTTCAGAATGCAGATTGCAATGCTAAAGGTAATTACATTATTAAATACTTCTCTCTACTCTCACTATTAACAGTGTTTCTAAGGATTATGTTTGATCCTAATTTGTCCACCGTGAGTTAATATTTCATACTTACTAATAGTATTATTACTGGCATAAAAATTACTACTGCTTTTCGTGAAATTTCTGCAAAGATTTATAGAAATTATGTAAAGATTAGCTCTTTTGTAGTTAGTGTAATTCACTAGGAATGATCGGTACTTATTAAAAATCCTACTTAGGGTTTAAGTAAGTCGGCACGAAAAAATCAAGCAAGTACAAAAATGTAAAATTTCTAAAAACCTCTTTTCTCCTGCCTTCTGCCTCCTGCCTCCTGCCTTGCCATAACGACAATTTTTAACGCCTACCTACTTACTGTTCCCGTAGCGTGCCGTTAGGCATAAAAGTTTTTTCGTAACGACGAAGATGGAAGAGGTAGGAGGAGGATTTAAAAGTAATTGAGCAGACATGATATTTGGTCTAGTTGGTAATTAGTTTTTTCAATCACCAATTACCAATTACCAATTACCAATTACTTTTGTTCCACCCCAGACAGATATTGTAAGTATTTAAGCGGAATCCATGTTACTCATAACTGGTTCTAATCGTTCCACTTCAATTGGTAAATGCTGATCCATCCAATTAACTAAATCAGTTAGCACTTGATCATAATTAATATCACAATGTAAATCGTGATAGGCTCCCGGATACTCGATGCGTAATTTATCTGGGCAATTCACAAGCTGGTAAAAACTTTTACTCCCACTTGGTAACACTACTCTGTCAGCGCCACCATGCAAAATCAACAATGGTATTTTCCATTCATGGGCATGGGCATTTATCCATGCTAGTGTAGCAAAGAATTCTGTAGAAAACCGGGCTGTGGCACGGGTATGACGTAAATTATCTTGAGTGTAGGTAGCTAATATCTTCGGATCTCGTGAACCAGCAGTTGTGTCTAACCCGGTATTTAAGGAAAAACGTGGCCATAAGCGCGAGAGCATTTTTCCTAATAACACACGAATGGGTGATACTCCTACCTCTCCAATACTCGGTGCAACAGCTATCACTCCTTGCAATGCAGATATATCTTCTGGATAACGCAGAACATATTCTATAACAATCATCCCCCCCATGCTATGCCCAAAAAGAAAAATTGGGCATCCTGGCTGTTGCTTCTGAAGCATATCTAAGAAGGCTCGCACATCATCACGAAACTCAGCCCAAGTGTTAATATAACCTCTTTGACCTGGTGATTGTCCATGACCACGTAAATCTAAGCCATAAATAGCATATTGCTTAGGTAATAAATACTCAATTACATTTGTGTACAGTCCGCTGTGTCCTCCGAGTCCATGTACGAGAGCTAATATTGCTCGTACTTTCCCCTCTGGATTCCAGCTTTGGTAATACAGGTCAAGTCCCCCAACACCTTTAAATGTGCCTACGCTGTGGTAAATCGTCATGGTTAATTTTTTACGTAATTTCCCAGCAAGCTATTAGCCTATCAACGTACATTGTAGGGAAAATCGCTTCTAACTGTGGGAGGAATTACAGAAATTTAGGTGACAGGTGACAGGTGACAGGTGACAGTGAAGAGTATAGGGAAGAGGGAAATTAAAAATTGAAGTTCTAAATTCCTTCTGTTGTTGTTGCAGTACCAAATGGAAAATACTAACGGGTCAGAAAATTTACCACCCTTGACTGAGGCAGCTATTAAGCGGGTATGGGAAGGTGTAACGGCAGCGAGCGATCGCACTATTCGTCATACTATAGAAACTACTCTCAATCATCTATCTACTATTGATCAGGAACATGAGCAACCGCGAGTTCATGCAAATATAAGGCGTTGTGTTTTGCGATCGCTCATTCATTCTTTATTCCATGTCCACGTCGAAAACCTAGAAAAAATACCCCACACACCAGCCATTTTAGCTGCTAACCATCTCCACCACATCGACCCATTAGTTTTATTGGCAGAAATACCTACTCAACCATATTATTATATTCTCGGTGATGCCCGTACTCTCTATAACAAATGGTGGAAACGGCTGATTTTAGGTTTTGCTGGTGGTGTGATTCCGCTCGAAAGAATTTGGGGAGAGGAACAGGCTGTTATTGCTGCTGCTGAAGCTGGACAAGAAGATTTAAAGGAACTTGCTCAAGTTATTAAAACTACAGTTAACCCTGGTGGAAATATTCAAACAATCCGCAGAATAGACCGCATTGTTTCCGCAATTTTAACCCGTGGAGATGGGTTAATAATTTTTCCTGAAGGGAGACTGGGAAGGGGTGAGGGTCATTTGCATTCTCTGAAACGCGGAACAGTAATTTACGCTTTGCGGGCTGGAGTGCCTATAATACCAATAGCATTAATTGGCACTCATGACCTCTTTTTGAGAAAAGAGTTAACAATTCGGGTGGGTGAACCTTTATATTTTCCCGCAAATACCAGACCCAAGCGTCAAGAAATAGATGAGGCTTTAGAAATTTTACAGCAAGCGATACAGGCTTTGTTACCTACAGATTATCAAGAACCAACGGGAATAAAGTTATTACAGCATTTTCTCAATCGGATGCTGTGGTGAAATGGGGAATAAACAGGGATGTAGGTGTGTAGGGAAGGAAAACTTTTAAAAGGATAAAATTTGAATTAGTTGATAATCTTTAATAGTGCCTAAAATCCGATATTTTTTAGACAAATTATCAGAGTTAGGTTGATAAATCCAAGCATAACTCAAAGCTGGTAATTGAGAAATTGATTCTACCTCCTGACCGTGAATAGGAGTATAAAAATTGATTAATACAGCATTTTTACCATCTAAATTGACAAAATTAACAGGATGCTGTTGGAGAATTGCAGCAATAGATTCTTGTTGAAAGAAGATTCTAAATGCCGGGTTAAAATCTCCTAATAAGCCTAAACTTCCAGCCGTAGCTAGAGATATCCAAATTGCAATTAACCAACCACCTATCCAGTAACGAGCAGTGAGAAAATTTTGCCCAAAACGGTAACGTAAAATCCAAATTAACGGCACAATTAAACAAGCTAGACCGGAAATTAAAGCCAGAATTGTATATTTTTGAATATCAACAAAACCTGCAATCAAAACCACTATACTAGCTAAAATCAAGATGATGCCTAAAACACCAAAGGCATAGCTGATGTTGCGAGGAATATATGCTTTAATCTGGGTAATTTTTCCCTGTTGGTAAATATTCGCCAACCAGTCTAAACCTACAGCCGCCAACATAGCCATAAATGGGTAAAGACAGAGGCTATAGTGAGCTAAACGAGTAGAAAATATCGTAATTTCTGTAAATAAAGTTATGGGGAAACCTACTAATAACAATTGATAGCGTAAAATGGGTTTACGAATTACTAAAACTAACCCTAAAATGCTGCAAAAGAACCAAGGAAAGGATTTTAACGGCACATTCCAAAAATAATAAAATATGCCATTTCCTGGTCGTTCACTACTACCTAATTCTGCTACAAAACCCAACAACTGACCAACACTATCACCACCATAGCGCAACCAGTTAAACCACAACCAAACTAAAGTAGGAATTAAACCCACTAAACCACCTAGATATAACATTGGGTTAATCAAATGGTGATGACGGCGATGTTCTCCAATTAAATAAGGGAATAATGCCACCATCGGTAAAAAAATCATAAAGCTTCTCATCAAGAAGCCTAAACCAAAACTTACTCCCGCAATAAAACCATAAATCAGGCGATATCGAGGATTTATTTCAGACTTTAATAAACATAAAATTCCTAAACATACTAATAAAATTGTCGGGACATCAGGCGCAGTTAGACGACAATATTGTAGCCAGATAAATTCCACACTCAAAATAGCAGTTGATAGGTAAGCCAGTTTTTCTCCTAGCAAGATTTTTGCTATTTCATATATAATTAATGCGCTGATAATTCCGGCAATCATACTAGGTATACGCGCACTAATATCACTCACACCAAACAACTTATAAAAAATCGCAATTAACCAATAAAAACCAGGAGTTTTATGATGAGCGTTACCCCACGGCGCTATCCAGTCACCAGAATCAAAGATTAAACGCGCTCTCCTGGCATAAAGAGCTTCATCGTGAGCCATCAGGCTGGTTTGACCAGAAGTAAATAACAATAAAGGAATGAGCCAAATTAACAAACTGATATAGGGAAATTTTTTAATTAAAAGAATAAACTGTTTAAGATTTAGAAATAAAGATGATTGGTACAACATTGATTGCAGAAGATGTGAATGTTAAGTAGTCGTGCAAAATAAATTTTATAGTTAGGAGAGGGAATAGGGAATAGGAAATAGGTAAGGAATACAGACATTTTTGTTTTCAATCAATATGTACAATTAATTTTGCTTGGGTACTTACTATTTATTAGTGATCACCAACCTGGATTATACGTGAAAAAATTTTTCTTTTCTTATCTTTGTGTTCTTTGCGTCCTTTGCGGTTTTAAAAAAACAATTTATGCACTGTTGCATTTGTGACAACAACACCAATTTGACAACATTTATATATGCGGACTGAAATTTACTTTTATGGTCAAAATAACTTAAATTAGTATACAAAATTAACACCAGCTACAAAAAAACTTTTCCTAAATAGACATTTATGCTGTTGCGACCAGACCAACGCCTGAAGATAGATGATACAGATGATAAGTTGTTTTACGATTACCCGCGCTTTGTCACCCATGTTGATGAAGGCTTTATTCAACAGCTAACAGATTTATATCGTCAGCGACTCAAACCCAAGACCCGCATTTTTGATATGATGAGTAGCTGGGTCTCTCATCTACCAGAAGAAATAGAGTTTGACCATGTGGAAGGACATGGACTTAATGCTGAGGAATTAGCACGTAACCCGCGATTGAACCATTATTTTGTGCAGAATATTAACGCACAGCCTCAATTACCCTTACCAGATCAAGATTTTGATGCTGTTGTCAATTGTGTATCTGTTCAGTACATCCAATATCCAGAAGCTGTATTTTCGGAGATTCATCGCATTCTTAAACCTGGTGGTGTGGCTATTATCAGCTTTTCCAACCGGATGTTTTATCAAAAAGCGATTCAAGTTTGGCGGGATGCTTCAGAAGCGTCTAGAGTTGAGTTAGTCAAGGGTTACTTTGCCTCAGTACCAGGATTTACTACTCCAGAAGTAATTGTCAATCAATCAACTGCACCGAATTTTTTACAATGGTTGGGTTTATCTGGAGGAGATCCCTTCTATGCAGTGATAGCTTATCGTCGTGAATCATAAAGCTGTCGCAAAATTAGTGCTTCTCAATACCAAATAATGATGAAAAAGTAAATTTTCTGGTGCAAACACTATAGTAGAGCTGATAATTGCCTCAACTCTCAAGTATTGAAGGAGAACAAACGTGAGTTTATTCCGTGGACGTAGGCTTTTAGCCAGTTTATTGCTATCTATTTTATTATTAACTACAGCTTGTTCCCCCAAAGCACCAAATCGCTTTGACCAGGTACAACAGGAAAGCACTAAGCAAAAAACTGGTCAAGCAGTTGCCAAAAATGCCACTCAAGGTAGTCAATTAAACGCATTCTTTCCTGAAGGGGAAGATGGTTATGAGCGAGTCTATACCCAAGAGAAAAAAGGTTTTTCGGAAGCGAATTTGAAAAAAGGCGGTAAAGTTGTAGCTCAATTGGCTATTTCTGACACCACCAGCACCCCTGGAGTAGCGGCAAAATATGCCAACAGCACTCAGAAAATTGATGACTATCCCGCTGTAGAACTGGGTAAAACTCAAACTTCGGTTTTGGTGGGTAAGTACCAAGTGAAGGTAATTTCTAAAGATCCATTATTTAACGCCAGCGATCGCGCAGATTGGATCGAAAAATTTGATCTTGACGGTTTAGCTAAGTTGAAATGACTTGTACTCTAAACTTCAAATGTCAAAGTTGCCACAGTAATTAGCACCATAGAAAAAACACAGATCCATATCTAATCAACGTTTGCATCTGACTGCTGACTGCTATAACAAACTATCAATCAGGAGATTTTTGTGAGTAAATCAATATTCGAGTTAGTTGATCAACTACCCACCAGTGGTTTAACAGTTTCGATGTTAAATGCTTTAGATTTTATTGCTCCCGGTGAATGGAATAATACGGTGGGTTTTGTCAATACTATTAAAACCGTCACTGGAGAAACTGATGAATCTTTAATTCAAGCTATTGGTGAACGGGCAATTTATCTTTTCAATGACAGATCCCAAGGATATCAAACCGCTTTATGGCTTTATCAAACTGTTGATGGCACTGATAAGGCTTTAGGTGCAGCAGCGTTGGCTAATAAAGTCGGTGAAGCTATACCTCTATTCGGGTTTTTAAACTCTATCACTCCTAAAGCAGATAAAGCCCAAACGATTGATTTAACATTAAAAGTCGTGGCTGAATTAGTCGCTTTTTGCCAAATTAATGGTATTCCTGGTGATAGTATTGGGGATTTTGTTGGTGCTTTAGGCGAATATAGTGGGGAATCAATGATTCGCATGGCAGCATTAATTTGTGTTGATGGAATTATCCCTCTTGGCCCTGATTTTATCCAAAAATCTTTAACTCTGTTAAGCCAAATGAATCCCCAAGAGTTGGATCAAAACTCCACCTTCAAAGCGATGAGTAACTTCATTCCTGGTAGCGGTAGTGGTGGTAAATTAGACTTTATTGGTGAAAGTCTTCATTCTGTTAAAGGTTGGATGAATGGCATAGTTTCTGCTAATGCTTTAACAGCACAAAAGGTTCTTGGTAATCTGAAAGGTTTTCTGGAATTTAGTGATGACAAATTAGATTATGTGGCGGCGTTTCTAGATATGTCTACAAATTACTATGAACATACAGGAACACAAACTTTAGCTCGACGCTTGATTGAACGCGCTGTGGCAGAAATTTAACTAATTTTCTCGCCCAAATACAACTTGTAGTAGTGCCGACAACAAATACAGCACTACTACAAACAGGTTTTTCTATTAATGTCTACTAATTGCTTGTGGTTGGTAGAATATATCACCACAAAAAACAGAAGTTCAGCGGAATAATGAAGGGATGCTAACTGGTTTTTACAGTTGCGGTGAACATTACTCTGGAGTTATTGCACCGGACAAGGCAGTGAGGACATCAACTCATAGCGTAGATGGGCGTAAGCCATTGGTAAAACTTAGACCATAAAAGGCTTGAAACCCTGTCACCTGTCACCTGTCACCTGTTATATCACTTAAACCGAGAACGTTGTTGACGACGTTGCTTGTGTCTAGCGATTGCTTTACGCTTCTCTTTTTCTAAAGGTGTTTCAAAATGGCGATTCTTCCGCATATCTTGGAAAATACCAGCTTTAGAAACTTCTCGCTTAAATCTCCGTAAAGCTGATTCAATACCTTCATTTTCCCCCAAAACTACTTGTGTCATTCTCATTCCTCCTTTTGTGGTTTAATACATACAAGCTAGAGTTAAAAAAAATATCTCAGCAGAGTCGAAACTTTAATTGTATCTGCTGGAGACTCTAGATTTAAAAATTTTTCAGAACAAAATTAATAGCGGCGATCGCCACGGCCACCACCTGAACGACCACCTCCACCGCCCCAGCTACCACGAGAAGGTCTTTCTTCACGGGGTTTAGCTTTGTTCACTTTTAAATCTCGTCCCATCCATTCTGCACCATCCAGTGCTGCAATGGCTGCTGTTTCTTCTGCTTCAGACCCCATTTCCACGAAGGCAAAACCCCGTGGACGGCCTGTTTCCCTATCAGTAGGTAACTGCACACGGGCAACTGTCCCGTACTCAGCAAAAGTTTGCTTCAGGTCTTCTTCTGTAACCTGATAGGACAAATTTCCAACGTAAATCGACATAGACGGATGGTCTCCCAAACCAGAGCGTGTAGAGAGTTAGATTCGGAGAGACTCATTTAACAGAAATTCAAACGACTTACTCAACCGAAAATAATCCTTATAGCCGCCAGTATAGCACAGCCTTTTAATATGAACTGTTGATGTAGGACTGGTATTTGATTTTTGAAATTATCTGTGTAGAGAGGGAACAGGGAACTCTTAACAGGGAACAGGGGAAGTGTACGGAGTGTTTTTCAAGAATCAAATATGATTCCTATATACTCTGATTTAGCAACGCCGAAAATGTCAATTCATTCTCTAATTCTGTAACGCTTCAAACTGGTATAAAATTTGCTCTGCTTTTTGGCACAATATTTCATGATCTTGAGAACTACTTGCCAACAATCCCCCCCATTGGTTGACATCACCAGTGTTATACTCCAATGGCTTGCCATCAAAATGAGTAAATTTACCACCAGCTTCTGTTAAAATTAGTTCGGGCGCAGCCATATCCCAATCTTTGGGTGCAGATTTACCAGAAAGGGAAATATAAACATCTGCCTGTTGTTCCACAATAGTAGTAACTTTACAACCTACACTGCCAATCGCTTTTTGTTTTTGACAGGGTAAATTTTTAAGTAAATATTCTAACTTGTCATTGCGATGGGAACGACTGACAACCAAGGTTAGATCTTCAATAGGTTTATCAGCAGGAACTTTCAAGGGATGACAACCATTAACGGTTTCCACAAAAGTACCACCACCTTTGGTAGCATAATATATCTTCTCTGCTTCAGGTATTGCTACCACTGCTAAAACTGGCCTGGTATCTTGAACCAAAGCTATGTGAATTGCATACTCCCCAGTTTTATCAATAAAGTCTCTTGTCCCATCCAAAGGATCAATTATCCACACCAACTCAGCAGGATTTTTACCCTGTTGGGTTTTATAGGTTTCTTCACAGATATAACCAAAATCTTCTTGACCAAAAGCTGACTGGAGGTTGGATAGGATGTATTTACTAACGGCTACATCGGCAACAGTAACAGGCTCATTTTGCTTATATTGTACGTCTAAGTTCGGGTCTGGGGCAGTTCCCTGATAGTAGGAACGCAGTAACTTAGCTGCACCCCAACCTACTTCACGAGTAATTTTTAGTATTTCTTCCAAGTCTGTCATTCTTTTGGTTTTGGTAAAGTATAAACTTTATGAAAAGCTCACGCAAAGGCGCAAAGGCGCAAAGGTATCATCAGTTTACAAAAAATAAGTTAGTTTTGGGGATTTTGTCCTTAATCTCTGCTTTGGTAGTGATGATAGCCTCTACGGCTACTAGTATATATTTTTATGGTGACAATTATACACCTCTTCAGGCAGATGCAGCAATTGTTTTAGGTGCAGCAGTCTGGGGAAAACAACCATCTCCTGTTTTTCGAGAACGGATTAACCATTCTATTAATTTATATCAACGTGGTTATGTTCGCGCTCTCATTTTCACTGGGGGAGTAGGTTCTGGTGATGAATTAGCAGAAGCGGTTGTTGGTCAATACTATGCTGTCAAAAAAGGTGTAAAATCATCTCATATTTTGATGGAAACTACATCTAGAACCACTTACCAAAATCTGCAAAATGCTTCGGAAGTAGTGGCAAATTACCCATATAAAACATTTCTCATTGTTAGTGATCCATTACATTTGAAACGTGCGGTTTTAATGGCTAGAGATTTAGGTTTAGATGCACAACCATCTCCTACACCTACTACCCGCTATCAAAGTTTAAATAGTCAGTTGCCTTTTTTGATGCGAGAAACTTATTTTTATTTTGTTTATTTATTATTTAAAATCTAATTTGGAGCATCCCCAATGTGTAAGTTTATTTTGTGGAAATCTGGCAATTGCTCTAAGGCTTGATATAAATTAACCGCAAATAACGCATAGACTTGGAGCGGCTTTCCGCAGGCTAGGACACAAAGTTCAGATGGTTTGAAAGAGTTTATTTGTATGGCTGTGTTTATTTTTTCAAAATTGGGATGCTCCCCTCTAATTTTAAATCTAGTTTAACTTTCCATCCAACGGCGTGTTCCGAAATATTTACAAGCTTCGGCAGCAATGTTACTAGCTGAAGCCAGGGCATCTAGGAAATTTGACTGTAAAATATAATGACAAAAAGCGCCATGAAAAATATCTCCTGCGCCTAATGTATCAACAGTTGAAATTTTCGGTACATTGATCAAACCTCTTTGTTCATAGTTTAAATATTCTATCGGCTTTTCTCCTTGGGTAATGGCAATATGAGGAATTTTCAAAACTTGCAAATAATTAAGAACATCTGCTTGATTTTTGCAGTTGGGGGGATAAAAGTTAGCGGAACAAATTGCATAATCTACATAAGGTAATATTTCCTCAAATCCTGGTTTCCAGCTACCTCCATCAATGACAACCGGGATATTTTGATTTCTAGCTTCTTGGACAATAGCTTTACTTACTGCCATTTGATGTCCATCAATTAAGACAATATCAATATTCTCTAATATATTGATGGGAATAGAACTAATATTAGCTTGGGTTTTCACTGCATTGATAGAAATTACTGCCCGTTCTCCTGTACTTTGGGTGACAATAATTGAAGATACTGGTGGTGATGTTTGTTTACTAGCATCTAAGTCAATAATTTCAACTTGGTAATTTTTTATATCTGTATCAATCAACTGTGTCATGGGATGTGAACCCAACACACCTAAAATTTTTGATGTATTACCTAAGTAACTAAATGTAACAGATGCATTAGTGGCTGGTCCACCTGCTGCTACAGTATGATCAGTAGCAACTAATTTTTGATTATTCTGCGGCGGTGATTGGGAAAGATAAATTAAGTCTAAGGTGATTAAACCGACAAATAAGGCAGATTTTGTCATTGGTGATTCGTAATTGGTGATTGGTAAATTATAGAATATTTGCTCTATTTTTATCTATGAATAAAACTACTCATGACAATGATTTTTATGCTTGGACACAAGAACAAGCACATCTGTTGAGAACAGAACAATTTCATCAAATTGATTTTGCTCATATTGCGGAAGAACTAGAAGACATGGGACGTTCAGAAAAACGAGAATTAGAAAGCAGATTAGAAATGTTAATTATGCATCTACTGAAGTGGCAATTTCAGCCTAATTTACGTTCTCGCAGTTGGCAATTAACTATCAAAGAACAACGTTTACGTTTGGAAAAACTTTTAAAAGAAAACCCCAGTCTTAACTCTTATTTAGAAGATTCACTAGACAAAACTTATCAACTTGCTATGATCAGCGCAGAACGAGAAACGGGGTTGTCTTCATTTCCTGAAACTTGTCCTTACAGTTTAACAGAAATCTTTACACTAGAATTTTTACCCACTAGTATATAATAAACGTCATAATAGCGATAATAGTTTTCTTTAGTAGAGAGCAACAAATATATGTTCAAAAACATGGCGATGGATGCACTGGGTTTGAGTGATATTGGTGCTGTAATTAAACCCGAAGATTATGACAAGGTTGATAGTGATGACTATGTGATGCATGAAGAAGGTGAAAAAATCTATTTTTTGATTAAATCAAAAACCGATGAATACTGTTTTACTAATTTGGCTTTGATTCATCTTGATGGCAATTCTGCTGTAAGCAAGAAACGCTTACTTAAGCGGTTTAGTTATAGCCATAACATGATTAAAGATGTGAAATTAGAAACCGCTGGAACAATAGATATGGACATCGAAATCAAGTTAATTATGGGTGATCAATCCTATTCTATTGATGTTGCTAAAAGTTATATTGCACCCTTGAAAGACTTGTACAAAGCTTTACTAAAAATTGCATCCATTCAACGAGAAAATGCTCTCTATCACCAATATGCTCAAACCAGCTTAAGTACGGCTGCCAGCACAGTTAGTCGTTGTACAACTACATCTACTTCAGAAGAACAGTTTAAGGCAATTAACTGGTATGCTTTTAATTGGTTAAAGTATGCTCATGAAACTTATGTGCGTAAAGATTTTGGGGAGATTTTTGAGAAGTTTATTAACAACTAATTTTGTAAGAAGCATTCAGCTATTAGCAGTCAGCATTCAGTTGTTTAACGGTTACGCAAAAAATCAATATTTGAGAATTTAGCAATAGATCAAATATTCTGACTCCTGACTCCTGAATGCTTACGTTTTTTATGATGTAAAATATTATGCAAAATTATGCAAACTGAACCAAAACCAGGAACATTATACATAGTTGGTACACCGATTGGCAATCTGGAAGATATGACTTTTCGGGCGGTACGAATTTTACAAGCAGTGGATATAATTGCGGCAGAAGATACAAGACATACAGGAAAATTGTTGCAACATTTTCAAGTGCAAACGCCGCAGATGAGTTATCATGAACATAATCGCAGCAGTCGCATTCCTGAATTACTGGAATATTTACAATTTGGAAAAGCGATCGCACTGGTTAGTGATGCGGGAATGCCAGGAATTTCTGACCCTGGATATGAATTAGTGAAAGCTTGTGTTGATGCAGGAATTACTGTTGTTCCTATTCCTAGTGCTACCGCTGCTATTACCGCCTTAAGCGCATCGGGTTTACCAACCAATAGGTTTATTTTTGATGGATTTTTACCGGCAAAAAGTCAACAACGAAGAGAATATTTAGAATCATTATTAACAGAATCACGGACTTTAGTTTTTTATGAGTCTCCCCATCGGTTGCGGGATACATTACAAGATTTAGCAGATATTTTAGGGAGCGATCGCTTAATAGTCATAGCACGAGAACTAACTAAATTATATGAAGAATTTTGGCGGGGGACAATTAGTGATGCGATCGCCCATTACCAACAAAAAGAACCCCAAGGGGAATATACCCTGTTAGTAGCAGGAATACCACCCACTAAACCTCAACTCACAGAAGCAGAACTGAAAGCTGAGTTATTAGAAATGATGAAACAGGGAGTTTCTCGTTCCCAAGCCAGCCGACAATTAGCAAAAGATATATCAATTTCCCGCCGTCAATTATATCAATTAGCCCTGTCTATTGACTTAGATTCTGAATCTGTAATCACTTCTGAATAAAGGAAAAACCAGGGAGGAAAAAACATAGAAATGCTGGTTTTCTTCCCTAGTTTATGGCTACTAACTTTGAAAATCTAGGATTACTATAGTATTCCTGTAATTAGGTTATAAATAATAGTGAGATGCTGATGAACGTAATATAGCAGAAGTCAGGAGTCAGGAGTAAAACCCTCTTGTAGTCAGAGTTTCATTATCAATTGATGTCCTAACCACCCTGTCCAAGGCTATAACAATTGATAACTTGGTTATTTAGTCAGACCTTTGCAGTTTATTATCATCAAATTAAGATTTCATTAAGACCAGTTACAGCAGCAGGTTAACAAACTCAAGGATCGATATTTGACACTCCCCAGTCTAAGGGACTTCCAACTAAAAAAATATTCCATCGTTTGGGTCAGCAGGGGAGGAAGAATCTCATACTCATATTGGTTCTCACTCATTGAATAATTTAATTTCTGGAAGTCCCTAAGAGGTTGTTTGATAGCTTGCGTGGCGTAGCCATAAACTTTTTCCTGTAGTATCTGACACCCACAGATCCCCCTAAATCCCCCTTTTTAAGGAGGGGCTAGGGGAGGATATAACGATTTTTAATACATCACCAAAGACTTCTAAAACATCCTCTCATACTTAAATATTCACAGGCGACTAAGGCGTTAGCCTTGCTTATATGACGGACTATTCTCTTAGCGTGTTCACTCCGTTGCCTACTTACTTTCTGGATGGTTTTGCCAAGTTTGAGGCTAATATTACAATGGAGATTATTGACAAATTGAGGACAGACTCAGAATGACCCAAGTGGTTCTAGGAGAAAACGAAGGAATAGATTCAGCCCTGCGTCGGTTTAAACGCCAAGTGTCCAAAGCTGGTATTTTGGCTGACGTAAAGTATCATCGCCACTTTGAAACCCCCCTGGAAAAGCGCAAACGTAAAGCAGTCGCAGCTAGACGGAAACGTCGTTTTAAATAAACCTATTCGGTGTGGTATTAGCGTTGCTTGCAGAAATCAATATAAAACAAGCAAAATCGTTGTGCCATTTTCTTAGAAAAATTCAACCAGCTGTGACGCACCCCTTATTGGGGTGTCATCCTATTTTCAAATTTGTGCGTAAGCCTGTAAACTTGGTTAGATGGAGCAAGCGAAAACCGCTGTCCATCAACCAAAATCAAGACACTTGAAAACAACGAGTTACAGAAGCTTTCAGCAATCAGCAATTAGCAGTCAAACTCTTTTCGTGCAAAGCTTTGCGATGGAAATTTGTACCTTATTTTGTCACCTATCACCTGCTATAAGTCAACAGACCAGCTATTGCAACGATTCATCGCCTTTTCTACTCCCTGCTTCAAGGTCAGTTCTACACAGTCAACCACAAAGTCCAGCACCAAAGTCATTGATTTGGTTTCCGTCGCAGAAAAACGCCCCAAAACATGAGAAACCGTATCGGTATTATCATCATTAGCTGCACCTTTGGGTTTACCAATACCGATTCTTAAGCGAGGAAAATTTTGACTACTCAAATGAGAGATAGTGCTTTTCATGCCGTTATGTCCACCCGCTGAACCAGACAAGCGCAAACGAGTTTTTCCCAAAGGCAAATCCATATCATCATAAATTACTAGCACCGACTCCGGCGGCAATTTATACCAACTTGTCACCGCTTGGATTGACTGTCCGGAACGATTCATATAAGTTAGGGGTTTCAAGAGACGAATTTTGCCGCCACCTGGTGCAATACCTTCGCCAAACTGTCCTTGAAACTTACGATTTTCCGCCAGAGGAATTTGCCAAGCGCGAGAAATAACATCTACAGCCGCAAAGCCAATATTATGGCGAGTTTGGTCATACTTAGGTTCAGGATTCCCCAAACCTACTATTAGCTGGGGAATCACCAAAGCTGGTTGGGTAATAGCTTCTGTCATCCGATTTTGGATTTTGGATTTTGGATTTTAGATTTTAGATTTTGGATTTCGGATTGATTTTAATTTTTAACTTTTAGTTTTTCATTCCGCCCACTTACTTAGCTAGTGGGAGAAGAACCAGTATTTTCTTGCGGTGATTTCCCAGATTCAATTTGCTTAGGTTCGAGTTCAGCCGTAGTTTTCACAGCTTGTTCCAATTGTTCAGCTTCCCGTTTAAACTCATTTTGAAATTCATTAGAAGCTTCTTGGAAACCGCGAATGGTTTTACCTAAACTCCGACCAATTTCTGGTAGCTTTTTCGGTCCAAAAATTAAAAGCGCAACCACCATAATTAGACCCATTTCTGGTAGACCAATACCAAATATATTCATTATTTTTTCCTTTAGATCATCTCATATCCATAAAATATATCAGGAGTTTATGAGTATGGCTTACACCAAGCGCCACTATTAGAATAAATAAAAAAGAAGGAGAAATAAAGAAGTTTTTCCCTACACCCCATACCCCACTGGTTGAAAAACCCGGACAAGCCGGGTCTATGATGATGGCTGTATAGCAATTAGCCGCCTAGACTGCGCCAATCAACAAGTACATCCTGAATTAACAGTGACTTATTGTAAACTTGCAGAATAATTAGCAAAAACACGAAAAATAAACCCATAAAAACAGCCATTACAGGTGTTGTACCCCAACCCGGAGCGACTTTACCATACTCAGCATTTAAGGGTCTGAGGATATCTCCCAACCTAGTCCGTTGTGCCATAGTTCACCTAAGATCAGTTGCCAAAGCTTTTTTAATCTTCTTTTACATTCCCAAACCCTAACAGGGCTTGGATTTTTGGAATGAACCCGCCGCTTTCAGGTTGCCCCAATAGCAGGTCTTACAGTTCTTATTTATCCGTCCTATATATTGCCATCTACTTCGTACCCACCTTCCTGATCTATCCTTACTTCTGCACTTTTGTTTAAGTTTTGTAATATTCTATAAACATATCTCTCATAATATAACCCTAAATTTATGGACTTAGAACCCGGTTTAGTGCTTGGTGTTTCCTTTTGTGCCATACTGGTTGCAATCACCGGCATGGCGATCTATACTTCATTTGGACCTCCAAGCAAGCAGTTAAGCGACCCCTTTGAAGACCACGAAGATTAATATTGTTATTAATTTAACCCGGTGGTGGGCAATGCCCACCCTACTGGTGGAAATCATTCTGGTATTTTGTAGGCGAGTCAATGCTTGTACTAAGGCATTTTAAACTCTTTTACTCTGGGGAAATAGATTTGCAGTTTTACCACTAAGGCTAAATTTATCACTTCTGCGAATTTAGTTGAAAGTTAATGATTGTCATCGCCAATTCAAAATTAGAATTTAACTCCTAACTGTCCATTGAAACCACGGACAGAATTATAACCAGCACCAATAAAAATATGTTCAGTTGCGTTTGCTTGGACACCACCAGAGAAAGCAACACCCTTATCTTCTGAATAGTAACCAACTCCCACATAAGGAGAAATTACAGGTAAATTGATAAATTTCAAGACATCAACACCTGTTGCACCATCAGCACCAGTTCCCACTTCCACACCTAAACTCAAAGCCCTAGCACCCACAGCGTAGGTAACATCACCATCCTTTTCCCCCACAGAAACCCAAGGTTGGGGGACAATTTGCGCGGATGCTTGACCAGGATTTAAAAACACAAACAAACCCAAAGAAGCGATAAGAGTTTTGACAATAACTGCTGATTTCATAGCTTTCTTCCCGCTATTTGCCACAATCAATAATCATGACGTATTCCACCTCAATTAAGTGCCTCAAACCAGAAAAGACACAAAGCCAAAAAACACTCTGTGTCCCTCTGCGTTACCTCCGCGTACCTCTGCGTTAAAAACTCTTCCCTCTACATCCTCTCTAAAACCTTAATTCCCAACAAATCTAATCCTAACTTCAGCGTTTTAGCTGTCAAATCACATAACATCAACCGCGAAGTTCTTATAGGTTCTTCAGATTTCAACACCGGACACTTATCATAGAACTTATTAAACTTTTCACTGAGATTATATAAATAATCACACAGACGATTTGGTAATAAATCCTGTTCAACTTCATTAATTACTTCATCCAGTTGTAACAAATGCTTGGCTAAAGTTAATTCTGTTTCTTCTGTCAGAATAATTTTGGCATCTGTTCCTAAATTTTCAAAGTCAATATTACCTTCTCTGCTAATACCTTGTGTTCTTACATAAGCATATAACATATAAGGTGCTGTATTGCCTTTCAAAGCCAGCATCTTATCATAACTAAAAACATAATTGCTAGTACGGTTTTGGCTTAAATCTGCGTATTTTACAGCACTAATACCAACTATCTCAGCAACATTATTAATAAACTCTTCAGTTTCTTCTCTGCCTTCGTCTTGTAATCTTGTTGTTAAATCTGCACGAGTCCGAGAAACAGCTTCATCTAATAAATCTTTTAACCTAACTGTATCACCGGAACGAGTTTTAAATTTCTTTCCGTCATCTCCTAAAACCAAACCGAAGGGAACGTGAACTAATTCCACATCATCAGGTATCCAATCTGCTTTTTTTGCAACTTGGAAAAATTGAGCAAAGTGGTTTGCTTGTCCCGCATCGGTGACGTAAATTATCCGTTTTGCTTGATCTTTTTGAATGCGGTAGCGAACAGATGCTAAATCTGTGGTGGCGTAGTTATAACCACCATCTGATTTTTGGACAATTAAGGGTAAAGGTTCACCTTCTCTGTTAGTAAAACCTTCTAAGAACACACATTTTGCACCTTGGTTTTCTTCTACTAATCCAATTTTTTCTAAATCTTCTACAACTGCTGGAAGATATGGGTTGTAAAAAGATTCTCCTCTTTCAATTAATTGAACATCCAATAAATCATAAATTACTTGAAACTCTTTCCGTGACTGTTCACAAAGTAAATTCCAAGCATGAAGTGTATCTTCTGCACCTGCTTGTAATCTCACAACTTCTTGACGTGCTGTTTCTTGAAAATCTGCATCTGCATCAAATCTTTGTTTAGCTTGACGGTAAAAAGTAACTAAATCTCCAATATCTAAAGCATTAGCAGTTGTCAGTGCGTCTGGGTAAACTTCCCGCAAATAAGCAATTAACATTCCAAATTGCGTACCCCAGTCGCCGACATGATTTAACCGTAATACATCATGTCCACGAAATTCTAAAATCCGGGCAATACAATCACCAATAATTGTAGAACGCAAGTGTCCGACGTGCATTTCTTTAGCAATATTCGGACTGGAAAAATCGACAATTTCTTTTTGGGGATTTTTCGCTTTTGGAACTCCTAACCGAGAATCTGTTTTAATGGCGTTGAGTTGTGCTTCTAGGTAGGATGTTTGTAATTTTAAATTAATAAAACCAGGGCCTGCAATTTCTGGTGGTTCGCAAATATCAGATATATCTAGTTTTTCTACAATAGCAGAAGCGATCGCACGCGGTTGCATTCCCAATTTCTTACTTAGGGATAAAGCCACATTCGCTTGAAAATCTCCAAATTTAGGATTACTCGCCGGTACTAAAATGGGATCTACTCCGGTGTAGTCAGCGCCAAATGCAGCCACCAAAGCCTGTGCTAATTTCAGTTTAAGTTGTTCTTGTGTAGCGTTCATATTTTAATATTATCTGTGTCGAAAATGCTATGGGGCCGCTTAAAGTTGGCATATTCCCAAACGCTTGATTATTCTAACCGAATAATAGGAGTTCAGTAGTATGGCTTACGCCACGCTGCGCTATCAGGAGTTCAGTAGTATGGCTTACGCCACGCTGCGCTATCAGGAGTTCAGTAAAAAGAAGAATTGAAGAATAAAGAACTAATTTTTCTTCCCCTGCTTCCCCTGCTTCCCCTGCTTCCCGTGCCTCCCCTACACCCCTACACCCCTACAC